>DASPSE010000131.1:0-9860 GCA_035624085.1 Terriglobales bacterium
TGACGATCCGTTCTAAATCGGTTGGCACGTCGGGGTTCGACCGCACGGCTGGCGTGGGCGTGGCGTCCAGAATGGCTTTGAAGATCACCCCTGTGCTTTCTCCACGAAACGGCAACTGCCCGGTCGCCATCTCGTAGAGAACCGCTCCAAATGAGAATAGGTCTGTCCGTGCGTCCAGTTCTTTGGCTCGCACTTGCTCCGGCGACATATAAGCGATGGTTCCAACTGCCGTGCCGGGACTGGTCAGATGCTCTTCCAACGTGACGGTCGATTGCTCTACATCTGCAATTCCCACGTTGCTGAGGACAGGAATAACCTTAGCCAGACCGAAATCGAGAATCTTGGCGTGCCCACGCTTCGTGACGAAGATATTCGCGGGCTTGATGTCGCGATGAACGATGCCCGCTGTGTGCGCGGCATCGAGTGCGTCGGCGATCTCGATTGCCAGTGACAGCACCGTGTCAATCTCCAAGGGCTTCCCGCCGATGTGGTGCTTGAGTGTCAGCCCGTCCAGATACTCCATGGCGATGAAGGAATGGTCGCCGTGCTTGCCGATTTCGTAGATCGTGCAGATGTTGGGATGGTTGAGGGCAGACGCTGCACGTGCCTCTCGGCGAAATCTTTCAAGCGCCTGGGAGTCATGGGCAAGATCTTCAGGCAGGAATTTGAGCGCGACGAAGCGACCAAGCTCGGTGTCCTCGGCTTTGTAGACCACACCCATCCCGCCACCGCCGACCTTCTCAACGATGCGGTAGTGCGAGATGGTATGGCCAATCATGCACTTGGGCGACCATGTTAGGAGCGGATCAGCGAATAAGTCAATTAGCGAGGCGCCAGAGAACTGACTCGCCGGTTCTTAAGAAGTGAGCTTTTGCCGAACCAATTCCTCCACCCGGCGCAGAACCTCGTCTTCTGACAGGCTGGTGGAGTCGAGGACGAGGGCATCGGGTGCGGCTATCAGGGGCGAGGTGGCACGGCTGCGGTCGCGCTGGTCTCGCAGCCGGAGTTCCGCCGCAGTTAATTCGGCAGACGCCCCTCGCAAATCCCGTTGTTTCAATCGCCGCTGCTCGCGTACCACAGGATCGGCATCGAGAAAGATTTTGACATCAGCATGAGGAAAAACCTTGGTTCCGATGTCGCGGCCTTCCATCACAACACCGCCGCCCGCGCCCATCTCCTGCTGGCGGGCGACCATCCACGCGCGCACTTTGGGATGAATCGACACGCGTGAAGCTGCTTCGGTCACGTCGGTCTCGCGGATACGTTGGGTGACATCCTGCCCGTCCAGCAGGACGCGGTTCCCGGTTGAGGCTGGCTCAAGCTGAATGCGTGATTTCTGCGCCAGCTTCAGCAGGGCGGCTTCGTCTCCAAATGAAGTGTCTGTGAGGATCGCCTTGAGCGCCAGCGCCCGGTACATGGCGCCGCTCTCCAGATTCGTATATCTCAATTTGCGCGCCAGGCGCGATGCGATGGTGCTCTTACCGGCGCCAGCCGGGCCGTCAATGGCGATGATCAATTTGCGGGATGGCGAGTCGTTCATCGGGCAGAGAACGATTGTACACTTTGCGCCGGTGGTCAGGCCCGCCGGCGAGCGAATTCTAGAGATCGCAGGTTACATAAGGACGTGCTCGCGAGCGAGCCGCGCAAGTTAATGAAAACAATGTTCCACATTAGTACAGCACGGTCAGCGGTCACGTCTTCTCGTGATTCGAGTCACCGCCGCCAAATCCCTGGAGAAATACGATCAAAAGCAGGGAATCGAAGTGGTCTCCAAAACCAGCGGCGAGTCAATCGCCGGCAGATCCGGCACGGGTTGGAATTCACCCTTCCAACGTTTCCGCCGATATAAAAGCGAGGCGCGCCATGCCTCATAGCCTGACCACTTGCACGTTTTGCGGTGTGGGTTGCGGTCTCTATTTAGAGACGGCGGACAACCGGGTAATCGGGGCTTATCCCAGCGTTTCGCATCCCACGAATGCGGGACGAATCTGTTTGCGCGGCTGGCACGGGCACGAGATTGCCAGCTCGCCGGATCGATTGAAGACTCCCTTAATCAAGAAAAATGGCAAGTTCCGGGAAGTGAGCTGGGACGAGGCTTTTGACTTCATCGCGACTCGTCTGCGGGAAATTCGGGACCGTCGCGGGCCGGACGCGCTGGCATTTCTGAACTCTCCTCGATGCTCGAACGAGGAAGCCTACCTGCTGCAGAAATTCGCGCGGGCTGTCATCGGCACAAATAACGTGCATCATGGGACGGGAGTTTACTGCAACAACTCCATCAATGTGCTGATGGAGATGCTGGGAGTCGCGGCTACCACCAACTCGGTCTCGGAGCTGGCGGAAAGCGATGTGATTGTGGTGGACGGCGTCGACCTGGCCCGGCGCATGCCCACGATTGGCGGCGCTGTTCTCCGAGCCAAGCTCAAAGGCGCGAAGCTGATCGTGGTGGGCACGCGCCGTCACCGCCTGGTCGAGAACGCCGACCTTTTCCTGCAGATCAAACCCGCCACCGAGGCGATGCTCTACGGCGGGATCGCCAAAGTCATCGTGGATCGCGGGCTGGTGGATGCCGCGTTCATTAAAACGCGCTGCCAAAACTACGATGCGTTTCTGGAGCAAATTCACCAGTACGATCTTCTCGAATCCGCTGAAGCTTGCGACGTGCCAGCCGAACTGATCGAGGAAGCGGCTGTCGCTTATGCGCACGCCAAGTCCGCAGCGTTGCTCTATTCGACGAGCATGCAGGAGCGGACGAAAGCCAGCATTCAGGCCGTGGTGAATCTGGTGCTGCTGACCGGCAATCTCGGAAAGCCGGGAGCTGGCCTTTTTGCCCTGACCGAGCAGAACAACCTGCAAGGCGTCTGCGACATGGGTATGCTGCCGGACCGCTTGCCCGGTTATCGGCTGGTAACGGACGGCACGGCTCGCGCGGAGCTGGAAACGGTGTGGAAAACGAAGATTCCGGCCACTCCCGGAGTCGGCTCACGCACGATCCTGGCGAACATTGAGCCGGGCAAGGTCAAGGCGCTTTGGCTCTGCCGATACGACCCGGTCAGCACGTCGCTATTCGATGTCGCGGCTTCCTTCAAACAGTTTGAATTGATCGTGGTGCAACACATCTTCTTGACGGAAACCGCCGAGCGCTACGCGGACGTTGTCCTGCCCACCACCGCTTACGGCGAAGAGCGCGTCTCCTTCACCAACACGGAACGGCGCATTCAGCTTGCGGAACAAGTAGTCGAGCCGACACCTGGCCTCACTCCGGCTTGGGAGCAAGTGACAAGAGTTGCCCGCCTGATGGGAGCCGATTGGAATTACAAATCGGCTGCCGACGTCATGGAAGAAATTCGTGAGACCGTTCCCTTCTATAGCGGCGTCAGCTACGAAAATCTGGCGCGCGAATACGGCCGGCAATGGCCGTGCACAAAAGATCATCCGTTGGGAACTCGCTACCTCTTTGCCAGGCCGAATAGCGACAAGCCATTCAAGTTCGTTGCAGTCGCAAAGCCTGAACTGGCGGCAAAAGTTTCCAGGAATTTCCCGCTGATCCTGGTCTGCGGCAGCTCGCTGTACTACTGGAACCAAAACGTCCTGGTCCGGCACAGCGAGACTCTGCGGCGGGAATACAGCATTCTGCTGACGGATTATCCCCAGGGGTTCGTCGAAGTTAATCCTGATGATGCGGAAAGAATGGGAATTCGCGATGGGAAAAAAGTCCGAGTGTCCAGTGAAAGCGGGTCGGGGGTCTCGACCGCTCGCGTGACAAAGGAAGTGCGCAAAGGCACGGTATTCGTGCCTTATTTTGAGCGCCAGTTGGAGCAGCAGCTTCTTGGTGGCGGCAGAGACGGCACGGCGCTCGTCCCGGTGCGGGTGGAAAGGGAGGTTGCATGAAAGCTCGCATCCTCGACCGTGGCGACGTGGTGAAAATCGTGGATTTGCTGCGCGCTCAGGGATATGAAGTGGTTGCGCCCTTCCACGGGCGGGGCCGCGACACCTACTTCGACATCGTAACCGAGCAGAACCGCGACCAGGTTCAAATCCATTTTCCCAACCCCTACTATCCCCCGAAGCGATTTGTATTTCCGCCTATCGAGCGGTTGATGAAATTCCAGAAGAACGACGGCGAAATTCAGATCGCGCCGACTTACGAACAACCGAAACGCGCGATTTTCGGCATTCGTTCCTGCGATCTTGCCGGAATTTACCACCTGGATCGTTTTTATCTCGGGCGCGAGTTTCGCGATGTGTATTACGACAACCATCGCAAGAACCTGTTCCTGGTGAATGTGGTGTGCAGCGACCCCAATCAGGACATTGGGGAGGAGTGCTTCTGCGTGTGCACCGACACCGGTCCTGCCGCGCGCGAACACTTCGACCTGCAGCTCATGGATCTTGGCGAGGAATTCATGGCGGTAGCAGGAACGCCTGCGGGCGAGGCGCTCTTCGCCAATCCAATCTTCCGCACGGGGACGCAAGAGCACATCGAAAAGCGCCACGCCCTTCTGGATCGGGCGCGGAAGAGTTTCAAGAAAGACACGACGAGTTGGTTCTCGGCCACAGTCCGCTACATTTCGCAGGGCGAGATTCTGGAGAAAACCTGGGAAGCGATTGGTAATCGCTGCCTGGAGTGCGGCGGCTGCACTTACGTTTGCCCCGCCTGCACGTGCTTCACGGTAAGTGATCGTCAGATCGGGCCGAATGAGTTCGAACGGGTGCGAATCTGGGACGCCTGTGCGCTAAGCGGATTTACTCGCATGGCGGGCGGCTTCAATCCCCGCCGGGCGGTGCACGATCGCCGCAATCGCCGTTTCTTCCGGAAACTGGCGCACTACTTTATCCAGCGGGAACTCTCCATGGCCTGCGTGGGCTGCGGGCGCTGCGTGGCTGTCTGCCATGGGGATATTGGGATGCCGACGGTGGTGGAGATGATCCGCGCCGCCACAAACGAGGTTGAGAAGCATGAGCACGCCAGCCACTGACAACATTTATCTGCCGAAGACGGCGGTCCTCGAGCGGGTGGTGTGCGAAATCCCGGAGGTAAAGACTTTTTACTGGCGGTTCGAACACTCCACAGAGCAAGCGGCCTTCAAGCACTTCCGCCCCGGGCAGTTTGCGCAGGTGTCGCTGTTCGGCATCGGCGAGTTTCCGACTTCGTTGCCTCCCAGTCCCACCGAAGACGAGACGTTTTTCACGGTGCGGCAGGTCGGCAGCTGCACCTCGGCTCTGCACCGGTTGAATCCGGGCGAAAAGTTTGCCGTGCGCGGTCCCTATGGCAACGGGTTTCCGATGGAGCAGTACTACGGAAAGAATCTGGTTTTCGTGGCCGGCGGCATTGGCCTGATCCCGCTGCGCTCCTGCATCGTGTATGCGCTGAAGAACCGGGACAAGTATCAGCAGATCCAGATTTTCCACGGGGCGAAGACGCCGAGAGAGTTGATGTACGTCCCCAATCTGCATGAATGGGAGCAGACGCCGGGAGTCCAGTGCTACCTCACGGTCGACCGCGCCAGCGATGGATGGAAGGGCAATGTGGGCGTGGTCGGCAGCCTGTTCAAGAAGCCGGGCGTGCAGGTGCCGGTGGAGAACACGATCGCTTTCGTGTGTGGACCGCCGGTCATGTTCCGCTTCGTGATCAAAGACCTGCTGGGTATGGGTTTTGAGGAGAGGAACATCGTTTCCACACTCGAACGCTACATGAAATGTGGTGTCGGAAAGTGCGGACATTGCTGCATCGGCGTGGCTTACGTTTGTGTGGATGGTCCGGTGTTCACCTACGAACAGATCAAGCGGCTGGGAGAAGATATTTGATGTCGGATCCCTTGCAACAACTCGAGCAGTGCTTAGCCGGACGGGTCTGCTTCATGGGGCTGGGCAACGTCGATTACGCCGACGACGGTTTCGGCGTGCGCCTGGCGGAAGCGCTGATCGCAGCGGGAGTGCCGGACGTAATCGTAGCCGGAATTTCCCCCGATCGCTGGATCGGCCGGGTTGCCGGATTTGATCACATCGTGTTTCTGGACGCAGTCGAGTTTGGTGGGGAGCCTGGAGCGGTTGTATTTCTCGACTCAGCGCAAATGGCCGCCCGCTTCCCGCAGATTTCTACGCACAAGATTTCGCTGGGCGTGCTGGCGCAATGGGCGGAAGCCACCGGAACTACGAAAGCATGGCTGCTGGGAGTGCAACCGGAATCGCTCAAACCTCAGCAGCAGCTCACGCCTACACTGCAGAACGCTCTTGAACTCCTGTGCGACTTGCTGAAGACCAGCACGGACCACGCAGGGACAGCCGCTTCCGGCTGTCCGGCCGAGGGCGAGCTCGGCAGCAAGGTGGAAGTGAACGCATGATGACGCCAGAACAAGCCGTCTTCACTTCGATCCTGCTCTGCGTCGTGGGAGCGTTGCTCACGTTGCTGGTGTCGCGCAGCAAGACAGTCGCAGGCTGGCTGGCCTCCGGTGTCACCAGCATCACCGCGATCCTGATTTTTTCTGCGAGCGAAAGAGTGCTGGTCAAAGCAGCAAGTCGCGAGGCTGTAGCTTTTGGGCCTATACGGGGTCTTGGCATAACGCTGCGCTTCCATGTGGACGGGCTCGCGGCGTTTTTCCTCATGCTCGCTGCTTTCATTGCCGTGCTGGCCGCGTTTTACTCCATCGCCTACATGCGCCACTACAACGACTACGGTGTGGCGCGCTACTACCCGAATTTCCTTCTGTTCCTCGGCGGCTTGTACGGATTGCTAAGCACAACTGACATGATGTGGACATTCTTTCTCTTCTGGCAGTTAATGACCCTGCCCAGTTACGCGCTTATTCGCTTCGAGCAAAAAAATCGAGAGAACGTCCGCGCCGCTTACAAATATTTGCTGATGATGGAACTGGCTTGCATCGCGATCATGATCGGTGCGGCCATCCTGGCGGCGCCCGGCCAACCCCCAGGTGTTGCTAAATATGATTTTGAAACGGTGAGCGGCAACCTGCCTCTTCTGCTGATTGTGCGTCCGGGCCTAACGGCTTTAGCCTTCGCGTTCTTCCTGGCGGGTTTCGGGATTCTGATGGGCATGTGGCCGTTCGGCCAGTTCTGGCTCCCCGACGCCGAGTCGGCTTGTCCTGCGCCTGCCAGCGCGCTTTTTTCCGGCGTGATGATCAAGGTCGGCGTTTATGGCCTGATTCGCTATCTCCTGGGGCTGGTAACAGTCAGTGCGATGGCTACGTTTCCACTGGGAAAGTGGGGCATGGCCGTGGCGCTTGTGGGCACGATTACCTTGTTCACAGGCACCATGCAGGCGCTTAAGCAGGAGCAGTCCAAGCGCTTGCTTGCTTTCCATAGCATCGGGCAGATCGGCTACATCCTGCTGGGAATCGGCGCCTGCATGGCATTGTTGACCGCCTCCCGCCCGGCAGCAATGGCCCTCGCCGCGTTGGCCTTGACGGGAGCGTTGTTCCACGTGCTGAACCATGGCTTGTTCAAAGGGCTGCTTTTTCTTAACGCCGGCTCCATGCTTTACGCCACCGGCACGCAAGACTTGAACCAGATGGGCGGACTAATGAAGTTCATGCCGCTGACAGGGCTTACCGCGCTGGTCGCGTCTTTCTCGATCTCGGGCGTGCCGCTGTTCAACGGTTTTGCCAGCAAGTGGAGCATCTACGTCGTGACCATCCAGGGCGGCGCAACAGCCAGGTATCTGCCGCTGTGCGCTGTGATCGCAATCCTGACCAGCGCGCTTACGCTGGCCTCGTTCATCAAGTTTTTCGGAGTGAGTTTCCTTTCCCGCACCAGCGCGCTGGTGAAGCAGCAATCCGCCCGCAAGAAACTCGAAGTTCCCTGGATGATGCAGATTCCGCAGATGGTGCTGGCATTTTTCTGCGTCTTGCTGGGAGTCGTGCCGGGGATCGCGTTCGTCCTGATCCGGCATGCGTTGCAGGAAAGTCCAGGAAGCGTTTTGGCGACCGCAGCGCCGATTGGCGGCGGGCTATTGGCGAGTTTGCAGGGGCCGAATCCTTCAGCCTTGTTCATGCCGCTCGTGCTGGCGGCGGTGCTGGGCTTGATGTTCCTGCTGGCCTATGGGATAGCGAAACTGGGTAGCGCTCCGCGCCGGGCCGCTGCTCCCTGGCTCTGCGGATACGCTCTGGAAGCGGAATGCAACCGCTACGTCGCTCATAATTTTTACGGTGAAATCAAACGCTATTTCCGCTGGCTGGGAGGTTTGCCCCACTCGCACCCAGGCAAACCGGCGATGAGGAAGCTGACATGATCGCGCGCGACATGTTCGAGCAGTTCAAACAGTGGTTCGGGCCTCTGATCAAGCGAGCCGATCTTCCCAGCGACAACCGACTGTTTGTTTTCATCGAGCCCGCCTCGGTCAAGCACGTCTGCCGCCACATTTTCCGGGAACTTGACGCGCGGTATGTGGCGAGCATTGGAGTCGATGACCGGCCGTTCTCGGGCAAGTTTCTGGTGGCGCACAATTTC
Source organism: Terriglobales bacterium (assembly GCA_035624085.1). GTDB lineage: Bacteria > Acidobacteriota > Terriglobia > Terriglobales > Acidobacteriaceae > JAFAGX01. The sequence continues at coordinate 8,467 of DASPSE010000131.1, forward strand.
GCCTTCGACAAAGAACACCTGCTGTGCAGTGCCCTCACGTACTTGCCAGCCGACGACCCTAAGATCGACAGCATCTCCGATTTTGTACCCGCAGCCAGTTGGGCGGAACGGGAAATGCGGGACTTGGTGGGCATCGAGCCGGTCGGCCATCGCTATGCGAAGCGATTGGTTCTGCCCGACGGATGGCCGGAAGGCAATCATCCGTTGCGCAAAGACGTGCTTTGGAATGAGGTACCTGAGAGCTTTGACGACACGCGCGAATTCGAGTTTGACGATCCGCCCGAGGGCTGCACCGTGGTGCCCTTCGGCCCATTTCATCCCACGCTGGACGAGCCCGCCCACTTCCGTCTTTACGTCGAAGGCGAGATGGTGCGGGGCTGCGAATACCGCGGTTTCATGGTGCACCGGGGCATCGAGAAGCTGGCCGAGTCGGTGATGAGCTACAACGACATTCCCGTGCTGGCGGAGCGAATTTGCGGCATCTGCGGCTGCGTGCACAACGTGGCCTATGTGCAATCGGTGGAAGAGGCGGCTGGCATCAAGCCGCCGCCGCGGGCGGAGTACGTCCGCACCATCATGCTTGAACTGGAGCGGCTGCACAGTCATTTGCTCTGGGTCGGGCTGGCCGGGCACATTGTTGGCTTTGACACTTTGTTCATGCAGAGCTTCCGCATCCGGGAGCCCATCATGTGGATGGCGGAAAAAATCAGCGGTAATCGAAAGACTTATGCGCTGTGCGTGATTGGCGGCGTGCGCTGGAACATCATGCCGGAAATCAAACTCGAATTGCGCCAGGTGCTCGACACGCTGGAATCGGAGTGGCAAGCGGTGGTAGCCGCCGTGAGTCATGACAAGAATATTCAAAAGCGCACCTGCGGTGTTGGCATCGCAGACGCGGCTTTGGTGAAGAGCGCGGGACTGCTTGGCCCGGTGGCGCGGGCGGCTGGGGTGGATATTGACTGCCGTCGCGACCATCCCTACGCGGCGTATGACCGGGTCGAGTTCAACGTGATCACCGAACGGGGCGGCGACGTATGGTCACGGGTGGTGGTGCGGATGAAAGAGGTGTTCGAATCCATCCGCATCATTCGCCAGTGCCTGGAGAAGATGGAGGACGGTCCGCTGCAACTGGAAGTCAAAGACGAATTGCCCATCGGACGGATGGGGTTGTCATCGGTTGAAGCGCCGCGCGGCGAAAGCCACCACTTCGTTATCACCGGCGAGAACAACCGGCCGCGGCGGTGGCGGGTTCGCGCACCCACTTATCAAAACCTTCAGGGCGTGCCGGCGATGATCAAGGATCAGCAGCTTGCCGACATGACGATTTCGCTGGGCAGCATTGATCCCTGTTTTTCCTGCACCGACCGGCTGGAGACGATCGACCTGCGCGACGG
>DASPSE010000223.1:0-6475 GCA_035624085.1 Terriglobales bacterium
GGCAAGAAAGACTTGTTCCCGAATCAGCTCTCCGGCGGTCAGCAGCAGTTGGTGGGAGTAGCGCGGGCGGTGGTGGGAAATCCGAAACTGATTCTCGCCGATGAGCCGACTGGAAACCTGCACTCCAGCCAGGCAAAAGAAATCATGGAATTGTTCAAGAAGCTCAACGATCACGGCACGACGATCATTCAGGTCACACATTCGGACGTGAATGCTTCCTACGGACACCGGACGATTCAATTATTCGATGGCTGGATCACCAGCGATCCGGCGAGTCCGCAGGCGACGAGCCCGGCTGCAGCTGCGAGATGAGAGATGGGAAAGTTACTACAAGACGTTCGTTACGGATTGCGCATGTTGCGCACCAGTCCGGGATTCACCGCGGTTGCGGTGATCACCCTCGCTCTGGGCATCGGCGCAAATACGGCTATTTTCAGCGTGGTGAACGCGGTTCTCATACGCGACCTGCCCTACAAGGATCCGCAGCGCCTGGTTCTACTCTGGAGCATCGGCCGCGATGGCGATATGCGCGATCAACTTTCCTTCACCGATATCGATGACTATCGTTCGCAGAACCACGTTTTTGAAAATGTCGTTGCATTCGGAGATTGGAGTGCGACCTTCACTGGGGCAGGAGATCCCGCTCGTATTCCGGGCATGCAAGTCAGCGATGGATACTTCCCGCTGATGCACGTCAGCCCCGTGTTGGGCCGAGATTTTCTCCCCGAAGAGCAGATTGAAGGGAAAGACCAGGTCATCATTTTGACCTACGGCCTATGGCAGAGCCGGTTTGCCGCCGATCCCCAAATCGCCGGGAAGCAAGTCAGCTTAAGCGGCAAGCTGTACACGATTGTTGGCGTGATGCCCAAAGATTTTCCCATGCTGCCGGTCACGCTGGTTGATGGACCGGCGCAGTTCTATCGGCCGGCTGCAGAGAAGCATGACGACAAGGAAAGATTGTCGCGGCACTTGCGCGCCATCGCGCGCCTCAAACCGGAAGTCTCGGTTGAGCAGGCACAAGCGGATCTGGCTCTCATTAATCGCCGTCTCGCCAAACAATTTCCCGATGAATACTCGACCACCGGCATTCGTGCGGTACAGCTGCAAGACGACATTGCCGCTGGTCTGCGTCCAGCTTTAATGGTGCTGTTGGCAGCCATTGGATTCCTACTTCTGATCGCCTGCGCCAACGTTTCCAATTTGCTGCTGGCGCGCGGCGTCAGCCGTCAGAAAGAGATTGCGATCCGCTCGGCGCTCGGCGCGGCTCGCGCGCGACTGGTGCAACAAGTCTTAACTGAGAGTGTTTTGCTTGCCCTGTGTGGTGGCGCACTAGGAATTTTGCTGGCGATTTGGGGCACAAGGGTTATCGTTGCCATCGGTTCGAAGGTCATTCCGCAACTTGTCGGCGTTTCTGTGGATGCTCGAGTACTCGCGTTCACAGCCGGGCTGAGTTTGTTGACGGGTCTGCTGTTCGGACTAATCCCCGCGCTGCGAGTTTCGGCCATCACTCTGAACGACTGCCTGAAAGAAGGAGCTCGCGTTTCCCGTGCGGCCCACGAGAACTTTCGCAAGACTCTGGCCGCGAGCGAAATTGCCCTTGCCCTCGTCCTGCTCGCTGGTGCCGGGCTGCTGCTCCGAAGTTTCAGCAAGCTCCGCGCCGTGGATCCCGGCTTCCGTTGGGATCACCTCCTTACCATGGACATCGGCCTGCCGTCGGCGAAGTATCCCCCTGGAACGGCGAAACCTGCGGCTTTTTACCGCGAGCTGCTGGCCCGCATCAGCGCATTACCCGGCGTCGAAGTCGCCGGCGCTGTTAGCATCCTTCCGCTCGGAAGTAATTTCGATACCGCCGGCACTGAGCCGGAGGGTTTCGCTCACGGCCCGGGCGAAACACCTTATCCCGAGCGTTATGTCGTCACTCCCGGCTACCTAGCTGCGATGGGGATCCGCCCGGTCCGCGGGCGGCTTTTTGGCGACGTGGACGATGAGAATTCACCGCTTGTGGTCCTGATCTCAGAAACGGCTGCGCAGCGCTGGTGGCCGAATCAAGATCCGATTGGCAGACGGCTTAAGGTACCTGGCTTTGATAACGGCCCGCAGCCGTGGCGCCGCGTCGTAGGTGTCGTGCAGGACGTCAAGCAAGCCGGATTGGATGCGCCTCACACTATGCAGGTTTATCTGCCGCACGCGCAATATAGAAGTGGATATCTCACCCTCGTAGTGCGGACGAAATCGGATCCTCTGAGCTTGGCCGGAGAACTCAGGCGGCAGGTCCGCAGCGTGGACCCCGAGCAAGCGGCTTCCAATATCGCCAGCATGGATCAGGTACTTTCGGACTCGATGGTATCTCGGCGATTTTCGTCTGCACTGCTGGGCAGTTTGGCCGCGCTTGGATTGCTTCTGGCATCGGTGGGAGTTTACGGGGTTCTCTCCTACGGCGTCTCGCAAAGGACGCGGGAGATTGGAATTCGGATGGCGTTGGGCGCAGCTCAGAAAGACGTGTTGTCCCTGGTCGTGGGCCAAGGGATGAAGCTACTCTTGACGGGAACTGCCGTGGGTCTCGCGCTCGCGTTGCTGCTCACTCGGTTGATCTCCGGATTACTGTTCGGTATCAGTGCCAGTGATCCAGTGACCTTCGCTAGCATCGTCGTGTTTCTCGCGGCTGTCGCTTTTTGGGCGTGCTACTTTCCAGCGCGCCGGGCAGCGCGCGTGGATCCGATGGTTGCTTTACGGCACGAGTGAGGTGAAGCTATGGAAACTTTACTGCAAGACGTGCGCTACGGTTTCCGCATGTTGCGCAAAAGTCCGGGGTTCACCGCGGTAGCAGTGCTCACGTTGGCACTCGGCATTGGAGCCAGTACCACGATGTTCGGCGTCATGGATGCGGTGTTGCTGCGGCCGCTTCCGTTTCGAGATCCGAATCGGCTGGTGAGGATCCTTTCAACGCATACCGGCAATGCATTTGGCCCTTCGGCTCTCGACGCGCGAGATTTCGCCAGCCAGAACAAGACATTCGAGAAGATGGCTGTTTATGACAGCGGGTGGCGAAAGAACGTCAGCATGCCCGGCACGTCGGTGGAGGCGGAGCAGATGCCGATCGGATTAGTTTCCGCCGACTATTTTGAAGTGCTCGGCATCAAGCCGCTGATGGGGCGATTGTTCGCCGAGCAGGAGAACCAGTGGGGCAGCAACTTTGAAGTAATTATCAGTTATGAATTCTGGCAAACGCGATTTCAGGGCGATCCCGCAGTTCTTGGCAAGACCATACGAATCAATGATGAGCCCTATACCGTCATCGGAGTCATACCCGCAGGGCTGCCGGACTGGTCCTTCGATAGCACACATGGCAGAGTCGAATTGTGGACTCCCTTTGTTCCGTACCTCACAGCGAATGACACGGTATGGGATGAGGTTCGAAGGGGAGGCCGTGGGTTCTGGATGATCGGACGCTTGAAAGCGGACATCAGCGTCGATCAAGCTCGGGCGGATCTCCAGCGAATTGCGAGCAATCTAGCGGCACGATATCCCCTTGATCGTGGCTTGAGCGCAACGCTCCGGCCTTTGCAGGAAGATCGCGTCGGAGATTTGCGTCCAACGTTACGGCTGCTGATGGGAGCAGTTCTCCTGATTCTTCTAATCGCTTGTTCCAATGTGGGGAATTTGCTGTTAGTGCGAAATTCTGGACGCGCTCGCGAGCTTGCGCTCAAGACGGCCATCGGCGCCCAAAAAGCGACCCTGATCCGGCAATTCCTGACCGAAAACCTGCTGCTTGGGCTCAGTGGAGGAATTGTCGGCTGCACACTGGCATGGTGGGGCTGCTTCATGGTGAGGCGTATGCATCCTGCAGAACTGAGACAACTGGGCAGCGTGGGAGTCGATTTCGGGGTTCTAATGTTCGCCCTTGCGGTTTCGGTGCTGAGCAGCGTTGTGTTCGGCAGCGTACCAGCGTGGCTAAGCCTGAAAGTGAATCCAGCTGAGGCACTGAAAGCAGGCGACCGGGGCAATATCGGCAGCAAGAGTCGCAACCACTCGGGGCGTTTGTTTGTCGCCAGCGAAATGGCATTCGCCGTCATGCTTCTGATCGGGACCGGACTGGTGACGCGAAGTCTCCTGCGGCTGCAAGAGCGCTGGCCGGGTTTTCAGGTGGATCATCTGTTGAGAGAACATCTGTTTCTTCCGCCGGTGCGGTACTCAAGTCCAGCGCTCATCACCCACTTCTGCGACGAGTACGGGGCGCGAGTGCGTGCTTTACCGGGAGTGCGCGATACAACTTTCAGCGCCGCGTATGTTCCAGGAGAGGACTGGATACAACGTTTCGTTATTGTGGGGCGCACCGTCTCGCGCCTTGAAGACACACCTTCTGCAAACTTCAATCTCACCGACTCACATTATCTTCAGACGTTCGCAATTCCGTTGCTTCAGGGCCGGAATTTTTCCGATTTTGATACCGAGACAGGAGTGCCTGTGGCGTTGGTAAATCAGGCATTTGTGAATGCATATTTCCCCAATGAAGACCCGATCGGCAAACAATTCGAGCTTCAACTCTCGCGGCCGACACCGCCTGTCGGTAATCTTCGCTTCACGATTATCGGCGTGACCGGGGACACAGTGAATCCCGGGCTTGCACTTCCGCCTGTGCCGCAGATCACGGGGTTGGTTAAGCAGACTCCGGATCTGAATTATGGTTTCAAGAATCTCATCGTTCGGACCGCGCTCGACCCATTGCAACTGGCGGAGGCGATTCGAGGTCAGCTTCATTCGCTCGATCCCAATTTGCCCTTCACGGAAGTTTCAACCATCGCCGAGATCATTCACGGGGAAACTGCGAACCGCCGATACACGGCGGGATTACTGGCGCTGTTTGCATGCCTGGGGGTGGTTCTGGCGTTGATTGGCGTTTACGGCGTGGTGTCGTACGTCGTGGCGCAGCGCACAAATGAGGTCGGCGTACGCATGGCATTGGGGGCGCAGAGGCGCGATGTGCTTTGGCTCATCCTGAAGTATGGCCTTGGGATGGCAAGCGCTGGAACTGGCGCAGGCCTTTTGGGTGCCTGGATGCTGCGCCAAGCTGTTGCCCCGATGATGTTCGGGATTGCGACAACGGATCCGCTGAGCTTTGTGGGAGCTGCAGTGCTGGCAGTGGCGTTTGCGACAGCCGCAACCGTAGCACCAGCGCGGCGAGCCACAAAAGTCGATCCCATGATCGCGCTGCGGTACGAGTGAGGTGAATGATGGGAGCTTTGCTGCAAGACGTGCGCTACGGAGTCCGCATGTTGCGGAAGAATCCGGGATTCACCGTGATTGCGGCGGTTACGCTGATCCTGGGCATCGGCGCGAATACGGCGGTGTTCAGCCTCGTCAACGCGCTGCTGTTTCACCCCTATCCTTTTCCGCACCTCGATCAACTTGTTCTTGTGCGAGAGCAGCAGGGGAATCAGCCGGACGAAACGCGCATGGCTGCCGCTGATTTTCTTGATCTCCGTCAGCAATCGCGGGCATTTCAAAGTCTGGCAGCATATCGGAGCATCGGTTTAAACCTCGCGGATAATGGCCGCGTCGAAGGGGTAGCTGCGATCGCGGTCACGGCTAATTTCTTTGACGTGCTGGGATTTCAACCCGCCGCCGGACGCAGCTTCACTACGGAAGACGAGCAGGAGGGGCGTGGCCAGAGCGTCATCATCAGCTATGGCTATTGGAAGGAGCGCTTCGGCGCCGATCCCAATCTTGTGGGAAGGTCGGTCCGCGTCAACGGACGGGGCTTTACCATCGCGGGCATTCTCCCTGCAAAGCTCTCCTATCCTCCGGGTATACAAGCTTGGGTACCATTGGCGATGCGGCCGGAGCAGCGCAGTGACAGAGTGCAGCCCGCGCTCTATGCCTTTGGTCGACTGAAGCCGGGAATCTCCGAAAAGCAGGCGCAGGCCGAGCTACAGGGCGTGGCGATTCGCTGGCAACGTGAGTTTCCCAAGACCAACGCCAGCAGGAACTTTACGCTGCTGTCTCTGCGCAAAGAACAATACGAATATACGGCGCCGATTTCCTTGATGCTGCAGGTGGGAGCCGTGTTTGTCCTCCTCTTAGCATGCGCCAATCTTGGCAATCTGTGGTTCGCCAGGTTCTTCTCGCGTCAGCGAGAGATTGCCATCCGGGTTGCGCTTGGCGCCGGGCGCCGGCACGTGGTCCAGGCATTGCTCGCCGAGGTGCTGGTTCTGTGCTTCCTGGCTGGGATTGTTGCCAGCGCCATTTCCTTTTGGGCGGTCGATCTGATTCACGACAGCATTCCCCCCACGCTTACGGTGTGGGTTGCGGGGTGGAACGGAGTTCGCGTGGATGGCGCTGTTCTCTCATTTGCTCTAGCGCTGACTGGCCTGGTTGCGGTGCTGCTCGGAGCAGTGACGGCAATACGCAGCGCAGAGGCTGACCCAAACGAAGCCTTGAAGGAAGGTTCGGGAACCGCCGCTCGATTCTCCCGCCA
>DASPSE010000216.1:0-9259 GCA_035624085.1 Terriglobales bacterium
GAGGAGATACGCGCCCAGCGGTCCACTCGCGCCGCCAGTGGCCGGATCCTCCGGAATGCCGAAGCACGGCGCGAACATTCGACTGTACACCGTGGCATCAGCGTCGGCCGGCTCACGCGAAAATACGAAAACGGGGAGCTCGTCGAGATCCACCGCCCGGAGTAACGTGCACAACCTCGTACGTTCGATGGATGCCGCATCGACCGCCGCGCGCGAGTTTAGCGCAACGTACAGAAATGGGACTCCAGACGAAGCGACTTGTACCGGCAAGTTTCCGCCTGCAACGTCGTCCGGTTGCACACCGAGTGCCGTGGCAACCGCAACGGTGTCGGTAACGATGGGCCCGAAAGTCGGAATCGGTTGCGTCATCCAGGCAAAGCCCAAGCCGTTCTCACCCCATTCGAGTCCCACGGTCGTCGGGCCTATGCCGAGACCGAGCACCGTCTTATCGGCACCCGCACGCAGTCGTCCCGCTCCGGCGAGCGCAAAAGTCGTCCCGATCGTCGGACTCCCGGCCATGGGTAGCTCCCGGGATGGCGTGAAAATGCGAACCCGCGCGTCAGTCCCGGGAGCCTCGGGAGGAAACACGAACGTGGTTTCGGGGAAAGCCATTTCATTCGCGATCCGCTGCATCCGCCGCTCGTCAATTCCCGCCGCATCGAGGAACACGGCTAGCTGAATGCCAGTGAATGGCTGATTCGTAAAAACATCGAGATGGACGTACGGAAGAACAGGCATTGGTTCCCTGCTCCATTATCTGAGTGAATTTAACCCACGCTTGCGATTATATAATGACATATGGCTAAGTGTCGATGTCATGAACGACGGGTTGATTGCAGAGAATCGCGAAGGAACTTAATTTGGCGGAAACCGCGTTTGTATTCCCGCAACTCGGCCGGATTGCGCCGTGAATGTACGCCGACGAAAGACATGATCTTTGCAGGTCATCCGACGGTCGGGACTGCCTTCGCGCTGATCGCAGAGGGCATCGTGCCGAAAAACGCCGAACATTTCGTTCTGGAGGAAAAAGTCGGTCCCGATGATATCTCCCGATATCCCGCGACGATTGAGTACTTTCATCTGAGAGGCTCGCAGTCATTGCGTTGAAAGTTCATCTTGCGCATCAAGTTTTCAACCGGGGATCATCGCGAAGTGCGGCCATCACAGGATCGACTTTCAATCGGTTCAACCAGTTACCCCGCTGCCTGTAGTCTCGCTCGATGAGTTTGATCGCCCGACCTCTGTTGCATAAAGCGAGATAAATCGCAGCCACACGATACCGGACATTTTTTGGTTCCACTGTTGAAACGGATCTCATAAATGCGGATTCTTTTCTTGTTCCATGCGGGCTTGCCCTTAAGTCTCGAATTCTGCTTGTTTCAACTTTCGCGCAAGGCGACGACCGGGCTCACCCTGGCCGCGCGCCGCGCCGGTATGTAGCTCGCCAAGAGTGCAACCCCCATGAGGATCAATGGCACAGCGATAAACACTTCCGGATCAATAGGCCGAACTCCGTACAGCAAACTGGAAATCAGCGGGGCCATGATCCCCGACAAGAGCAGACCGACCCCGACTCCGATGCCGGCCAGACCCGCGCCCCGGCTCACAATCATTTTCCCAATGGTCGAGGGCATGGCTCCCAGCGCCATGCGCACTCCAATCTCCAGCGACCGCTGACTAACCGTGTAGGCCAACAGGCCGTATATGCCCACTGACGCCAACAGAAGCGCCACCACTGCGAACACCCCCACTAATTCAGCGGAGAAGCGGCGCGAAGCCAGAGAACCGTCAATGACCTCATTCATAGTGCGTACGTTGAATACCGGCAGATCTGGATCGACTGCCTGTATCTCACGACGTATGAGCGGCTCCAGGCTGGTAGCAGATAAAGATGTTTGGACGGTCACGCTCAAATTCCGGATTCGTGGCACCTGGTAGATCGGCGAGTAGATGTGAGGGCTTCCGGATTGATCGAGACCATCGTTCTTGATGTCCGCGATCACTCCAACTACGGTCGACCACGGCGGGTAGGCTGCGCCCCTAACGCTCCAAATGAAGCTCAAACGGCGGCCAATGGGATCGCGGTCCGGCCAGAAAGTACGAGCTGTAGTTTCATCGACGATGACCACTAGTTGTTTGCCGATATCATCGTCTTCCGCGAAATAACGTCCGCGTATCAGCGGAGCCTGCAAGACCTTGAAATACTCAGGAGTCACACAGGTAATTTCAGAAAACAGACCTTTGCCAGATTCCTCCGGACGGTCCTCAATATTAACGGGGCGTCGCCGCGACAAGTGGGTGACCGGTAAATCAGTGGTCATCGAAGCGAGGCCAACTCCGGGGATAGCACTCACGCGGCGCAAAGCCTCCCGCACGAAAGAGTTCAAAATTTCGGGCTTGGCGTAGCGATCCATATCAGGATTGTTGGGCACTGGAAGCCAGAGATTGGCAGCGACAATTCTTGAGGGATTGAAACCAGGATTTTCCTGCAGCAGTCCCCAAAATGTCCGCAACAGAAGGCCAGATCCCACCATCAGGACCACCGCAAGAGCTGATTCGCAGGCGATCAGCAGAGCGCGCAACCGGTTGGTTTTAGAACTGGTGCCGGAGCCTCGGGCTCCTTCCCGCATGGCCACAGCAATTTCTGCTTTCGAGAATTGGATCGCCGGAACCAATCCGAACCCCAGCCCGGCAAGAAGGGAAACCAACAAGGCGAAACCCAGCACCGTCCAGTCCACCTGCACTTCGGCCAGCCGGGGGATTCTCGCGGGAAGAAACTTTACAAAATGCAAAGCGGCCATTGCAGTCAGCACACCGACAATACCGGAGAGCAGAGACAGAATCACAGACTCGGTGAGCAGCTGCCGAATCATGCGCGAGCGGCTGGCGCCCAGAGCCAGGCGCACGGCCATCTCTCGTTGTCTCCCGGAAGCCCGGGCCAGAAGAAGGTTTGCGACGTTGACGGAAGCCAAGAGAATAATCAGTACTACCGCGCCCATCAGCACCAACAACATCGGCCGGACATTGCCCACCAGCGACTCCTGCAAGGGCACAACCTCAATCGACCAGCCCGACCCCGCCGGATAGTCGGTGGCGTATTCTGTCCGCAGCTGGGCCGCGAAGGCATTCAATCTCGATTGTGCTTGCTCCCGGCCGATTCCCGGCTTCAAAAGCCCGATCGCTCCGGGCACGAAGCGCAGGCTGCGATTAGGTTTCGGGAAGGGATCGGCCTTAAAGCCCGCCGTTATCCACATTTCAACATCCGTAGCGATCGTGCTGCCTGGATGACGGAATCCGGGGGGAAGAACCCCGACAACGGTGTAGGGATCATTGTCGAGCTGCACCTTTCGCCCTAGGATTCCAGGATCTCTGCCGAACCCTCTGGCCCACAGACTATCGCTGATCACCACCGCTTCCGCGAAACCCTGCGCCTCGTCGCCCGGGCCAAACACCCGCCCGATCTGCGCAGAGGCGCCGAGCATGGAGAAATAGTTAGGACTGACGGCCTGCATCTCGAGACGTTGCGGACGCTCTGTGCCGGTCAAGTTAACATCGTTTGGCCAGACTGCGGTCACTTGGTCAAAGACACCAGCCCTTGATCTGAGATCGTCCAGTTCGGGAACGGAGAGTCCAATATCCTGCGCCCCCACCCCTCTATTGTTGGCCACGATCTTCACCAACCGGTCCGGGTGCGAAAAAGGAAGCGAACGCACCAGAACCGCGTTCACGATGCTGAAAATTGCCGTATTCGCACCCACTCCCAAAGCCAGAGAAAGAACCGCCACAATGGTAAATCCAGGGCTCTTCAACAGCAGCCGCAGTCCGTACCTCATATCCTGCAATAACGTGGTCATTAGAATTCCCCTTCGGTTTGGGATAGGAAACAATTCTGAGACTCTGCCGGCGATGTTCGAGCTATGGGCTCGGAACTGATAACGGCATCACATCCGGTTGCTGGTGTACACGTACGATGTTATTATAATGTCTATTGGCTAACTGTCTATATGACACTTATCCACGCACCCAGCTTCTTATAGTGACCTGGAACAAATGTGGCAGTTCGGCCTCCACGACCAATGTCGAAGGGCGGACCATGATGAAGCGAAGTGTGGAGGTTGCTCTGCTCGTCGCCTTGATTACATCGCTTGCTTTTGGACAGATGGCCAACCAACAACCCAAAGCAGGGCACCGAAAAGCTCGATTGGAAGAGATTCTGATTCAGATGGAAGTCGATGGAAAAGAGGCCACCGCCAGGAAGGACGCGGCGACCCTGGACAAACTCATCGCCGATGATTGGGTCGGCCAAAGCTCTAATGGTGTCCAAACCAAGGCTCAGGTTCTGGATGGCCTCAAATCAGGGGACGACAAGTTCGATGCCATCATCCTGGGCGATATGAAGGTGCGGGTTCTCGGAAATACGGCTGTCGTAACCGGCAGCCAGGACGTGAAGAGCTCATACCAGGGTAAGGACACCAGCGGACAGTATCTCTGGATGGACGTTTTTGTAAAATGCCAGGGGCATTGGCAGAACATCTTCTCGCAGACTACCCCCATAGCTAAAAAGTAATCTGGCCCAGGGGCATCTGTTGCCGAGATGCAGAAGCTGGCGACTGCTGCAACTCTGGCGAAGGAGAGTTTGCCAACGAAACTTGTGCAATGAGCAATGACTTTGCTCGTGCCGTCTGCTAAATGTAGGGCCGGAATGCAATAGACATCTTCTGCGAGGAGTGAATTTTGCCATGGCAACTCAGGCTGTAACCAACTGGAAGAAGGAATGGTTCGACATTGAAGACGCAACCTACCTGAATACGGCAGCACACACGGTGATGCCGCGCGTATCCATCCGCGCGGTCGAGGAATCGCTCGAAGCGAAGAAGTTTCCTCATCGTGTGGACGATTCCTTGTGGTTCGAGGCGCCAGTTCGAATCCGCACATCTCTTGCGAAAATGATCGGGGCCGAGCCGGAGGAAATCGCGGTAACTACCGGAGCAAGCACCGGAGCTGCCGCCGTGGCGCACGGTCTCCAGTGGAAGCCGGGCGACGAGATCATCACCGCGCAAGGCGAATTTCCGCTGCACTATTCGACCTGGAAGCCCATGGAGGAACGCGAGGGCGTTAGACTCACAGTCGTCACGCCGCGCGGCCAATTCATCACGGTGGATGACTTGATTGATGCACTGACGCCTAGAACCAGAATCGTCTCGGTGAGCCTCGTGCGCTACGACGACGGCGCTCTGCTGGATGCAGCGCGGCTTAGTGCCGCGTGCCACTCGCAGGGAACTGTGCTCCTGCTGGATGTCAGTCAAGCCTGCGGCGCCCTGCCAATGAGCGTCAAGGACCTGGGCGCCGATTTCATGGTGTGCGCTGGCTACAAATGGCTGTTGAGCTGTTACGGCACCGGGTTTTTCTGGGTAAAGAACGAGCACCTCGATACTCTCCGGCCTGGGCCTTTTTACTGGACGGGCCAGAACACGGACAGTTTCTCGGAGTTGAACTTTGTCGACCCCAAACCGTCCCGCAATGCCAAACGGTGGGACGCCGCAGAATGGGCCACGCACTACAACTTCAATCTCTCCGCGATGGCAGAATCGGTGGATTTCGTGTTGCGTGCCGGTCCTGAACTTGTTGCCGAGCACAACCGGAGATTGATCGAGTTGATGTTTCGTCGTCTCCCAGACGATCGTTGTGCTCCGGCAAGTCCGCTGGATGCTGCCAGGCGCGGGCCGTTTGGATGCTTCACAGCGCGCAAACCGGAGAAGACCGTCGAGCTTTACCGGAAGCTGCGGCGAGAAAACATTATCGTGAGTGTGCGCGAGGGCAAGATTCGGGTTTCACCTCATTTATTCAACTGCGAGCAGGATATGGATCGTCTCGTCGGTGTGGTGTGCGACTGGCGGGACTGATGCAAGAGAAAAATACAATGACAACTATTTATGAACGGCTAAGACCTCTGCGAATCAATTTGCCTGAAGGTCCTCCCCCGCCGGTGGTCGATGGCTAGGTCTCATTGTTCGTGCCGTGTGTGCGAACTGGCATGCCGAGGCAGGCAGGAGACTCTCTGCAAAACACATATTTAGCCGATGTGCGGCGCGATGCTCGCCGCTGTGCGCCGGTTACACTTTCGCTAGGGTGGTTTTCTTGATTGCTTTGATCTTGGCCTCGTCGCGCTTGTAGAAGGTCCACTTCTTGATCCGCTTGGGGCGGATCAGTCCGGCTTGGCATAAGATCTTCATGTGTTCGCTTGCGGTCGGTTGGCTAACGCGAAGCTTGCGTGCAATGAGGCAACCGCAAACCCCATCCTTCACCAAATCGCCGTCTACCTGCGGTGGGAAGTGTTTTGTTGGATTTTTAAGCCACTCGAGAATCTGTAATCTCCGCTCGTTCGCGAGAGCCCGGATTGCAACAGTCGATGTCATAACATTTAGTATATCCACCTACCAAGTTGCCCTCCAAAGATTCACTGACTATAGTCAGTGAATGGATACAGCCGCGGTATTGCAAGTTAGGAGCTTTAATCGAACGGTCGCGGAACGCATTGGTGCCGTCCACGACCGCTTCCTTCATCAGAAACGCCCCATGAACGAATGCCGGTTGATTTGGGAGATTGGCCCTAATGGCGAGGAACTGCGGACCCTTCGCAGTCGCCTGGGCCTCGATTCCGGCTACCTCACACGCGTCGTTGGCGCTTTGGAGAAACAAGGCTTACTAACGGTCCGTTCTATAAAGCAGGACGGTAGAGTGCGGCGTGCGCAACTCACCAAAGCTGGACTGCGTGTGCGAACTGAACTCGACAGACGCTCCGACGAACTCGCGATTCACATTCTGGAAGTCCTTACGGATCGACAGCGCCGGCAGCTTACCTCTGCGATGGGCCAGATAGAGCGTCTACTGCAAGCCTCTATGGTTCGCTTTGAAACCGAGGATCCCACAAGTGCCGATGCCCTATGGTGCTTCAAACAGTATTTTGCTGAGCTAAACTCTCGTTTCGAAGCCGGCTTCGATCCTGCTCGAAGCATATCCGCAGATGCGCGCGAACTCTTGCCACCTCGTGGCGCCTTGGTTATTGCGCGCTTACGTGGCAAGCCAGTCGGATGCGGAGCTCTGAAATTTGTCAAAATGCAATCTGCGGAACTCAAGCGAATGTGGATTGCGCCAGCAGTTCGTGGCCTGGGAGTCGGACGGCGAATGCTGCACGAGTTGGAGAGTTTGGCCTCTAAAGCCGCAATTCGTCTTGTTCGGCTGGAGACGAACCGAACGCTGAAGGAGGCGATCAGTTTGTACAGAAGCTCTGGCTACTTCGAAGTCGAAGCGTTTAATGCCGAACCGTACGCTCATCATTGGTTTGAAAAACGCTTACAACGCTCTTTCCGGTCGATTGGTTTGAAAAACGCTTAGAACGCTGAGCAAATGGTTGAGTTTGGTGCATCTCACAAGCAGGTTCAGAATTCATTTGGACCCGCGGAGACTCGCAGGTCAGACATCTCTGGTTTTTCCAACCCAGTTACTGCGCTGATGGGTTGCTTGCGGCCGATTGGTTTAGCTTCTGCTGCACCTGGAGCAACTGGCGCAGTCAAGGGTTTGAAATGGTGGAGCTAGTCGGGCTCGAACCGACGACCTCATCGTTGCGAACGATGCGCTCTCCCAGCTGAGCTATAGCCCCACGGGGCGGGCAAAAACAATTTTAGCAGCGCAGGGTGCGTCTGACCAATTGCGCCGGTGGTCATTCCGGCCAGCGTTTCTTGGCTGCTTTGCGTACGGTTTGCGACAAAGATCCTAGCCGCAAAGATCGCCAAGGGTTCGCAAAGAGAATCATTCTGAGCCTCACTCTGGAGGAGGTGCGTGGGACGCGGGTTGTGCTGCTCTGACTTTCCCTTTTTCCCACTTCGCGCTATATTCCTAAGCCGGTTCTCTTTTGGAGGCAGTATGGCGACACAATCCCGTCCGGAAAGTAAAGAAGGCAAGGTCAGAAGCTATGGCGAGAACATCGAAGGCGATCTGGCATCGAGATTCCTGAAGGTGGTGGAGGTCGCGGCCATTGCGTCGGCTCACACCATGGGACAGGGGGCACGCAAGTTGTCCGACCAAGTGGCGACCGAGGCGATGCGCCAAACGATGGATAGCATTCCCATGCGCGGGACGATCGTAATCGGCGAAGGCGAACGCGACGAAGCGCCCATGCTCTATATCGGCGAGAAGGTGGGAGCGCAGTTTCCTGACGGCACGGAAGTGCCTGAAGTGGACATCGCCGTGGACCCGTTGGAGGGAACCAATCTTTGCGCGACTGGAGCGCCAGGAGCGATCACGGTGCTGGCGGCTTCCGAACGCGGCGGTTTGCTCAACGCGCCGGACTGTTATATGGAGAAAATTGTGGTGGGGCCGTCCTGCAAAGACGCGGTAGACCTCGATGCTCCGGTCGTGCAGAACCTGAAAAATATTGCCAAGCGGCTGGAGCGCGATGTGGAAGACCTGGTGGTGATCGTGCTGGATCGGCCGCGGCATGAGAAGCTGATTGCGGAAATTCGCGCGGCGGGGGCGCGAATCAAGCTGATTGGAGACGGTGATCTCTCGGCGGGCATTGCGGCGGCCGTCATTGGCACCGGCGTACATGCGGTGATGGGATCGGGCGGCGCTCCGGAGGGCGTGATTACCGCGGCGGCGATTCGCTGCCTGAACGGCTACATGCAGGGGCGATTGGTAATCGATAAGCCGGAACTGGAAGAGCGCATTGCGCGCATGGGAATTAAAGATAAGAACCGGGTCTATGAAGCCGAGGACCTTGCGCCGGGAAAGCAGTTGATCTTTGCCGCCACAGGTGTGACGGAGGGTGCACTGCTAAAAGGGGTGCGCTTCTTCGGCGAGGGCGTGCGAACTTCGTCGGTGATTATGACTTTGCGCACCGGCAAGGTACGGTTTATCGACAGCATCCATCTGGAGAAAGGGCCGGATGTGAAGGTGAAGTTCGTGTAAGTCCAGATACATAGATCCTTCGTCGGAAGTCGGTCATGCCCACCCTTCGAAAATCGCGAAGGGTGGGGCACCCAGCGACCGACTCCACTTCCTCAGGATGACAATCCGGCAAGCGGGCTGAGCGCTAATTGCTGCTTCAGTACGGGCCGATAATTCCGCCGATGTGGCGGGAAGCGGGACGAGGCCGAGAACGCAATTTCTGCTTCTCGATTACGTCCAAATATTTCAATCCCGAACCGGTGTTGAACAGAACCACCGTGTCGTCGGCGCTAAAGAAATCGTTGGCGCGCAG
>DASPSE010000281.1:0-16283 GCA_035624085.1 Terriglobales bacterium
TTCTCCAGATCATCTGCGGCCTTGCTGATAGCGGCAGCGACATTCTCCAGCACCTGTCCAACCATCGGAACCTGCGCGTCAGCTTCCTTCCATTTTTCCTGGTCCATGTATTCACGGACGGCCGCAATTGGTTTCGCGCCGTAGCCGGTGTAGGCACCCGGCGCATAAACCTGATGCTTGAACCAGGGCCGCTCCGGCAGGCCTCGTTCGGTTAAGAATGTTCTCTGTATTTGCAAAAGATCGGCGTCCAGGGCTGTGGCGGTTTGGACGGGCAAGTCGATCCCACTTCCCTGCCACTTGGCAAAAGCCGCCTGATAGCGCTCCGCGCTCTTCTTGATCGACTCGACTCCGTTTTTCAGAGGCGCAAAGTTCATGAACGGCGGAACTGGCTTCGCTGGCGGCGGGACGTAAGTCTTGCGCGGATCAGCGGTCGCGGTGAAGACGCCTTCCTGCAGCTCCAGATTACGCTCGGTGATTTCATCCTGCTTGTCCTTGAGCAGCTTCTCGAGATCCTTCACATATTTACTGATGGTCTCCGCCTCGCCGTTGTATTCGAAGGGGATCACATCGGCATCGGCTAAGCGCAAAATCGCCGTTCCCCCGGTTTGCGCCAGCGCGCGGCCATAGGAGAAATCGGTATCCACGAAATGCGTATACCAGTAGAAATCGTCGTAAATGGAGTGGTAGGCGTCGGCGTCGTTTTCGCCGCCATAGCCGATGTTGAGAGATGAAATCCCTGCGTGATCCTGGAAAGCCGTATAGTCGGAACCGTCGCCCAGTGCGTTGATTTTGAGATCACTGCTCTTGCGAATCTCAGCCCGATCCTCAACGTTGGCTGCTCGCGCAATCCGTCGTAGTCGAGCGCGCTGCTGGACGGAAATGTGTTTTTCCGGATCCTGGATGTCGCGGGTTATGTCGTTGATGAAGTGTTGCAGGTCGTGCGTACCGCCCGCGCCAAAGAAGCCGCGCCCGTTGCTGTCGGAATTGATGTAGGCGACGGCGTGCCTCTGCAGTTCATCGCCGTGGGTTTCGACCCACTCGGTCGATCCCAGCAGCCCGGGCTCTTCGCCGTCCCATGCGCAGTAAATGATCGTGCGTTTTGGATTCCATCCTTGTTTGTGCAGCTCGCCGAGCATGCGAGCTTCTTCCAGGACGGCGACCATTCCAGAGATGGGATCATCGGCGCCGTTGACCCACGCATCGTAGTGATTCCCGCGAATCACCCACTCGTCGGGCGTTTCCGAACCGCGCATGGTCGCGATGACATCGTTCACCGGCTTCAGGTCCCAGTTGGATGTTACTTTTAAATGCACTTTCGCGGGACCAGGACCTACGTGGTAAGTAATCGGCAAGGCTCCGCGCCACGACTCAGCAACTACCGGGCCTTGCAAGGCAGAAAGCAGCGGCAGTGCATCGCCGTACGAAATCGGAAGCACCGGAATTTTGGTAATGGTCTTTGCATCCTTGAGCGCAAGCCGCTTGGCGTCTGCGGTTGCGCCAACGCCGGGAGTGAGCGGGTCGCCGGGATAGTCTGTATCCATCACGCTCCCGCGTTGCACGCCCTCGCGTGGACGCCATCCACCTTTGGGATAATCATCGCCGTTGAAGAAGCCGTCGTCCTTGGGATCGGAGTAAATGATGCAGCCGATCGCGCCGTGTTCCGCGCCGACCTTTGGCTTGATGCCACGCCAGCCTTCACCGTAGCGCGCGATCACGATTGCGCCTTTGACCGAAATGCCCAGGCGATCCAGTTGCTCGTAGTCTTCGCGGTTCCCGTAGTTCACATAGACAAGCGGCGCGGTGACGTCGCCATCGATGGAGTAGGCGTTATAGGTGGGCAACTGTTCGGCAGTCTGGCCGCTGGTCGGATCCTCAGGGATGGCCGGTTCTTGGAGCTTGGCGCGAAACTTCGTCGGCTCGATCAATTCGACTATGCGCTCTTTGGGAGTGGGGAAAAGAACCTGGAAGGTTTCGATGTGGGCGTCAAATCCCCATTCTTTGAATTTGGAAAGAATCCAGTCGGCGTTTTCCTTATCGTAGGGAGATCCTACGTGGTGGGGACGCGCGCTTAGACGCTGCATGCTTTGCCGCAGATTGTCAGGCACGATTCCGTCTTGGAGCTTTTTCTCCCACATGCGCTCCGAGGAGGAAGATTTCGTTGCGTAGCCGGCGAGCCGCGAGGGTTCCGCAGGCGCTTGTGCCGATTGAGCAACGGTGAGGTTGGTGATGCTGATGATGGCGAGAAATGCGATTAGAGAGCGAAGTGATGTCAAACGAACCTCCTTGGAGTAGACCACCGCCGAGCTGTGCTCGGTCGGAAAAACCAGAGCGGCTATCCCTACGCAATTTTCATTTGCGATGGATAACTCCACCTTTCATAACGAACTTTACATTCTGCACGACGCTGATGTCTTTCAATGGATCGCCCGGGACTGCAATCATATCGGCGAAATATCCCGGTTTCAGCGCGCCAATCTGATCCTGCCAGCCGAGCAGCTTGGCTCCGTTCAGTAGATCAGCTTGCAGCGCAGCCAGCGGCGTCATACCAGCTTTGACCATCAGCACCAACTCCCGCGCCTGCGTTCCGTGGGGGAACGGGCCAACGTCGGATCCAACAGCCATGGGAACACCCGCCGCGAGTTGTTTAGATAGCTCTTTCGTATGCAAGTCGAACAATGCACGCTCACGAGCTGCAGCGGCGGGCGAAATGGCGTGGTCAGCAAAGTATTCGAAGATGGTAAGCGTGGGAACAGCAAAAATCTGTTTTTCGCGCATCAGCCGCATGGTCTCATCACTGAGTTGAACCGCATGATCAATGGAAACGACTCCGGCCTGTGCCGCGTAGAGCGCTCCCGGTTCTCCGGTCGCGTGAACTGCAACGTGCTTTCCGACGCGCGCTGTTTCTTGCACCGCAAGGGCAAGCTCAGCCTCGGTGTACTGGTAGGGCGTGGAAAGCTTGCCGTCATGAACCGTGTCCGGGCCGGTTTCGTAGATCTTGATGAAATCGGCGCCTTCTTTTAATTGCTCACGAATCACCTCTACCAATTCGGCAGCGTTGTTGGCGTAAGTGGCATTCGAGAGCACGTGCTGCGCGGGATTGAAATGAATAGCATCCTCGTGACCACCAAGAATGTCGATGGCATTGCCGCTTATGCGCAGCCGGGGACCGGGAACTGGCCCTTGATTAATCGCGTTGCGAACCGCGGTGTCGGCCGATCCGGCTCCCTCCGTTCCCATGTCGCGCTCGGCGGTGAAACCTGCCATAAGGTCATCGCGAGCGGCGAGAACGGCTGTAATCGTGCGCTGCGGAACAGATTCTTCGACGGTCTGCAGGTCTTCCGCGCCAGGATGAAGAAACAGGTGGATATGGGCATCAATCAGCCCAGGCATTAGCGTGGCGTCGCCGAGGTCAATGGTCTGTGCTCCAGATGGGTGTTTCACCGAAGAACCCACTTCCACGATGCGGTCACCGTCTACCAACACCTCGCCGGGGGTAATGATTTTCCCGTTTTCAATATCCAGTAATCGGGCCGCGTGAAGGATGATGGTGGGCGTCGGGCTGGATTGGGACTGCGCTGTCGCACAAGAAACGGAGGCAACGAAGGCGAATAAGGCCGTTCTTGCAAGATACTTTTTCCTCATGACGCGCGATGGTACCACTTTGGGGTAGGTAGACGGAACTTTTGTTGCCTGGTTCGCGTAGCTACGAGTGACAGCGGTACAGTTTGGCAAAGGAAGCGAGCCCAAACGCGCGTCTGATCGGTCGCCAAGAACGCGACCGTTCGCGCGGCTCGCCCAGATCCTTCGCTGCGCAAAGAACGCGCGCTTGAGGATGACAAACTGCACCACGCGCACGCGCTGCGTGCTAAATCGAGAGGCGACTTATGGACGATATGACTGGTTTAGTGGCTGTGGTTATGGTCTTCGGCATCCCGCTGGCGGCGATGTACACCTACTATCGCGTGC
Organism: Terriglobales bacterium; assembly: GCA_035624085.1. Lineage (GTDB taxonomy): Bacteria > Acidobacteriota > Terriglobia > Terriglobales > Acidobacteriaceae > JAFAGX01. The sequence continues at coordinate 3,967 of DASPSE010000281.1, forward strand.
GCAAGCTGCGCACCGAGGAACGGCTAGCTGCCATTGCGCGCGGCGCCGATGCCGGGATTCAGCCGGAGCTTTCCCCTGCCGCCCAATCGCGGCGGTCGGGTATCCTGCTGATCGCTGCCGCGTTGGGTTACATGATTACGTTTGCGCTGATCGCACGCGTTGAGCAGGACGCCTGGATTGCCGGAGCGTTTGGGGTGATTCCGCTGACGCTCGGGCTTGGTTTCTTTCTCGACGCAGCCCTGGTGCGACGGGACGCGCGGCATTCCTAAGCCACGGATCAAGGTATCGGGCTCAATTTGACAAGGTACGGGTCCATTCTTCTTCCGTCACTTGCTGAGGAATCTCGACTTTAGTCAGCCGTACGTGAGCCCGCACCGGCAGTTGGCGCCCTGCCCGCGGATTCCGTAGCAGCACTATGAACGGGAGCATGGCCAAAAACATGACTCCCATGACCCAGAAAGCCTCGACAAACGAAAGCATGGTGGCGTGGTTTTGCACCATTCCATACATTGCACCCAGTGCCTTGCGAGAGGCGGTATAGTTGTCGAATCCACGCAGATGAAACCAATTCTGCATCCCTAACAGCATTCTTCTCGCCGGCAAGCCACCCCCGGCGATGTTGCTCACCAGATGGTTCTGGTGCAGCTGAGAACGCCGTTGCAAGAACGTCGTCATGCTGGCGATACCCAGACTGCCTCCGATGTTTCTCATCAGGTTGTAAATGCTGGTCGCGTTGCCCATCTTTTCTCGTGGTATGCCCGCCATGCTCAGGGTCATCAGCGGGATGAAGAGAAAGCTGAGAGCAATCCCCTGAAATACCTGGGGCCACATAATGTCCCAATAGCCGGCGTTCAGGTTAAGTCCCGAAAGACTGAACATGGTAAGCGAACCGAGAACAAGGCCAAACACCATCAACCTGCGCGCATCTGTCTTGCCGGTCAGGTAACCGGCTAAAGGCGTGGTAGCGAGAGCTCCGATGCCGCGTGGGGAGATCGCCAGTCCGGCGTTCAGCGCCGGATATCCCAGCAGAGTCTGCAGATAAATCGGAATCAGCACGAGGCTGGAATACAAAACAAATCCCAACATGCTGATGAGAAACACGCCGGTGCTGAACGAGCGATTCAACAGCGCCCGCAAGTCCACTACAGGCTTTGGCGCGCGCAACTCACGGATGACCAGCGACACCAGGCCTACGACGCACAATACAGCGAAAAACCGGATGTAGTTGGACGCGAACCAGTCTTTGCGCTGGCCCGTGTCCAGGACTACTTGCAGCGTGCCGAAGCCGAGCGCCAGAAAACCGATACCCCAGAGATCAATGCGGCCTTCGGCCCTCCTGATATAGGGCGGATCGAAGACAAAGCGATTCATCATGATCAGAGAAAAGAGCCCGACTGGAAGATTGAGATAAAAGATCCATCGCCAACTGTAGTTGTCGGTGATCCAGCCCCCAAGAGTCGGCCCCAGAATCGGCGCTAACAGAATTCCGATGCTGAACGCGGCCATCGCTTGCCCGTGCTTCTTCTCGGGAAATGTTTCAAGCAGAATGGCCTGCGCCAAAGGCTGCAATCCTCCTCCGGTCAAGCCCTGGAGCACGCGAAAGAAGATCAAGCTTGAGAGGCTGGTGGCGAATCCGCAGCACAACGAGGTCAAAGTGAAGCCGGCGACGCACGTCAATAGCAGCTTCTTGCGGCCCATGTAGTTCGCTAGCCAGCCGGACATGGGCAGAACGATGGCGTTCGAAACCAAGTACGAAGTCACCACCCAGGTGCCTTCTTCGACTGTGGCGGCGAGATTTCCAGCAATATGGGGAATCGACACGTTCACCACCGTGGTGTCGAGAATTTCCATGAACGTAGCCAGCATCACGGAAAAGGTCACGACCCACGGATTTACGTGGCGATACTGTTCCGAATCCACCCTAACGGTTCTCCGAACCTCCTTTATAGGTCAGGGGCGGCTTGGGAAGCGGTGATTGGGGTCACAAGGACAGAAGCGGCGGCGGACTGGGACGTGAGGCTCGAACCGAGGCCGGGCTGCCCCGGCCCCTCAAATGGCGATTCGAACGGGCAATAGACGCTACGCGGCAGTCGCGGCCTTCACATCAGGCTCGACCGTGTAAACTACCACCGCCTTCTTACCGCCTTTCGCAGCGGTCGCGTGGATCGAGTTCAGATTAATGCCTTTGGACGCGAGTTTTCCGAGAGTTTGCGCCAGTGCGCCCGGCTTGTTCGGCAACTCGTACTCCTCCGCGATCGTTTCCTGATAGGAAAGTTTGGCTTCGTCCAGGGCTTTCTTGGCTCGTTTGGTGTCCTCAACGGTGAGTTGAACTGTGCCGCTTGTGCCCTGGGCCGTTGCCAAAAGGGCGAGAATGTTTACTTTTGCATTGCCCAGCGCTGCGGCAATCTCCGCCACTGCGCCAGGCCGATTCTCGACAGCGATGGTGAATTGCTTGGTCTTGGCCATACCGGCACCTCCTAATTGGCCTCAGATTATACGCCTGGGGCTCACGGGTAAGCGGTGAAATCGGCTTAATGCTGAGCTATGGCGCGGAAAGAAAAAGGCCGAACCTCGTTGGTTCAGCCCGATTTGCTGTGGAAGCTCTTGGCGTGCCAGTCTATTGCCCAACCGCGCTGGCAGTGGCAGAGAACACATTGTTGGCATTCCCCCCAATCAGCCGGATGGTGCCAACCACCAGCACAAGAATGACGGCCAGCATCACCGCGTATTCGGCAATGTCCTGGCCTTGCTCTTCGGACCAGAGCTTGCGAAGTAACTCACCCATGTTCGCCTCCGTGGAATACTCCTGACGACTCTGCGGAGTTATGAAGTCTGCACCGGTTCGAATCACTTGTCAAGTGGGCTGTTTGGGCCACTCAGGCCTGATTCCGACATCGAGGCGGCAGCACCCGCTGCCGGAAACCGCGCGGGCTGAGGACGATACCCGTTCCGCGTACGGATATGGTAGTTCTTAAGTCGGTCTCCCACCAGCTTCACCGTGATCGCCCGCCAGCCGCGGTTAGGATTCGGCTGAGGGTAGTAACTCAGTGCGTACAGATGCGCCAAATCATCCCTGATGGAAGAAAACGCTCGCCTCTCCTCTTTCCAATTCTTGGCAAAATAAGCTTTGCCCCCGGTAGCGGCAGTCATGCGTTCAAAGACCGCCGTTGACACCGGCTCTAACCGTGCCTGCTGGGTGCTGATCATGTAAATAGGGATCCCGGTCGACTGGGCTAACTCGGCCACGTCCTCGGGAGGTACCATGCTGGCGTTGTCTGGCCCGTTTGAGAACACCACCACCACCTTGCGGCCGACATACTGTGCTGCATCTTTGACGGTTAGCAGCAGACAGTTATAAAGCGCGGCATCGTCCCCGGCAACCGTCGTGCGCACCCCACGCAACACCTGAGAGCGATCGGCGGTGAGCGCAGCCGCGCGCGACAGATTGCGGCTATACGAGTAGAAGGCGACCTTGTCAGCCGTCTCCAGAGAGCGGACGAAATCAGCGATGGCATCCTGGGCAAACACAAACCCGCGGTACATGTAGTTGCTGGTATCAAACAAAATGAAGACGTTAGCTCCCGCTATCAGTGAGCCTAAGCTTTGCGGCGCAGCTTCTCCGGACGCCTGCTGGCCGTCCGTAGAGGTAGCCGCAGGCTTGCTGTCAGGAGACGTAATCTCCACTACCCGGCGCGTGGGTTCATTTCCTTCTGCGAAGGTGGCAAGTTTTTGCGGAATGCCATCTTCGCTGACGAGAAAGTCCTGCGGACGAAGGCCTGTGATGTAATCTCCCTTGTTGTCGGTGACGGCCACATTCAACTGCACCAGGTCCACGATGACGTGAATGTGCGCTTCCTCTTTCTGTGCCGGCGCCTGGGTCCCGGAGCCGGAGAAAAGAAGTAGGAGACAGAGAAAGCACAGACGCCTTCTGGCCATGATGGACTGCTTGCCTCTCGCACGTTCAACGGACTGATCCATTTGCGTAAAACTCCCAATTCAACGGGTCACCGCACTACTCAACGGCAGTGAGGCAGTCTTTCCCTGCCGAAATTCCTCGCCGGTCTCTCGCATAGCACGAAGGATCGCCGCCCAATCCTCGAAGTCGGTGGCAAAAATCTTCTCCACCATGCGGCGAGTCAACTGAGGTATCAGCCGGTTCAGCATCACCGGTGAATAGCCCATTTCATCGGCCAGCCGGGCCCAATATAAATTGCTGGAATCCCAGGTCTCAGCCAGCAGCCGACTGGAATAGCCCTCGAAGGCAGGAAATGGCTTCACATTCAGCAGTTCGCGGGAATAGGTTTGCGCCAGTATGGGATGCGGCACACCGAAGTCCTGGGACAGCCGCTCCCAACTCAGTTCGTCCCCGTATTCCCGACACAGTTTTTCCAATTCTTGGCCGGCCGGTCCCCAGGCGCCGGTTTCCGTGGGATACTTTCGACGAAATTCAGCCGCCAGGTAGAAGATATCTGCGGGGGTGACTTGGGAAGACGTTTCAGTCAGGTTCCCTCCGCGCAAATCCTGTTCTATCTCCTCCAGCTTCTGTGGAGCCATGCGATCAGAAAGAATTTCCATCAGCCGGTTGCGCAATTCTTGATTTTTCTCCGAAGCCTGCAGAAGTTCCTCGCCGGCTCGTTGGTAAAGCGCGACAGCGTGCAGTTCATTCCGGCTCACGCCCCACCAGCGCGGCAAAGTTGCGCTGACCAATAAGCCCGGCACCAACTCCCTCCAGATTAGCGCCTGCACGTTTTCCGGGCTGATAAAATCCTGTTCCACCCCTGCCAAAACGTAAGGCAAGTCGGCCAGCGAGCCGACCAGATGCGCACCACCACCCGCTGGAGATCCCTCGCCAAATAGCAGGGGCGCTTGCCAGACCTGCTCCACTCCTGCAACCGTGTCCCCTGAAAAATCGTGCGAGCGGACAAATAGTGGGTTGTTGTGCAGAACCTGTGCTCCCGGCGGTTCGTAGTACGCGTAGTTCAAGCCCACCAGAGTATCTCTCAGGAATGGAGCAATTTGTCCCCGTGCTTGTTCCAATTGTTCGGGAGTACCCGGCGGCTTGATCACTTTCGTCAAATCCGTTCGCATTTGCAATTCAGTGTGACGATTGTTGTAAACTCCAGCCGCCCACTGAGTTCTCTCGCTGCTGGTGAAGATGGGACGCGGCATCTCAAATTCCGAGAGCTCTCGCGCTAGCGGTATCAATCCCTCGCCGGTGCTCTTGGTCTTCGCCATTTCATCCAGACCCTCGCCCAGAGCGAGTATGGTGTCAAGGGACACCAGGCGCTGGCCCTCCATTATCGAGCGGATTCCATTCGCCAGCTCTTCGTGGATTCGCTGCCCCTCCGCAGTTGGCTGATGAGGGCCGGCAAGCAAATCAATGATTTCATCCTGCGACGCTTCCGGCGTGCCGGTGGCGGCCAGCAGCAACTCGTGAAGCGAATGGCGTCCTGCATCAAAAAGTTCGGTTTCTGAATGGATGTTGGCAAACGATTTGACGATGCTCTGCCAGGAATTGTTCAGCTCGGCTCGGGAGATCTGGCCCTGCCGCGCCAGGATTTGCCAAAGTCCGACGCTGGCCTGAAAGGTTCCCATGGCGTTGCCCCGGAGCGTGTGATTGGGAATTCTGTTGATCGCCTCGGCCGCGTTGACGAAGTGAACCATGGAGGCATCGCTCAGAATGGGAAACTCAGAAAAAATCAAGTATTGGTTGCTGAACTGCGGGAACTTGTCGGCCAGCAAAAGAGCGGTTTGCGGACTTAAGCGGGGCGACCGTCGGCTATCCAGTTCACTCAGCATTAGATAGATTTGCAGCGGACCCGCGTCGGTCTCCACGCGAGAAACGCCGAACATTCCTTCCAGGACTTGCTCTGGAGTGTTCCAGCGGGCAGCTCGCCTGCCCCACTCGCGGATTACCTTAGATTCCGTTCTCTGGCGAAAGATCTGCTTCCACACCTCCAGATTTCCCGGCAGATAAGGTTCTCCGTCCGGCTCCCATTGAAGGCGGGTCAGCAGCAGCAAGAGTCCGGGGGCCGGACGAAAAACTGGCCGGGCCGCATCGGTTGTGAGGTCTTGTCCTCGCAGCGCCTGATAGAAACGCCGCAAGCGGTGAGGCTCAGTAAAGTATGCTTGCCTGGTTTGATTGACACGTGATATCGCGTCAAAATAAGCAGCCAGCCACCCACGGTCTTTCGAGATCAAATGCAGGACAAATTCACCCGACGACTCCGGGCTCGCCCCCACCAAATCCTTCCAAGCCGATTCAGCGCCTGTTCCCCCCGGTACCATCACGCGGCCGGATCGGATGCGGAGTTCGCCGCCATAAAAATCAAGAACCGAAGCATAGGGAAGCAATTTGTTAAGGGCGGGAGACTGCTGCAGAGCGGCCCGAGTTTCGGCGTCGTTTCGACCGAGCGCCCAGTAGAGACGGGCCAAAAGCGGATCGTGCAACAGCTTATCGAGCAGATCCTGGCTCTCATTCCCCGCTCCCGGGCTGGCGGTCATCCAATCGCCTGGCTTAAACAGCACGGGCACGCGAGTGGATGGAAACGAATAGGCGAACGGTTTACCACCCTGAAGCGTTTCTTCGAGTTCAGGGAGGGGGAAACCGGAATCTATGGTAAGAAACGCCCGGTCCGGATCCGAAGTCACCAGCGAAGTATTGCTTTTTCCGCAATCTTGCCGGACCCGATAGCCGATAATGCGCAATACCGGCCGCGCCTCGCTACAATTGGAAACATGAATAACCTGTTCCGCACCGGCCAGTTCTGCGAGTTCCCTCGCCTGTTGTACGTAACGTATCAGCAAGGTCAAGAACTCTGTTGGGCGGCCCTTCGTCGGCGAGCCTTCATATCCTTGTGAGAAAACGTTCCGTGCCAGTAAGGGGACGACTTCCTCTGCCGACGCTTTCTGACTGATCCCAGCCATGCGCATGAAAGACCGGAGGGGCCCCGGAATGGTGACGTCAGGCGAAGGCGGCGATGCGGGATTCGGCGCGGAGGACGCTTGCTGGTTCGGCTCGTCCATGGATCCCGTGGCAGCGGAGATCCCGGCGTATGCCAGCGAAAACGTACTTGCCCACAACGAGACTGTCACAACGATAGCGGACAGGCGAAGATGAGATTTCATGGCCGGAACCATCTTTCCAAGCTTATGCGGTACTCTGGACACCGAATCTTCCCGCGTGGCACGCGAATTATGCCTCAAATCTGCTATGAAGTTGTCTCCCAAGCAACAAATTCGTGTCGGCCAAGATACTCTATCCTTGGCTCGATTCCAAGAGCCTTTTGACTTAATTACGCTTCCACGCTCACCCGGCCGGGAAGCCGCGTTCTCTGCTCTCAAGGTGTGTGGTTTCGGGAATTGCACCTCGCGATCATGGCAGTGCGTCGGTTTGAATTCCGCGCAGGCATTCCTGGGTCGCATGGCGTCATCCGGAGCGAAGCTGGAGGCGTTTGCGCGGCGTTGAGCCGCGCGCCGAAATCCCGAGCGTAGTGAGAGACCTTCAGGCGGAGCCAGGGATCTCGCACGCATTGCCGCGGGACTTGTGCTTCCACGCGAGATTCCTCGCCCCGCTGGTCAAAGCACGGGGCTTCGGAATGACGCCTCGACAGTAAAGGCAAGAATTCAAGCTGAGACACTATCCCGACCGGGCGTTCCTTTTTCAGATCCGCGATCTGCTTTAAACTCTTAAGTCACTATGAAGCTCGCCAAATTTTCGTTCTTTGCGGCGGTGCTCCTGCTCCCGGCATGCCTCAGTAGTTGGGGCCAAGAGAGGCGGCCTGAGAAGCAGAAGATCATCATCGACCAGGACGGCGCAGGACCCGGAGGAACCGATCAACAGTCGATGCTCTTGCTGATCCAGTCTCCGCGGACGGACGTCCTCGGCCTCACTATGGTCACGGGCGATCAGTGGCTCAAAGCGGAGGTAGCGCACACCTTGCGCATGCTCGAACTTATCGGACGCACCGACATTCCGGTCGTCCCGGGAGCGGAGTATCCGCTGGTGCGGCGCAAAGAAGATACGGAACTCTGGGAGCAACGCTACGGTTCGTTCATCTGGCTGGGCGCCTGGACCCCGCGCTTCTACCACCCGCCGGATGAGTTGGGAGAGATGCCCGAGGGTAAGCCCAACACCAAGCCGCTCGACGAAGATGCAGCACACTTCATGATCCGCATGGTCCACAAGTTCCCGCACGAGGTGACGATATACGAGGGTGGCCCAATGACCAATCTGGCCTTGGCCATCTCCATCGATCCCGAGTTTACGGGACTGGTCAAAGAGCTGGTTTTCATGGGAGCAAGTCTGAGTCCCGCGACTGCCGATCCTGAGTTCGTCAACACGCCCCGGCGCGAGTTCAACCTGTGGTTCGATCCGGAAGCGGCTCACACTGTGCTGCGGGCGCCGTGGAAGAAGATCGTCTGCACGCCGGTGGATATTTCCGTGAAGACTCGGCTGACTCCCGAGCTGATCAACCGGATCAAAGCGGGCAACTCGCCAGCGGCACGCTACGTCGGGCAATATGCCCGCCTGCATGGCGACTACAACTATCTTTGGGATGAATTGGCCGCAGCAGCGTGGGTTGATCCCAGCATAATTACGAAGAAAGAGACGCGCTACATAGACGTGGACCTCGACCGTGGCGCGGGCTACGGCAATACCCTTACCTGGAGCGAACAGGATAAGCCAACGGTTGCAGGCTGGCCGGTCGAGATTCAGGTCGATCTCGACACCGAGAAGTTCTACAAGATGTTTGTGGAGTTGCTGACGGCGGAGACGCCGCACTGACAAGAAAGGGTGCCGTCTTCGCGCTGGTGCGCCTACATTACCGCCCCAATTCCTCGAGCATCTTCTGCGCCTGTGCATGATCGGGATGTTGTTTGAGGAGTTCGATAAGCACCGCTCGGGCCTTGTCCGGCGATCCCTCGACGATATAGACCCGCGCGAGGTTCAAATAAGACTGATCGAATGCTGGCGCCACGCGAATGCATTCTTCAAAACTGGCGACGGCTTCATCACGCCGTTGCGTGCGCAAATACAACACACCGAGATTGTTCAGCGCCTCGGGATACGCCGGCCGGAGCCTCAACGCGCGCTGCAAATAGTCGTAAGCATGATCGGTGTCGTTGAGTTGCGCGTAAACCATCCCCAGGCTGTAATTCGCCTCGGGATCTTGAGGCCCGACTGCAACCGCGTGTTCCAGCGTTTTTCGAGCGTCGTCCCATTGTCTTAGCTGACGGTAAGCGTTGCCCAAGTTTTCGAGAGCGACCAGGTGATCAGGACTCAGCTTGAGCGCTTCCTGAAAATACGGGATGGCCTCGGCGGTTCGTCCTTCACGCGTGGCCAGGAGGCCGAGATTGTTCCAGGCATTGGGCAGAGTATCCGGATAGCTGGCCTGGAGTTTGATGGCGCGTTCAAAGCAACTCCGTGCGTCCGCGGTCTTCTGCTGTTGCAGGTAGACGCTGCCCAGGCCATATAGCGCCTCGGCGCTAGATGGATCGTCGCGGAGAGCGCGCTGGAATGACGCACCAGCCTGCTCATAATAACCACGCTGATAGAAAATCGATCCGTAGGAAAGATAGTTGCGCTGGAATTCGGTCGCCTCGGCTATGCCGGGAAAGGGTAATGCCTTTGCCAATCGCTCAGCGCCGGTTTGGGGAATGTGCTGGAAGTCGTGCTCGACGCGCTCCGGATCGATCGGCCCCTGATAGACTTTGACGATTTCGCCGCTGCCATCAATCAAGAACGAGGTGGGAAGCTCGAGGTCGCGATGCCGGTCAAACAGGTATCGATAGAGAATGTTGTAAGTACCTTGTATGTCATCAGATCCAAGCAAGATCGGAAGTGAAAGATGAAGATGGAGAGCCCGCGCCTTCACCTCTTCGATATCAACAGAGTCATCTACGTTTACTGTGAGCAGCGGGACGCCGCGGGCGTGGAGCCGGTCGAGTGCTTTCAGGTTTTCGATACAGTCCGTTGATTTTGCCGCCCAAAAATTGAGTAGCGCCGGCTTGCCACGAAGCGCAGCCAAAGTGCAAGTTTGTCCGGTCAGGTCGGGAAGAGAAAAATCCGGCGCGCTGATCGGAGCAAGCAGCCAAGTTTCAACTGTGGTGGGAAGCGGCTCAGGTAAGGGCACGGCTTTAGCAGCGCCGGTATCGATCGACGATATGAACTTTTTCAGCACCTGCGGAGCTGTCTTGAAGGGCTCCAGGCGAGCTGGTTCAGATCCTTCCTCCACCCAAATCCTGTGGTTGAGCGGAAGATCATGAAGTTCCTGCACCAGCCCGCTCGGCCAGCGGATCGTCGCCCGCACCGGACCCTTGGCCTCACCTAGCCCAAAAAATACATCTTTGCTGTGCTGGGAAAGAAATCCTGAGCCGGTTTGCAGAGAGCGAGTTTGTCGTCCCGACTCGGTTTCCACAGTGACGACCGCTCCAATGGCATCGCGGTTACTTTTGGTTCCACGCAGGCAGAATGCGATCGACGGCGGCAGGTTTTCAATCGCGTTCTTCAGGATGCGCAACTGCGGGCCATTCCGGTTTTTCAGGAACAATTCCAGCCGGCCATCATGATCGAAATCGGCGAGGGCAAACGAGCGGCCATCCTCGAGAAAGTCCAGGCTCACAGTTCCCGAAACATCAGAAAATGTCCCATCGCGATTGTTCGCGTAAAAAACATTGCGCTCATAACCGCTCCAGGTTCCGTCGGAACGGATGAGTTCGTTGATAGCACTCCATCCCTGTTCGTAGTCGTGAGAAGGTTTGGCCTCATCCGGCGAATTGGCCACCACTTGCCGCCAGAAAAAGCTATTCAGGTCTTCACGGGACAGACCCGAGACCATGCCATTAGCGATGTAAAGATCGGGGAAGCCGTCGTGATCAAAATCCCAGGCATCACTCGACCACGACCAACGCCCCATGCCAACTTCAGCCGAGTGCGTAGCATCCTGAAATCCACCGCCAGTATTACGAAAAAGAGAATTGCCCATGGCATGCTTGCGATATAGGGCACGGACCTTTTCCGGCGCATCTTTCTTAAAAATATCTTGCGTGGAGATGCGTTCGCCAGCGGCAGTCCACATGTCGGCAACGTAAAGGTCCTCTAAGCCATCGTTGTCGTAGTCGAACCAGCAAACACTCATGCCCGCGCCGACATCTTCTACTCCCAACTCCGCAGCAACATCAGTAAAAGTCCCGTTGCCATTGTTGCGATAAAGATTCTTGCGGCCGAAGTCGTTCACGACGTAAAGATCAGGCCAGCCGTCGCGGTTGTAATCGCCCCATCCGCAGCAAAAACTGTAGCGCGTGTTGTTCTGATTGAGCCCGGTCTCCGCGGTGACGTCGCGAAAGCTTCCATCGCGGTTGTTGCGCATCATGAAGTTGGGCGGACCATTCTCCGCGGCGTAATAAGGAGTGGGATATTTGTATTGGTCCGTACCCTGGTAATAGATGTAGAGACAGAAGTAAATATCGAGCCAGCCGTCGCGATCATGATCCGCGATGGCCGCTCCAGTGAAGGTTCCTTGCGGAGGGTTGGCGAACTTGAATGCGTTCGGTTTCTGCCGAAACTTACTACCGCCCTCGTTTAGAAACAGCAGCGGGCCATCGGTGCGCACGACAATCAGGTCCTGGCGGCCATCGTTATCGATATCGGCAAAGAGCGCGCATGCCGTGTTTTCGAGAACTCCAACCCCAGATGCTTCTGTGATGTCTTCAAACGTCCCGTCTCCCCGGTTTCGATAAAGGCGGTTGGGAAGGCCGGCGGGCTGGCACACGTAAAGATCGTCGAAGCCGTCATTGTCGATGTCGCCAACCGAAACTCCGTTGTGCCCGTAAATATCAATACCGCACGCGCCGTCGAGAATCGTCCGCCAATAGTCGGATCCGTGAACGAGTTGGGCAAAGTAGGAAGGATTGTTGCCGATCGCCTGCGCAGTAATGTCCACAAAAACGGGTGTGCTCGAGCGGCTCTGCGTCTCATCGAGGGACTTCCACGTAAGCAGGCGAAATTCACCGGAAGAATCGCCTTGCCATTCCAGATCCCAATAGCCGACCCGTTGTTCGCGGTAGAAATTCTTACCCGAGCCGACCAGTTCGTAGCGCACGCGAGTGTGTAACACTGTAGCGCCGACATCGGCACCGGAAACCTCAATCTTTGTGACTTGGAACTCAGCCGTAAAGACCTGCGAAAAACCACTCATCGCGGAGCGCAATTCCTGCAGGAACTGATCCCGCCCGAGAGCAGTCTGATTTGTGAATTTGCTTTGCCGGACCTCAATCAGTCCAGAGCGCACCAGCTTCGAATCTGCAGGACGCAA
>DASPSE010000292.1:0-4607 GCA_035624085.1 Terriglobales bacterium
ACTCCGTACGGACGCGTAGGCGCAACGCTGGCGTTGCTGGGCATCGTTGCATTGTGGGGAGTGCGGGATTACGAGCACCGCCGCGCCGTCAGCGTGCTCGAAGCCCGCCAATATGAGGGGGCCGATCCGATCCGTGTGTCCGCTTACCCTTTCTGGTGGAGTCCGTTTCGCTGGAACGGGGTGATCGAGACGCGGAATTTCTTCGCCGTGATGGACGTGGACTCGCTCACGCCGGATGTTGATCCTGAAGGCGAAATGCAAATCCGCTATAAGCCCGAAGAAACTCCGGTGACACTCGCGGCCAAGAAGTCTTATCTCGGGCGCGTCTATCTCGACTGGGCGAAGTATCCGATCATCGAGACCGAACCTCTCGAATTCGGTCAGCAAGGCTACATCGTGCGTTTCAAGGATTTGCGCTTTGATTATCCCGGTCGAAGAGGACGAAATGTACTTTCGGCGAGCGTGCAGTTGGATAAGAATCTGCGTGTAGTTGTGGAAAGCTTCGGAATGCGCAAAGAACGTCGAATCCCGGACTGACGGATGCCTTCAGCCCTCTCTGCGCCTTGCGAAGTCTCTGCGTCCTCTGCGGTTAAAAGCTTTAACCGCAAAGAACACTAAGATCGCAAGAGAGGCGCTGAGAGGCCTCGGTCGAGGTTGTCGAAACGGCTTCCACTCCGATAAAATCTATAGTTTGCACACCAAGATCTGAACTCATCTGGAGCAGTCCATGGCACAAGTTTGTGATATCTGCGGCAAGAAGCCGCAATTTGGAAATACCATCAGCCACGCCCATAACGTGTCCCGCAGGCGCTGGAACGTCAACCTGCGCCCCGTGCGAGCCAGGATAAAGGGTGCAACCAAGCGCATCCGCGTGTGCACCTCCTGCCTGCGCAGCGGCAAAGTGGTTAAGGCATAAATTAACCACAACGGACACAAAGGCTCTCGTCAAACATGCATTCGTAGTGTTACTTCGCGCCCTTCGTGGTTAATGACGCCTACTGCACGCTCAGTAGGTCCACGTCGAAGATCAGCGTAGCATTGGGTGGAATCACGCCCGGATACCCGCGCTGGCCATAGGCTAGCTCAGGAGGAATTCGCAACTGCCGCTTCCCACCGACCTTCATCCCGACGATTCCTTCATTCCACCCTTTGATAACCGGCGCGCTGCCCAGGGGCGAAACCGTGAACGGCTGACCTCGGTCCAAAGAACTATCGAACTTCTTTCCGTTGGTTAGCCAGCCAGTGTAATGTACGCTTGCCGATTGACCTGCCTTCGCGGTTGCCCCGGTTCCCGCCTTGATGTCCCAATATTCGAGCCCATCGGGAAGTTTGGTGGGCTCTCCGGTGACTTTGGTAGGTGCGCTGTTGTCGGGCTTACCCTGAGAAAAAGCGACTGTCGCGGTCAGAGCGAGAAATGCGATGAGAAGTGTGCTTTTAAGCATGAGTTGTTCTCCGGATTTTCGATTGTCAAGGTTCAATTGCGGACCTTGAATTCTAAACCGTCGGGTGGGAATCGGAAATTGAAATTTCATGCCAGTGCGATCACATCAATCTCGACCAGGACATCCTTGGGCAAACGCGCGGCCTGGATGGTCGACCTCGCCGGCGGCATGGCCGTGAAATAACGGGCATAAACTTCGTTCATGGCGGCGAAGTCGCCCATGTCTTTCAGAAAAACCGTGGAGCGCACGACTTTTTCCAGTCCGGTTCCAGCAGCTTTCAAAATCGCTGAAAGATTTTTAAGCACGCGATCCGTCTGCGCCGCGATATCGCCGTTGATTACCTGCTGCGTCGCCGGATCAATCGCTACCTGCCCGGAGACGAATACGAACCCATTTGCCCGAATGGCCTGCGAATACGGGCCAATCGCCTGTGGAGCGTCTTTGGTTGCAATTACGTCGCGCATGAAAGCCCCAAGACAGTGCCCGGTGATCAGTTGTCAGCGCTCAGCAACACACAAACTGGCTACTGGCCGCTGATCACTGACTACTGTTTTTAGATTTTCTGCAGCCTCTGCACGTCGTGCACGCCCGGAATCTTGCGCACGCCGTTGATGATGTTCTCCAGATGCTTCAGGTCCGCAATGTCGAGAATGACGTCGATATTGCCTTGCCCATTGTAGGTTCGCGCTTCAACGTTTCGAATGTTGGTCTTGGTGTCGCTGATCACCGAGGTGATCTGTTTGAGCATACCGAACCGGTCATCACAGAAAACAGTAATTTTGACGGGATAAGAGCTGGGGATCGAGTCATCCTGCGCCCATTCCACGTCGATCTTCCGTTCAGGTTCGTACAGAAGATTGACCACATTGGGGCAATCCACGGCGTGTACTGCTACGCCCTTCCCGCGAGTAACGTACCCCACAACTGACTCGCCCCGAATTGGATTGCAGCATCGTGCCCGATAGACCAGCAGATCGCCCTGGCCTTTAACTCGAATAGCGTTATGATGGTCGCCGCCAAAAACGCGCCGTACGACACTGGCCAGGCCGCTCGACTTGTCTTCTCCAGCGGCCTCAACCGGTTCGCCGGCTGCGGGCGCCAGGCGACCGAGAATTTGCCGCGCCGAATACTTGCCGTATCCGATTCCCGCCATCAGGTCGTCGATCTGGCCCAGGCCGTAGTCGGACGCGATCTTGCGCAGTTCTTCGTCTTTGATCTCTTTCAGCGCCACTCTGTACTTGCGGGCTTCTTTCTCGATCAGCTTGCGCCCGATTTCAATCGCCCGCTCTCGCTGATGGATGTTGAGCCAGTGCTTGATCTTGTTGCGCGCGCGCGATGACTTAACCAAAGCCAGCCAATCCCGGCTGGGCTTGTGGCCCGGCTGAGTCAATATTTCAACGATGTCGCCGCTGTGAAGCCTGTGCCGTAACGGCACCATGCGCCCATTCACCTTCGCGCCCACACAGCTATGGCCGACTTCGGTGTGAACTGAGTAGGCAAAATCGATTGGGGTCGAGTCCCGCGGGAGCACGACAACCTTACCTTTTGGCGTGAAGGTATAAACCTCTTCGGGATACAGATCAATCTTGAGAGTCGACAGGAACTCGTTGGGATCGGAAACATCGCGCTGCCATTCCACCACCTGCCGCAGCCACGCCAGCCGCTGCTCGTCCTGCGCAGAGACCGGGCCGTCTTTGTACTTCCAGTGCGCCGCAATCCCCTCTTCGGCCATGCGGTGCATTTCTTCAGTGCGGATCTGAAGCTCAAACGGCGTGCCGTCCTCGGTGATCACCGAGGTGTGCAATGACTGATAAAAATTTGGCCGAGGCATGGCGATGAAGTCTTTGATACGGCCGGGCACGGGCCGCCACACGTTGTGCACGATGCCCAACACCGCATAACAGTCTTGCACGGACTGCGTGATCACCCGCATGGCATATAGGTCGTACACCTGCTCGACATTGATCTTCTGCCGCACCAGTTTTCTGTGGATGCTGTACAAGCGCTTGATGCGGCTTTCCACTCGCGCTGTGATCCCGGCTTCTTTCAACTTTTCCCGCAGTGATTGCTCCACACGCGCCAGGAACTGCTCACCCTGTTTGCGCCGTGCTTCAACCGCATCATGCACCTGCTGGTAAGTGATGGGATCGATATAACGAAATCCCAGATCTTCAAGCTCACCGCGAATTTTGCCCATGCCGAGGCGGTGCGCAATCGGTGCGTAGATCTCCAGAGTCTCTTGCGCGATTTTCTGCTGGCGTTCCGCCGGCAAATGTTCGAGAGTGCGCATGTTGTGCAGACGATCGGCCAGCTTAATGAGAACGACCCGGATGTCGTCCACCATGGCCAGCATCATCTTGCGCAGGTTTTCGGCTTGCTGCTCTTCGCGGGTGGCAAAATCAATCTGGCTGATTTTGGTGACGCCTTCTACGATGTGCGCTACCTGCTCGCCGAACTCTTTGCGGATGTCAACAACCGTGACAGACGTGTCTTCGACGGAATCGTGCAGCAGACCAGCAGCCACAGCGACCGGGTCCATCTTCATTTCCGCCAGCACCAGGGCCACGCTGAGAGGATGCACCAGGTAGGGCTCACCGGAAGCGCGGGTCTGGCCGCTGTGGATTTTCTGGGAGTACTCGTAACCTTTGCGGACAAGCTCCAGGTTGTCGCTCGGGCGGGTGGCGCGCATGGTGCGCAACAGCTCACGGAATTTGGTGACCGTGAGCGCGGTAGTCGCGATCTGTTCGCGCAGCGTCGCCATGAGGGATTATAGCTCGGGAAATGCTGCCAGCACTTCGAGTCAAGCAGTGTTCTTGCTCTGATTATAGCGCCCGTGAGTCGGGGGAAGGGCAGTGGGATCGACTTAAACCCCTTGCGCCAAGCCGCTCAAAGCTCGTAAGTTACAGTGGTTCAACTCACTGTGACCCCGGTAATTTGATAGCCCGAAACGGACCGACGTAGCCTCTCTCCATGGACTGCAAATGGTACCAAGCTGCGATAGTGGCGATCATTGCCTTAGCTCTTACTTGCGTTGCCACGGCTCAACAAACCGCCAACCCCGTCACCTCCGGGGAGCAACTCCCCGTTCCTGGTAAGCCTGTTCCGGCCGACCACTCCCAGCTGTCGGAACATAACGTCGAGTGGATGCTGACGCAGCCGCCGCAG
>DASPSE010000293.1:0-3384 GCA_035624085.1 Terriglobales bacterium
CGGCCAATGGCCATGACTTCCCCGACGGATTTCATCTGCGGTCCGAGATTCTCGTCGGCGCCGGGAAATTTTTCGAATTGCCACTTGGGGATTTTGACCACGACATAATCGAGCGTAGGTTCGAAGCAGGCGGGCGTCTTGCGGGTGATGTCGTTGCGAATTTCGTCAAGCGTGTAGCCAACGGCAAGCTTGGCTGCGATCTTGGCGATCGGGAAACCGGTGGCCTTGGAGGCCAAAGCGGAGGAGCGTGACACGCGCGGGTTCATCTCGATCACGACCATGCGGCCAGTCGTCGGGCTGACGCCAAACTGAATATTGGAGCCGCCGGTTTCGACGCCGATCTCGCGGATGACCGCAATGGCCGCGTCGCGCATCGCCTGATATTCGCGATCTGTCAAGGTCTGCGCCGGGGCGACGGTAATGGAATCGCCGGTATGGACGCCCATTGGGTCGAAGTTCTCAATCGAACAGATGACGATGACGTTGTCCTTGAGGTCGCGCATGACCTCGAGTTCATATTCCTTCCAGCCGAGGACAGATTCTTCGATGAGCGCCTCGTGCACGGGCGAAAAGTCGAGGCCGCGGGCGAGGACTTCCATCAGTTCTTCGCGATTGTAAGCGATGCCGCCGCCGGTGCCGCCAAGGGTGAACGATGGGCGAATAATGACGGGAAAGCCGATTTTGCCGGCGAATTCGAGGCCATCTTTCAGATTATTGACCAGCGCCGACTTGGGGACGTCGAGGCCGATCTTCTGCATGGCGTCTTTGAAGAAGAGCCGATCCTCGGCTTTCTTGATGGCGGCGATATTGGCGCCGATAAGCTGGACATCGTATTTTTCGAGAACGCCGCCGTCGGAAAGTTCGACGGCGAGATTGAGCGCGGTTTGGCCGCCGACCGTGGGCAGAACTGCGAATCCAGCGCTGGGTGACATTTGGCGCTCGATGCGGATGATCTCTTCCAAATACTCGCGGGTCAGCGGCTCGATGTAAGTGCGGTCGGCCGATTCGGGATCGGTCATGATGGTCGCCGGATTCGAATTGGCGAGGACGACTTCGAATCCTTCCGCTTTAAGCGCCTTGCAAGCCTGCGTGCCCGAGTAATCGAACTCCGCCGACTGGCCGATGATGATGGGGCCGGAGCCGAGGATCAGGATCTTGGAAATGTCAGTGCGTTTGGGCATTAGGTTTCACTTCTGAGAACAATTGTCATCCCGACCGAGCGGTTGATTTGCGAAGCAAGTCAACTGGCGAGTGGAGGGACCTGTTTTTCGGGCGTATAACGGTGCTGCCCATCAAAATCCGTACCTAAGTCCTCCCATGTCGGATTGATTCGCTCAATCAACCGGACTTTTTTTGTTCTATTCCACCGCTTGAGTTGTTTCTCGCGATCAATTGCTTTTCTTACATCGTCGAACGATTCATAGTAGACAAGGCGATGATAGCGATACTGCTTGCTGAACCCATCGATCAAGTCGTGCCTGTGCTCCCATATTCTCCGTTCCACATCATTCGTCATTCCGATGTACAGGACCCTTGACTTGCTCGCCGCCATATACACGAAATAATGCCCTTCCTTCATAACAGCAGGTCCCTCGACTACAACTGGTCGTTCGCAGGCGAACGACCAGCTTCCGCTCGGGATGACAGAACTTAAAATCCCATTCGGCGCGGCTGAAGCCGTGCCCTTTCAAATCCCCCATCGGCCTGAGCTTACCGCTGGACTTCTGCGTCAAGGCCCTGGTTTCCGCAGGCTTACCCATCCCGAGCAGTCGCCGACACCCAGGTACACGAATACTGGACGCTTGCATGCTCGGGTCTGTTTGGCCCTAGTGATCTGGATCGCCCCAAAAGACATTCGGTAGGGCGCAACCGTGTCCACCCTGTATCTGCCTGCGGGAAGTAACGGAAAAGCGAAGTCCGCGTTGGAGTCAGCACGCACGCGAGAAACCACCGCGGCATTATCGTCAACCAATAGAAGTTCGGCGTTAGGAACGAGTGCGCCGGTCACGTCAAAAATCTTCCCGCAGACTGTTCCGGAAATTTTCAATGGCTTAGGGGCAAGACATTCGCTTGCATTGAGGCCACTTGCCCAAAACGTGAGCAACATCAGAGCTGAAAGACGGGGCCTCACCCTTTCCACTCCTCCATCATCTTGGTGAATTCTTTGAACAGATAGTGCGAATCGTGCGGGCCGGGCGAGGCCTCCGGGTGATACTGCACGCAAAACAGCGGCAGATTCCGGTGGCGCATGCCCTCCAGTGTGTTGTCGTTCAAATCCATATGCGTCAGCTCGACTTCGCTTGAGGGCAACGAGTCGGGATCGACGGCGAAATTATGGTTGTGCGCGGTGATCTCTACTTTCCCGCTGGACAACTGTTTCACCGGATGATTCCCGCCGTGGTGGCCGAATTTCAGCTTGTAGGTTTTGCCACCGAGGGCGATTCCGGTGAGCTGGTGACCGAGGCAAATTCCGAAAATCGGTTGGCGGCCCATCAAGCGGCGGATGTTGTCGACGGCGTACGTGCAAGGCTCGGGATCGCCGGGGCCGTTAGAGAGAAAGACACCGTCGGGTTTCAGGGCGAGCACGTCTTCGGCGGGAGTCTGCGCCGGAACAACGGTCACTTTGCAGCCTTCGCCGCGCAGCTTGCGCAAAATATTTTGCTTGATTCCGTAGTCGTAGGCGACTACGTGAAAGCGCGGCGGCTGGTCTTTTACTCCGACCACTGCGACCGGTTCGTGCGAGCGCTCGCCCACTTCCCAGATGTAGGGATGCTTGGTGGTCACGACTTTGGCGAGGTCGGTTCCGTCCATCTTGGGAATGGAGCGGGCTTTGGCGATTAACTTCTGCGCGTCGGTTTCCAGCGTGGAGATCACGCCGCGCATTACACCGTGATCGCGCAAGTGGCGCACCAGAGCGCGAGTGTCGATGTCCGCGAGCCCGGGAATCTTGAATTGTTCGAGATACTCTTCCGCAACCTGCTGGGAGCGCCAGTTGGAGCTGACGCGGGAGAACTCACGAACGATCAAACCCTCAATATAAGGGCGCGTGGCTTCGTTGTCGTCCGCGTTGGTGCCGTAATTGCCAATTTCAGGGTTGGTAAGGACTACGATCTGGCCACAGTAAGAGGGATCGGTGAAGATTTCCTGGTAACCGGTAATGGAAGTATTAAAAACCACTTCCCCGTAGCACTCGCCTTTTGCACCGTAGCCTTTGCCTCGGAAGACCCGGCCGTCTTCCAGCGCAAGGATTGCCTGCATTCTGTCTCCGGGGGAGTGGATTTTACAGATTTTAACAGGGAGCTTGAATTCGGCCAAGGAATTCCTCGGATGTAAGTTGAAACTTTGGGCTCCTAAGTGTTAGCAAAGGAGGGGAAGAAGGTTTAC
>DASPSE010000298.1:0-12779 GCA_035624085.1 Terriglobales bacterium
AGCGAGGCTGGGAGCGGTTCATCAGCCCCTGAAAGTTGGCAGCCTGATTACTCTGCAATACAAGCAGCACAAGGGTACGTTTCGTGTGGTTTGGACGGAGCCGGTTCCAGGCTCTACTGAGCACCACGTCGGGATAGAAGCAGTGAATCATAGGGATTTGTGGGGGCTGGGCGCAGAGGTGCGAGTTCAACCTCAGGCTCGGCGGGTTGAGCAGGCTGCGGCGCAGGCCGGAGCGTAGAGGCGGTCGGCCCTTGGGTGCGCGAGGTAGACCGTCAGCGGCTCGGGGGGATCCAGCGGATAAGTTCGTCTTTGATCGTGAATGCGTATGCACCCCACGTGCTGCAAGCGATCTCGCCTAATGCTGCCGAGGTATCGGTGACCCAAACAAGGGAACGTGGGTCAGCCGTAGCTAGAATGGCGTGCAAGGTCATCGGGTAGTTTTCATGTTCGGAACCGCTGAAAGTGTCGTTGCACTGGCACTGTAAAGTTTCCGCTTGCGCTGTGGGCAGCAATCACCTATGTTGTGGATTGCCCGCCAGCAATCGGTAGTTAGCGAACCCGCGTTCCAGCGCGGCGTTCTGCTTTTAGGCCCGAATTTTCCCGCCAGTATAACGCATGTAGAATAGTGCGGCTCTGCTTTTTGGAAATGCAATGCAGCAAATATCCACGCATCTAGCGATCACCGTCGCGCTTATCGGCGGCCTTGCCGGGGCAGTTGTATCTGGTCTGGTAGGTTTGCTTTTACAGTACAGATTGTTCTCACAACAACGAAAGCAGTGGCTCTTGGACAAGAAAACAGAAGAATACCGCGACCTTCTCAGGACATTAGCATCGAGCGTCGAACGAATGGCGCGGTATTCGCCCGATTTCGGGATGCAATTTACAGACAAGCGCTCCGGCGAGATGCTGGTAGTCTTTGAGCGGGCAGCCAGCAAAGGAAAAGCAGTTATTCAGGATAGGATTTTCGTAGCTCATGTCATGGCATCATGCGAGATTCTTGACCGCTGGAAGGCGCTGGCGGGTGAAAGGGACATGAACAAGTTTTGGGACTACTGGAAACGGCTACACAGGGAAATAATTGAAGCAGCACGGAAAGACCTAAAGGTTAAAGGCAACTTACCACAACTGCCGTGAAGAAGTTAGGAAAGGATTTCTATATGGCAATGCGAAAGAAGCTGCCAGCGGGCGCAGTTCCTAGAAAATGCGAAGCGTGTCCGCAAACGTTTCGCCCGATGACGGATGCGGAATGGCGGCATAATTGGCTACAACACGTGAACGGGCCGATACACAAAGAACGGGCTAACCGTGCTGCTTTGCGCGTTTCCAGCGGGCCTTCGCAGCCTTAGCTGCGATCTTGGAACGTTGCGCCTTGGTCATGGTTTTCAGGCGGCGTTTCCCGCCGATCTGTCCGCCCTTGCGCCCGATGGCTGACATGTACTCGGAGATGCTGGCGGGCGGTGTCACAGACCCCGATATTGGAGTTTCTGGCCCTGGGACTTGGCCCGTGGAAACTGCCACAGTCCAAGCGGCTAACTGATTCGGGTCAGGCGGGCGCTCACCTTTGCCGATAGTCACGTGACGATCTTGCCACAACGGAGATGCTAAGGCGAGGCTGTGAAAATCGAAACTTGACCATTACCCACTTCTCCCTTGCCTTGTGTGCGAGCCGCAGCGGATAACATCTGTGTCCAATTTTGCAGCGGCTCGCTGCTAACTCCGACCCGCCAGATCGGGGTTTTTTATTTAGGCCGAATGAACGGCGTGAACGCGTTTTCTTCTGTTAGCTGAGCATAAGTCATATTCCCTCCCAGCGCCAACGCTGCACCGTCATCCCGAATGTTTCCACCACGGACCGAATTGTGCGCGTAGGGATCCTTCGAGTCCACGAAATCCTTCGCTAGCGAACGATTTCGCTTCGCTCAGGATGACATAGCCCCGGAGAATATTTCTTTTGCCGCGATCACCGTGTTGCAGTGAATCGTGACTGTATCTTCCACTTTCTGCGCGTAGCCGCCGGCGTAAGTCGCCATGATGGGAATGTCACGGGCGCGGGCCACGCGAAAGACAAGCTCATCGCGGCGTTTTAGCCCTTCAATAGTAAGTGCCAAGCCGCCGAGCTGGTCCTCGCGATAAGGATCAGCGCCGGCAATGTAGCAGATTAAGTCCGGCTCGAACTGGCGAAGCCCGGAACTCAGGGCGTTATCCAGCCAGGCGAGATAATCGTCATCGCCAATTTCGTCGGGCAGATCCACATCGATCGAAGACGGCGGTTTCCACGCAGGATAATTGTTTTCCTGGTGCAGCGAGATGGTGAACACGTCACCCGCGTGAGCGTTTCGTATCTTCGCTGCATTCGGATTGAGAACAGACGCGCTTGTGGACGGGAGCGGCGCCGCGGGAACGCGCACACCGGCAAAAATGGCAGCCGTCCCGTTGCCGTGATGAACGTCGCAATCCACGGTCATGGCGGTACGAATCTTGTCGTCGCGCTGCATACGGCGGATGGCCACGGCCACGTCATGAATCATACAGAAACCTTCGCCGTGGTCAGGGAAGGCGTGATGAAATCCGCCCCCGATGTTGAAGGCGACACGGTCCTTGAGGGCGAAGTCAGCAGCCAGAATCGATCCCCCAGCGGCCAGCCAGAAAGCGCGCACCAGTTCGGGCGAGTAGGGGATCTCCATCTCCAACTCTTCATGGGCAGAGAGCGTGCCGGTTTTCAGCTTATTTACATACTGCGGGGTGTGAACCAGAAGTATGTCCTCGTCAGAGGCGGGCTGGGGAGTGACGAAGTCGTGGCCTTCGGCGACCCCGGTTTGAATCAGCCGCTTGTGAATGCGCTGGTATTTTTCGGCAGGGAAGACGTGTGCCCCAATGGGAAGATAATAGTCATCGCTGTAAACAAGCTTGAACGGGAGCATGGCCGATAGCGACTGGTGCTTCCCATCATACTCGCGAATGCGAATCAGGGTTGCGCGGGCGCGTTCGTAGACTTCACGTCCGTATTATTTACGAAGCACCAGTGCACGAACTCCTGGGAGAAGCCCTGAACAATCGCTTGGGGAATGTCCGGTTCTTTGATTTCTTTGAATTCGAACTGAATTGTGCCGGTTGCTTGGCCAGTTGGGTTGACGGCGCCCAGAAGATAGCCGTACACATTGGTCCTGGCGACTCGCGCGGAGTTAGGCTCAGGCAGCGCATAACGGTGTGCGCCAGCGGTCCCCACAATCCATCCCGCCAGCACGCCTCCGTTGCTCCGCCAATATTGGGTGTTGAAGACGTCCTCCATGTAATAGTGTGAGTGACTGGCCAGCACATAAACTTTCTTGTGGGACTCGTTCTGAAGCTTTAAGAGATCCTGATATACCTGTCTCCCACTCTCTTCGCCGCGCGGTGATTCATTCATGCTGTGTCCCTGGGAGATGCTGTAGGACAGGGCTTCGTGCATACCAACAACGACTGTATGCACCAGAGAACCGGATTTGCCGTCGTTCGCCAGGCGGCCTTCAAACCACTTCATCTGATCGGCATCGAACTGATCGGCTGTGGCATTGTCGAGGTAGATGAAGTCCACGCCATCCATGATCCAGTGATAATAGGTCTTTGGTGGCAGTACTGGCTGTCTTTGTTCGGCTGCGTCGATCTCCCGTTGCTGTTTCAGTTCTTTCGAGTCCAGAAAATCGGCAAATTCTTTGCTGAACTTGTCGCGGTCTTTCAGATCCTGGACGGTCTCGTGATTGCCGATGCCCAAAAAGAAGGGAATGCCGCCGAAGGGAACAGTCTGATTCTGCCGAAAATCAGGCCAAGCCTTTTTCTGGTATTCGCTGATGCTGAGGTGCTGTCCCTTCATTTTGTACGTTTGCAGCATGTCCTCGTCGAAATCGTAGATCGCACGCAGGTCTCCGAGGTGCCAATAGAATTTGGCTTGGTCGCGTGCCGCGCCTTGGGCAATGGCGGGCATGACGACATCCCCACAATTGCGGGAGTCACCGGATACGGCGAAATGCCATGGTCTCCCGGGATCGAGCGGGGCCGGAGCAGGAGGGACGGGCAGAGCCGCGGGGACGCCGGACGCCTTGGCGCCACCAATGCAATCGCAGCCCAGGGAGACGCCAAAAGCACAAAATAAGAGCAAAATACTGATCAGGCGGCCGAAGTCTTTCCTCATTTCATCAATCGCTGCTCGCCTCCGAAGAGGCCGGTATGACCCGGCCCACCTTGACTCCGCGCGCTTCGCGCCAGCCTTCGATGATCAAATAGAGAACCGGAATGAAGAAGAGATTCAGCAGGGTGGACATAATCATACCACCGAAGACTGTGGTGCCTACAGAATGGCGCCCTTCCTGGCCGGCGCCGTGGGCGACCATCAGCGGTATAACACCCAGGATGAATGCGAAGGAGGTCATCAGAATCGGGCGCAGGCGAATGCGGGCGGCTTCCATGGTGGCTTCGACCAGCGGCATGCCGCGCTCGCGCAACTGCTCAGCGAACTCGACGATCAGAATCGCGTTCTTGCTGGCCAGCCCCACCAGCATAACCAGGCCGATCTGGCAGTAGACGTCGTTCTCCAGGCCGCGTAAAGACTGTGCCAGCAGCGCGCCCAACATGGCCATGGGCACGGCGAGCAGGACGATGAATGGCAAGACAAAACTTTCGTATTGCGCGGAGAGGGTCAGGTAAACCACCAGCACTCCCAGGGCGAACAGAATCAGCGTGGTTTGCCCGGATGCCAATTCCTCCAGCGAGATGCCGCTCCACTCATAGCTGAACCCCTGCGGCAGGATTTTCCGGCTTAAGTCCTGCATGGCCGCAATGGCCTGTCCGGAGCTGAATCCGGGCGCCGCCGCACCGTCGATTTCCGCCGAGCGAAAAAGATTGTAATGATTGATGACTGGCGGCGCGGCGGTTTGCGAGATGGAAACCAGATTATCCAAAGGAATCATCGCGCCCGTATCCGAGCGCACGTAGTACTGCTGCATATCCTTGGGCTCGGAGCGGAATTGTTTGTCAGCCTGGACGTAAACGCGGTAAGAGCGGTTGTTGAAGTTGAAATCGTTTACATAGGCTGAACCCATGTACACGCCCAGCGTGTCCGTGACCTGTTGCAAAGGAACGTGCAGGCTTTTGGCTTTCTCGCGGTCGATGGTGACCAGAAACTGCGGGTCGCTGGCGGTGTAAGTGCTGAAGAGTCCGGCAAGGTCTTTGCGGCTATAGCCTTGGCGCACCATGTCCTGTACAACGCCGGCCAGCTCCTGGGGAGTGTGCGCACCCTGATCCTGAACTTCGAATTGGAATCCGCCCAGGGAGCCGAGGCCCTCAATGGCCGGAGGCAGGAACGGGAGAACGATGGCCCCGGAAATGCCAAACAATTGGCCACGCAAGCGGTTCACTATCGCATCGGCGGAATGCTCGGGTCCTTTGCGTTGCGCGTAGTCCTTGAGCCCCGCATAAACGACGCCCTGGTTTCCGGCAGCTCCGGCCACGCCAGATCCGGTAACCGCAAAAACACTGGCGATATCGGGGTCGTTCTGCATGACGTGCGCCACTTGCTCCACGATGCTCCCGGTGTATTGCTTGGAAGCTCCGGGCGGCGCCTGCACAGCCACGATCAGCCAACCTTGATCCTCATTGGGCACGAAGGCCTTGGGCACGCGCTGGAAAATGAAATAGGTGAGGCTCAGGCCGGCGAGAAAGAGCACCACCGCTGCCCAGCGCACACGGAGAAATACTCGCAGGGATTTGCGATAACCATTGGTGATGGCGTCGACGACCTTGTCCACTTCGCGGAAAAACCAGATCTTTTCGCCATGCTCGCGGCCGAGCAGAAGCGCGGAAAGAGCAGGGCTGAGGGTCAAAGCGTTAAACGCGGAGATGGAAATCGAGAATGCGATGGTAAGGGCGAACTGGCGGAACAAAATCCCGGTGGTTCCAGGGAAGAATGCCACGGGAACGAAAACCGCGACCAGAACGAGGGAGGTGGCAATAACTGCGCCTGTCACTTCTTTCATGGCATCGGAAGCGGCCTTGTGGGGATTGCGCTCGCCTTCCTGAATATGGCGTTCGATGTTTTCGATTACGACGATGGCATCGTCTACAACCAGACCAGTGGCCAGCGTGATTCCGAACAGCGTTAGCGTGTTAATCGAGAAATTCAGCAGCTTAACGAAAGCAAAGGTGCCAATTAACGCGACCGGAATTGTGACCGAGGGAATGATCGTGCTTCGCCAATCCTCCAGGAAGATGAAAATCACCAGAATGACGAGGACAATCGCCTGAATGAGTGTGCCGAGCACGTCTTTGATGGATTCGCTGACCGCATCGGTGGTGTCGAATGCGTTCTCGTAGACCATGCCGGGCGGGAAATGCTTGGAAAGTCTATCCAGCTCCGCCAGGGCCTTCCGGTCTACATCGATGGCGTTGGCGGTTGAGAGCTGAGTGACGGCCACACCCACGGATTCGTGGCCGTTGTAAACCAGGTCAGTGCCGTAATCTTCGGCGCCAAGCTCCGCGCGCCCCACATCTCGGAGGCGCACCAGGGTGCCGTCAGCATTGGTCTTCAGAATGATGTTGTCAAACTGTGTGGGCTCGCTCAGGCGTCCGATGGCACGCACGCTGATCTGGAATTGCTGGCCGACTTTGACCGGCGGCTGACCGACCTGCCCGGCGGCTACTTCGACGTTCTGTTCCTCAAGGGCATTCACCACGTCGGTTGCAGTCAGGCCGCGGCTGGCCATGCGCACCGGATCAAGCCACAGCCGCATGGAATATTTGCGTTCGCCAAAGACGAATACATCGGCGACTCCCGGCACACGCTTGAGCGTGTCTTTCACATAGACGTCGAGATAATTGCTCATGAACAGCGGACTGTAGCGGTTGTCCGGGGAATACACGGCCGCGCCGAACACCCAGTTTTGCGATGACTTCTGTACGACGACCCCAGTGGCCTTGACGGCTGCGGGAAGCCGTCCCTGCGCCGTATTCACACGATTCTGGATATCAACGGCGGCGAGATCGGGATCGCGATCGAGCTCAAAAGTTGCCGTGATTGAACTCGAGCCATCGTTTCCACTGGAGGAAGTGATGTACTTCATCCCCTGCGCGCCATTGATCTGCTGTTCGAGGGGAATGGTGACCGCCGACTCGACGGTTTGCGCGCTGGCGCCGATGTAACTGCTTTGGACCGAAACCTGCGGCGGGGCGAGGTTGGGAAACTGCGCGACCGGCAAAGTGGGGATTGCCACTGCGCCTGCCAGAATGATCAAGAGAGCGCAAACGGTGGCGAAAACCGGACGGTTTATGAAGAAATTAACGAACATGAGAGAAGCAGTTTCAAGTTTCGACTAAACAGCAGGTCCCCGTTCGACTCCCCTTCGTCGGCTCTGCTCCTCAGGCTCGCTCAGGGCAGGCTCTCGACTTCAGAGATCTTCCGGCGAGCGGAAGATCTCGTTTCGCTCGGGATGACAACTTATCCGAGCGAAACTGGAAACTCTAAATTAGGTCTGTGGCGCTACTGGCGCGCCATCCACCAGATATTGCGTGCCCGAGACGATCACTTTGTCGCCCGGCTTGATCCCCTCGAGGACCACGTAATCATTGCCTACCATTTCGCCGACTTGCAGAGGTTTCTGGTGCGCCAAAAGTTGTCCGTTCTGGTTCTCCGCCACAAACACGAAGTATTGCCCGCCCAGACGCGAGACGGCCAGAATGGGAACCACTGGCCCTTGATGAGTTCCCCAGATAACCCGGGCGCGAATGAATTGCAGGTTGCGCAGCTGGTCTTCGTTGTTTGCGATGCGGGCCTTGATGAGCACCGTCTGCGTTGTGTTATCCACCTCAGGTGAAATAAAACTGATCCGGCTGCTGGCGATCACGCGGCCTTCGCCGTCTACGATATCGACCGGCATGTCCAGCTTAAGCTGAGACGAGCGTTCCACTGGAATATAGACGTAGGCTTCGAGACTGCCAGGTTGATCCACAGTAGTGAGAACGGTTGTGTTAGTGACCCTGTCGCCCACTCGGACGGGAATGTCACCCACAATGCCGTTGGCCGGCGCCGCAACGTGATAATAGTGAAGCTGCACCTGTTGCTCCTGCACTTGCGCATCGAGGGCATTTAGCTGGGCCTGCGCGTTGTCGCGAGCAGACCGGGCCTGGTCCAGATCCTGTTTAGAGACGACGCCCGCGGCGGCCAAGGCGCTGGTGCGGTCGTACTGCTGTTGCGCCCATTTCAGGTTGGCCTCCTGCGCGGCCCGGTTGTGCTCCTGGCTGTTTACGGTGGCCTGCTGCTTGGTGGGATCAATTTCCATCAGAAACGTGCCGCGAGCAACGTGGTCGCCGGAGTGAACATGAATCTCCGTGATATGGCCTTCCACCTGGGGCATGATGATGGCGGAGTCGCGCGACTTCAGCGTAGCTACGTATTCGGTGCTGTCGCTGATCGGAACCAACCGGGCAACCTCGATCTTGACTGGGATACTGGGTGGCCCCTGGGCTTGCGGATCTCTTGCGGAACTCTTACTGCATGCCGCTCCCGCGGCCGTCACCAGGAGGATCGCCATGAAAATGATACTTCGCGGCGAACCCGCGCGTGCGCGCGAGAGGAAAGCGTGTTGGCCCATTGCTCTGTACGGTACCATGCAGATCCACATAGCCAGAGATGCCACAATTATCTACTAAAAAGGCCGCTTGCGCTGTGACAAACCTCGTCTCGACAAGCAGCTTAGACGCGAAAAGGCGGCGAAAGTTATCAGCAGGTTTTGCCGCCGAGACTGCTCAGCCGGGCAGCCCCTTCGGCTGCGCTCTCGCGGCTGCCTCTACGCTGGAAGGTTCTGCTACATTGTTCATGCGATGAAACCGAGGCGGAGTTTCGCCAGTGATAATAACGCCGGCATCCATCCGAAGGTTTTGGAAGCGATTGCCGCCGCCAACCAGGGGCACGTGGTGGGCTACGGCGATGATCCCTATACCGCCGCAGCCGTGGAGAAATTCCAGCAGCATTTTGGGGCTGACATAGGGGTTTTTATTGCTTTCAACGGCACGGCCGCGAATTGCCTGGGTCTGAAGGCGCTCACCGAAAGCTACCAGGCGGTGATCTGCGCCGAAGCTGCGCATATCTATACCGACGAATGTGGCGCCCCGGAGAAATTCACCGGCTGCAAACTGATTCCCATTCCCACAAGCGATGGCAAGCTCACGGTAGAGTCCGTCAGCCATGCCTACCATGGCATCGGCGACCAGCATCATGTGCAGCCCAGGGTGGTTTCCATTACGCAGGCTACCGAGATGGGGACAGTTTATAAACCCAAGGAGATTCGTGATCTGGCCCGTTTCGCGCACGAGCGGAGTATGTTTCTGCACATGGATGGGGCCCGGATCGCGAACGCCGCGGTCAGTCTGGGTTTGACGTTGCGCGAAGCTACTCGCGATTTGGGCGTGGATGTGCTCTCGTTCGGAGGGACGAAGAACGGCGCAATGGGCGCGGAAGCCGTGATTTTCTTCGACAAGAGATTCAGCAAGAATTTTCTCTACGTTCGCAAGCAGGGCATGCAATTGGCGTCGAAGATGCGCTTCATCTCGGCTCAGTTCGAGGCGCTGTTCACTGGCGATCTTTGGCGAAAGAACGCCGAGCACGCGAATGAGATGGCGGCTTCGCTGGAAAAAGAAATCCGCAAAATCCCCCAGGTCAAGATTGTGTACCCGGTGGAAGCGAATGGGGTGTTTGCGCAGGTTCCCCGGCAAGCCATCCCTAAGCTGCAAAAGCGGTATTTCTTCTATGTGTGGAATGAAGAACAATCGGTGGTGCGCTGGATGTGCTCGTTCGATACGACGGAGGACGATGTGAAGGAGTTTGCCCGGTTTGTCGCCGAAGCCGTTGGAAAATAGGTGCCTTCCAAAAGCAGGAGCCCAGAGTGCTCTTGATTTTTTAGGGTTCTTCGCATAGATTTCCCCCTGAAAGTCAAAAGATGAGTTTTTTCGAAGGAGCAGTAATGAATCGGAAGTGGTTGGGGCTGGTGTTGGTTTGCATGGCGGTGCTTCCGGTCTTGAGTTGCGCAGCGGGCCAGCAGTTGGTGGCAATTAACGTTACTCCGACCGCAGTTATATTTGGTTCAGCAAACCCTGTCCTCAATGTCCAACTGACCGCCGTTGGTGTTTACGAGCATCCTCCCGCCACGAAGAACATAACCACCCAAGTTACCTGGAGTTCCAGTATTGTGGGCGTTGCCGTAGTCAGTACTACTGGCTTGGTCTCTCCTGCAGGGCCGGAGTGTGGGGTCAGCAGCGTTACCGCCACCTTGAAAACTGACAATCCCACAGGAAACATTATTACTGGAACTACGAGCGTGACGGTGGACGGCCCGGCGAACTCCAACTGTCCGAGCACGCCGATTTAGAGGAAACCGAGCGACTGCTAATCCGACTCCAGCATCTTTCCAAGGGTCGGTTTGTATTTTTCTTTCTTCCTGTTTCTTGGGTCTTGGATCACCCGCGAAGCCGGTGGCGTGCCAATTCTTTCGCGGGCCAGAGCTTTGACGGCTTCTACAGCGCGGAAGCGCTTTAGTTTTTTCTTCTTCGGCATCGTCTAATCCTCATCTTGCCATACCGAGTTTGCCCTCGGCGTGCAATAATCGGGAAAGCCGTAGTTGAATTGGTTCAGTTAACGGCGGCCAAATACGGCCGACGAACGACGGGCTATGGACGAACGCGACTTTTTCGACGAAAAACAGGATAAGAAGATCGCCACTCTGAACTGTCCGCACTGCCAGCAGTCTGCCGAGTACGAAATCACCTGGCTGATGCGGACCAAGAAAAAGCAGCTGCCGGGCCGCGCCGATGAGCGGGATCGCGCCCGCTTTGCCAAGGCCCGCTCCTACATGCTGCGCAAAGACGACATGATGGCCTGCAAGAATCTGCGCTGCCGCAAGCGTTTTGAAATCTCCGGCGTGCAGTCCGTGGTGTTCACGGATTAACCTGATGGCGTCCTGATATCCGATTGTAAGATTCCAGAACCCGTCCTTTGTGCGCTTTGCGACCCTTCGCGGGCTTAGCGGTCAAAAGCTTTTACGGCAAAGAACGCCAAGAATTCACAAAGGTCGCAAAGAAAGTTTCGAGCTTGAATTAGGACACCACGGACTAGTCACTGCGCGATTCTTTCTTCTGTGCTACTCATTTATACTTACTGGTTTGCTCAAAACTGCTCGAGAGCTTCTGTCGAGATGTTGCGTGCAGCGTCTCACCTAACTACGGCAAGGAGTTCCATTTGAAGATTCTGGTCTGTATGAAGCAAGTGCCGCAAAAGGATGCGCCACTTAAGCTGAACGAAAGCGGCACCTGGATCCGCGAAGACGTGTCCTACGAAGTGAACGAGCCGGACGCCTACGCTCTGGAGGAGGCGCTGCGCCAGAAGGAAAAGCACGGCGGGGAAGTGGTGGTGATCACCGCCGGGCCGGCGCGCGCGCAACAGGTGTTGCGGGAGGCGCTGGCCAAGGGCGCGGACCGCGCGATCCACCTGGATGACAATGCGTTCGTCGGCCTGGATGCATTCAACACGGCGCGGGCGTTTGCCGCGGCTGTTAAAGATGAACAATTCGATCTGATCTTCACCGGCCTGCAGTCCGACGATTACGGCTACGCGCAGACTGGCGTGATTCTGGCTGAGCTGCTGGGCTGGCCGCACGCCACCATCATCATGCAGATCGAGAAAAGCGATGGTGGAATTCGGGTCAAGCGCGAGCTTGAGGCCGGGTACTTCCAGTTTGTCGATATGCCACTGCCGGCTGTGCTGACGATCCAATCGGGCATCAACAAACTGCGCTACGCCACGCTGATCGGGATCAAGCAGGCCAAGAACAAGCCGCTGCGCAAGGTCACTATGGGTGACGTGCAATCATCTGTAGGCGGGAACCTGCAGAAAATCGAGCGGCTGTACGTGCCGCAGAAGGTGAAGAACACGGAGTTTCTTGAAGGCCCGGCAGCCGAGGTCGCCAAGAAACTGGTGGACAAACTGCGCAACGAAGTGCGAGTTCTGTAGGTGACCGAGTAGGAACGGTCTCTGACGAGCCTGCGCTGGGCGAAGTCGAAGGGTCCAGGCCGAGCGAAGCTCGGTGAGAAGACTTAAAAGTTTAAGAGCTAGAAGCTAGGAGCTTGAAGCTGAATTCATGTCTGACACAATTCTTGTCGTCGTCGAACAACGTGAAGGTAAACTGAACCGCGTCTCCTGGGAGACGCTCACCGCAGGGCAGGCGCTTGCCGCCGATACTGGTTGGACACTGGAAGCGGCGGTGGTTGGCAGCGGAGTGGCAAACTCTGCCAACGAAGTGGCCGGGAAGAAAGTCTCGAAGACCTATGCTATCGAGTCGCCGAGGCTTGAGCCTTACACTCCGGATGCGTTTGCAGCCGGGCTTAGACAGTTCATCGAGTCCAACAAGCCGAAGCTGGTGCTCATGCCGCACACTTACCAGGTTCGCGACTTTGTGCCCAAGCTGGCCACGGCCATGGGACGAACTGCTATCAGTGACTGTATTAGCTATAAGAAAGAAGGCGGCAAGCTGCTGTTCACCCGGCAGATGTTCCAGGGTAAGCTGGCGGCGGATGTAAGCTTCGGTTGTGAACCGCCCTGGTTTGTCACTTTTCAGAACGGTGCATTCCGCGGCGACAAGGTTGAGGCCGGCGTCAGCGCGGCGCCGGTGGAAACGGTCAATGTTGAAATTGCTGATGGCGTGGTTCGCAACAAGCCGCAGGAAGTGTTCAAGGAAGCCAAGCAGGCGGTTGATCTGACGCAG
>DASPSE010000321.1:0-2773 GCA_035624085.1 Terriglobales bacterium
ATTTCGCCGCAGGTGCCTTGCTCCGGCGAATAGACAACACACGAGTCAAAGGGACGCGAATACACGTGTAGGCTTACCGCTCTCTGCTGGAACTCGCGCGGGTTGTAAACGCGATGCACCGGCTCCAGAGGATCCACGGCACAGGGATGGGCAGGATTCATCTCAACAGTTTCAGCCGGCTCGAGCTGACAAACACCTTTGTCCAAGTCTTGCGAGAGGACATGATAGTTCTCAACCTGCAGCCTTCCAATCGGCACCGCCATCCAGCAGTTCTGGTCGCGGTGATTGTGCACCGAGCTCACCTGCCCCACTTCCCAGCAGATCGCAATCAGCTCGTAAAGGGGCGTTTTGTCAATGAGGTTGCGAGTGTAGTGCTGGCGGTCCCAAGTCAGATAGGGCGCGAGCGTGTCAGGAGCTACAGGCCTATTGGTGAGAAATTCGATGATCTGGTCGGTGCGGTCGAAGGCTGCTTCAGGAAACTTCCTCAATTGCGAAACAAAATCCTGTATCGGAAGTTGCTCGGACAACGTTGGTAGACCCATGTCTCACCCCACCCCGCATTGAGCAGTATATATTCGCGTGAGCCGCTTGACGCGGGGCGCAGGAAGGAAGATGGACGTCAGAATTGCACGCCGCCGATGTCGGTGAAGACCGCCTCCTGCCAGCGGTCCGACGGAAAATACCAGTTACTGGCGCCCGCCTCGTGGTTGTTTCCGGGGGCATAAGGCACAGTGGGATTGCGCCAGTAATCCATTCCCATCTGCAGCAGTGACCCCGTCGAGATCTTCACCAGCGCCTTCACAGTGCAGCCTTCAAGCTTGCCGGAAGGTAGCGCAGGCCGCGGCGAAGCGCTCCAGAAGTGCCAGACCCGGTCAGCACGTTGTCCGACGCGCAGAACGACAGCGTGGTCGGAGTCGTCATAGAGCATAGGCATGGGTTCGTGCTGGTTCGTCTCAAACCAGGGATTGCGCTGATAAAGCCCGCCGCGCACCTTGCCCGCATCGTCATTCAAGACAGTTTCCTTGCCATCGACCCGGCAGGACAGTTGTGTCCGAGCGATCCGCACAGTGGCTGATTCGTAGCTTGGAGCGCGCGTATCAGCAATCGCGATCCCCCAGAGCAGGACAGAACTGAATGCAGGCGGCTTGGAATCGGGGTTGACGTAACCCGACTTATAGCTGACCTCGACGGGAATTCGAGGGTCATTGAGAACAACAAATGGAAATGGACTCGAGGCACGGGCCTGCGGCGTGGCCAGTGTGATGATCGAACTGGGTGTGCGGTGAGGAACGATCGCGATCAGCTTTTCCGGCGAAATCAATTTGAATGTGGCATTGTTGCCACCGAAAACGACGGCGGTAGTCTGTTGCAGATTCTGGCCGATGATTTCGACGCGTGTGCCTTCGGGACCACTGGTTGGAGAAATGCGCAGAATCTCAGGTGTGCCGCTGTCGGCAGCAGCGGAGCCTGTGTTGAGAACGACGCACCAGAGGAACAATACGGCTGCGAGCTTCACACAACATTATCTGGCGAGCGTCCCTATTGGCGGAGCCAAAAACAGCGGCTGGTTAGCTTAAATTCCCAAAACAAGAATTCGTCTGCGTCCCGGAATTGGAGCCAATCATCCGGTAGAATCATTGGCTCTTGTTCCTGGTGGCTCTTATGGCGAGAGACATCCCCATCGGCGCGCGTGGCGCGGCGGAAGAAATCGTCGAGTTCAAGCACACACTGACCGCGCATCATCGTGAATTGCCCCCTGTGTATTCCACACCCGACATGATCCGATTGATGGAAATAGCAGCGTTTAATGCTCTCCAGCCGTATTGCGAGGGCGACGAGATCAGTGTAGGAACGGCGATCAATATCCAACATCGGGCGGCGAGCGGCATCGGAGCAAAGATTCGGGCAGAAGCTGTGCTGGAGTCGTTCGATGGACGCTTTTACACCGTACGAGTCACTGCCTGGGACGATGCTCAGGAAATTGGCCGCGGAACGGTCAGCCGGGCGGTGGTGAGTTTGGGGAGGTTTCTGGAGAAAGTGAAGAGTAAGGCAACTAATGCTCGCTCCTGAAGAACAAGAACGCAAAGCTGAGGCGTTTCGGGCCATGCATCGCGGGCCGAGGACGCTTCTGCTGCCGAACGTCTGGGATGTAGCCAGCGCACGAATCATTGAAGAGATCGGATTTGGAGCCATCGCGACAACCAGCGCTGGAATCGCGTTCTCGCTTGGCTATCCCGACGGGCAGAAGATCCCGCGCGAAGAGATGCTGGCGCGGGTGGGACGCATTGTACGAGCTGTGAAGGTACCGGTTACCGCCGATGTGGAAGCAGGCTACGGAGACCGGCCCGAAGATGCTGCACGAACCGCTGCCGGAGTTATTGAGGCGGGCGCGGTGGGCATGAATCTTGAGGACGGAACCGGTGATCCCGAGTATCCGCTGGTCGATCTGTCTTTGCAGTTGGAGAAAATTCGCGCGATCCGCGAAACGGCACTGAAGACCAGCGTATTGCTCGTGCTCAATGCACGCACTGACGTCTATTTGGACCAGGTGGGAGCTCCGGAGACGCGCTACGCCGAGACCATTAAGCGGGCCATCGCTTTCCGCGATGCTGGCGCAGACTGTGTTTTTGTGCCTGGGCTGCGAGATTCGGCAACGATTTCCCAATTGGTGCAAGACGTAGAGTGTCCAGTGAACATTTTGGCAGGACCAGGGTCCCCTTCCGTGCCGGAGCTTGAAAAACTCGGAGTCGCGCGGGTCAGCCTGGGATCTGGA
>DASPSE010000336.1:0-2931 GCA_035624085.1 Terriglobales bacterium
GTCCTGGGCGGGCACCTTGCTTGGACTCTCCGCGCGGCCGGTGCTGATCGTAGACTCGCCAGAACAGCTGGCAGAGGCCCGAATGCGACTGGCTCGAGTTGGAATCGAGGATGCTCGCGGCTATTTGCAAGGCGGCATCGACGGATGGAAAAAGGCAGGATTGCCTACGGCCGAGATTCCGCAGATTACAGTCGAGATTCTGAACGACCGCTTGCAGGCAGGGGAAACCAGCGTGCTTGATGTGCGCCGGGAACCTGAGTGGCAGGCGGGACACGTCGAAGGCGCAACGTGGTGGCCGCTCGATCACTTCAAGGTTTCGCCGCCAGAGATCGATCGAACTGCCACGATTGCCGTGCATTGCAAGAGCGGGTATCGCAGCATGATTGCCTGCAGCCTGCTGCAGCGGGCCGGCTTCCAAAATGTCACGAATGTGATCGGTGGGTTCGACGCCTGGCTGCAAGCCAAGCTCCCGGTTGAAGTGGGGAGTGCAGTCGGAGTGTAAGAAACACCGTCCTAATGCCGTCCTGAGGTGCTTCAACGGCGAAGGATCCTACGATAACCTCTTACTCCGTAGCTGTGGGACGGGTCTGCAGAGATCCCGTCCGCGCCATTCCCCGTCCTGGCTGTCGTAGGATCATACCGACGGCGGCTTCTCTCGACATCTAGGCCTGTCTCTCTCCACGACGCATGTGGAGATAGGCGCGAATAAACGGCTGCAGGTCGCCGTCCAGCACGCGATCCACGTCACCAACCTCGGTTTTGGTTCGGTGATCTTTGATCAAGCGATAAGGTTGCAACACATAGGAGCGAATCTGTGACCCGAAGTCGATGTCGAGCTTCGAATCTTCGATCTTCTTGGTCGCCTCCCGCTTCTTCTCCATCTCGTCCTCGTACAGCTTGGATCGCAACATGCTCATGGCGCGGTCGCGATTCTTGTGCTGCGAGCGCTCGTTCTGGCAACTCGCTACCAGCCCAGTGGGAATGTGCGTGATGCGCACGGCGGAGTCGGTGGTGTTGACGTGTTGTCCGCCCTTGCCACTGGAGCGATACGTGTCAACGCGAATGTCTTCCGGCTTAATTACGACCTCAATGCTGTCGTCGATCTCAGGGGAAACGAAAACGCTGGCGAAGGATGTGTGCCGCCGCTTGGCTTGATCGAAGGGCGAAATTCGCACCAGGCGATGCACGCCGATTTCGCTGGTGAGCAAGCCGAAGGCGTATTCGCCATTCACCGCAAACGTTGCCGATTTCAGGCCCGCTTCTTCGCCGGGTTGGTAGTCATACAAGACGGTCTGAAATCCCTGTCGCTCGGCCCATCGCAGATACATGCGAAGCAGCATGTCGGCCCAATCCTGTGATTCGGTGCCGCCAGCGCCGGGATGGATGGTGACAATGGCATTGCGCGCGTCGTTTTCGCCGGAAAGCAGAGTTTCGGTCTCGAGATGCTCCACCCGCTGTCGCAGAGAATCGATCTCACGGCGCAAATCGGCATCCACCGATTCCCCTTCATGAGCGAGTTCGAAATAGGCGGAAATGTCATCAGTGCGCCGGATCAGGTCGGCCTCGGTGGCCAACATGTCTTCCAGGCGCTTCTTTTCGCGCATCACCTGCTGGGATTTTTGGGGATTCGACCAGAAGTTTGGATCGGCGGCCTGCTTCTCGATCTCGCTCAGTTGCTGGCGCAGCTTGCCTGCGTCAAAGGTACTCCTGAAGTTCGCGGACCTTCTCTTTCAGAATTCCGTATTCCTGTTCCAGTTCTTCAACCATGTCTATCGCTCTGCCTTCTCGCGGATTAAGAAGCGCACGAGCAGCGCTCCTGCACAAATTATCGCACACAGATATGCAAACCAATCGCCGTGACGCGTGTAGAACGTGGTTGCGCTGGATAGCGCGTACGGGGCTTGCAGCACGGTGCGAACCTTGCGTGGCACGCTGGCGACAATTCTCCCGTAAGGATCAATCGAAGCCGTGACTCCGGTGTTTGTATCTCGCAGCAGCCAGCGCGCATTTTCGACGGCGCGCATGCGAGCCTGTTTGAGATGCTGAGCATAGGCGCCGCTATCGCCGTACCATCCGTCGTTGGAGACATTCACCAAAACCTGCGCTCCGCGTGCTGCGAACTGGCGGACTTCATCCGGAAAAATCGACTCGTAGCAAATAAATACTCTGAGTTTGGCGCCGTTCGCCTCCAGCGGCGCGCGAGAAGAGCCGGGTGAAAAATCTCCAACTTCCTTGGTCAAACCTCCCGCAAACGCAAACAGATGCTTGAATGGCACGTATTCACCGAAAGGCACGAGATGGACCTTGTCATACCGCGAGATCCATTCGCCTTTGGGACTGATTAGCTCGGCTGAGTTGTAGACTTGCGTGGGTTGCTTACGATTCTCATTGGCATTGTTGATTCCAATGCTGCCAACCAGCACCCAGGTATTCGCTTGTCGCGCGACGTCGCTGACCGCGCTCCGAAACACAGGATCGCTGGTATAAAAAGGCGCTGGCGATTCCGGCCAGACTATTAAGTCAGGATGAGACCGCTGAGCAATTTGCGGAGGGTTTAGGCTGAGTGTGCTCAAGTCGTTGAGCGTCGTGTTGAAGTAGTCTCTTGTCCAGTCGGCTCCTTCGAGAATGGGGACGTTCGCCTGCACGAGCGTGGCGAATCTGTCAGCGGAGAAAGCGGGCGCGGG
Source organism: Terriglobales bacterium (assembly GCA_035624085.1). Taxonomy (GTDB): domain Bacteria; phylum Acidobacteriota; class Terriglobia; order Terriglobales; family Acidobacteriaceae; genus JAFAGX01. Next base: position 2,685 of record DASPSE010000336.1, read on the forward strand.
TACCAGCCTTCCAGCTTGCAAAACTACAGTAGCGGCAGCCGCAGCAAGCAATAACGGCGTGCGCTTCCCGCGGCGAACCAGGAACGCCGCAGCCCACGCTGAACTGACGATCATAATCTCGAACGAGAGGCCGTAAACTCCAGTTGCGGTTGCGATGCGAGCGAGCGGGATGTTGTCCACTTGAGCGGTGCCGAGGAGATCCCAAGGAAATCCGGTGATGCGGGTGCGGGCTAGTTCGACAGCTACC
>DASPSE010000337.1:0-3592 GCA_035624085.1 Terriglobales bacterium
CCGTGCTTCCTGGGAGGGTTTTTGTCGCGTTTGGTGTCGAGCATCTCCGGCGCCCAGTTTAGCTTTCTCAAAGTATCGCATCAAATCAAGTGCGAAAACCATGCTATAATATCATCATGATTGATGTGACGCAGGACATCCACTCGCTCACCACCTTCAAGCGCAACTCTTCCGGCTTGATGAAGCAGATGAAAAAAACGGGGCGGCCGCTGGTGCTCACCATAAAAGGCAAGGCCGAGGTCGTGCTGCTCGACGCTGCAACTTACCAACAGATCGCCGATTATCTCGACGCCGTCGCTGGCATACGCGAGGGCCTCGATCAAATGAAAAAAGGCCTGGGCCGGCAGGCCGACGAGGTATTCGACAACTTGCAGAGAGATGCTTTGCTTCGGTAAATGACTTACCGCGTCATCATCATGCCCCGGGCTGAGAGTGATCTCAGAACAATCTATCAGTACATACACGGTCGAGCGCCGCGTGCGGCAGGCGACTGGCTCAAACGGGCGCGTCGGAGCGCGAAGAGCCTCGCCCGTCACCCTGCGCGTTGCCCGCTCGCGCCGGAGAGCGCCTCGTTTGACGAACCTATCCGGGAACTGTTTTTCGGCTCGGGCAATCGCGGCACGTATCGCATGCTCTTCACCGTGGGGGAAGACTCAGTTTACGTGCTGCATGTGCGACACGGATCGATGCTGCCTCTGTCGCCGGATGAATGAGGATCGGGCGGGCGAGAGCCTGCCCTGAGCGAAGCCGAAGGGACACCCTTGCCTACATCAGAATCGGCGGACTGGAGTGTCCGACCCGCACAATCCTACAGCGGTATATTCCCGTGCTTCTTGGGAGGGTTTTTGTCGCGTTTGGTGTCGAGCATCTCCAGCGCCTGGATCAGCTTCTTGCGGGTCTCGTGCGGTTGAATCACGGCATCCACGTAACCGCGCTCGGCGGCAACATAAGGATTAGCAAAGCGTTCGCGGAATTCTTCGATCTTCTTTTGGCGAACGGCTTCGCGCTTCTCGGCGCGATCCAGTTCCCGCTTGTAGACGATGTCCACCGCGCCTTCCGGTCCCATCACTGCAATTTCCGCCGTCGGCCATGCGTAGTTCACATCCGTGCGGATGTGCTTCGAAGCCATAACGCAATACGCTCCGCCATAGGCTTTCCGCGTAATGACCGTGACTTTGGGAACGGTTGCTTCGGCGAAGGCAAACAGCAGCTTGGCTCCATGCTTAATGATTCCGCCGTACTCCTGGTTCGTGCCGGGCAGGAATCCAGGAACATCTTCAAAAGTCACCAGCGGGATATTGAAGCAGTCGCAGAAGCGCACGAAGCGCGCGCCTTTGATCGAAGCATTGATGTCGAGCGTGCCAGCGAGAACCGCCGGTTGATTGGCCACAACTCCCACAGACCGCCCATTTAGCCGCGCGAACCCCACGACAATGTTTTTGGCAAAATGCTCCTGCACTTCGAAGAAGTATCCATCGTCAACCACGCCGTGGATCGCGTCTTTGATGTCATAGGGCAGGTTCGATTGATCGGGAACAATTTTGTCCAGAGCGGAATCGGCACGGTCGACGGGATCGGTACAAGCTTTCCGCGGCGGATCGTCAATGTTATTGGAAGGCATGAAGCTAAGCAGCTCACGCACCATCGACAGACACTCGGCGTCGTCCTGAGCCATGAAATGCGCCACGCCCGAGGTTTCGTTGTGCGTAGTGGCTCCGCCTAGCTGGTCCTTTGTGACTTCCTCGTGCGTAACCGTCTTAATCACGTCTGGGCCGGTGATAAACATGTAAGAAGTCTTGTCGACCATCAGAATGAAATCAGTAATCGCGGGCGAGTAAACCGCGCCGCCAGCGCACGGCCCCATAATGGCGGAGATTTGCGGCACCACCCCGCTGTACAGCGTGTTGCGCAGAAAGATATCGGCGTAGCCGGCCAGCGACATTACGCCTTCCTGAATGCGCGCGCCGCCTGAGTCGTTCAGTCCAATTACCGGCGCGCCCATCTTGGCAGCGAGATCCATCATCTTCACGATCTTGCCGGCGTTGGCTTCCGAAAGTGATCCGCCGAAAACCGTGAAATCCTGCGCGAACACGAAAACCAGGCGCCCTTCGATACGGCCGTACCCGGTGATGAAGCCGTCACCGTAGTATTTTTGCTCGGACATGCCGAAGTCGGTACAGCGGTGGGTAACCAGCTTGTCGGTCTCTTCGAACGTGCCTTCGTCGAGCAGGAATTCGATGCGCTCGCGGGCAGACATCTTGCCTTCTTTGTGCTGGCGCTCGCGGCGTTGCGCGCCGCCGCCGTCTTCGGCGAGCTTATCGCGCTTCTTTAGTTCGGACAGCTTCTGTTCCAGATCCATGAGGGGATTATACCGAGTCGGAGTACACGTCCTCTGGTACCTTGCCTGCTGGCCGCCGCCCAGCTACGCTGTCATCACTCATTACAAATGAGGGAGGAGTTTATGCGATTGAAGACCTGCTTGTACCTGTTTGTCGCAGCCGTGTTTGCTCTGGGCTGCGCACAGGGTTTTGCCCAAGATGACCGGCGCGATCACGATCGGGACCGCGAAGAATTCCATGGGGATCATGATCGAGATCATGACCGGGACCATTTTTATCGCGACCACGACCGCGACGCCATGCGCGGCTGGTACGCCGATCATCACGATCATCTGCCTATGGGGCTGAGGGATGGCGACCGCTTACCGCCGGAGCTCGAAAGGCGGCTCGTGGTTCGGGAAACTCTTCCGCTAGAACTGCGGGCGAGGGTGTTTCCCTGCCCTGAAGATCTGGAGCACCGGCTGCCTCCACCGCCACCGGACTGTGCTCACGTGCTCATCGGGGGCCACATTGTCCTGCTGAACCGTGCCAATTTCCAAGTGGTGGACGTTCTTCACTTCGAGCTGTAGATTGGTGGGATAAACGATTCGGGCGGGCGGAAACGCCCGTCCTTATCTTTGTTCGCGATTACTCCATGCTGGAGCCCATGGCTTCGTAGCGGTATTTCTTACCATCCCAGAAAAGCACCGAGGTCTGCGCATCGCCGCCCGTCTCGTCCACGTAGATCGCCATGCGTTCCTTTTTCTTCACCACCATCTTCTTCACGAAAATGCTCTTGAAGGGAACATTCACGATCATGAACTTCGCTTTGGGCGTAGCAGAATGCCACGCATCCGCGCCAGCCCCGTGAATCACCAGGAGCGAGAAACCGCGCCGCGCGGGATCATCGGTGGCAAACTGAGTGGTGATTTTGGGGTTGCCATAGCCGAAAAAGGCGTTGTAGGGGTCAACCACCACATAGTTCTCTTCTGCCTGATCCATCATTGGACTGGTGCAACGCGCCGGAATCACGATGTCTTCGACACCGTCGCCATCGAGATCCGCAGTGAGTGGAGGCAGTTCGATCAGCGCACAATTCGATCCAAATTGCTTCTGAACGAAGTCATTGTCAACGGACGGCCCGGGCGTTTGCTGCGCAACCGTGCCAGTCGCCAAACAAAGACCAGAGAGAATGAACGCTAGTAGGAATCGAGGAAACGGCATAAGGCTACTTTAGACGGGTTGAGGGAGGCTTCCTAGAGAAAGAAAGGGTT
>DASPSE010000239.1:0-34064 GCA_035624085.1 Terriglobales bacterium
GCCTTGGCTTCCTTCAGGATGGGAATGTCGGAATCGGCGTCTTTCCAAATGTTGAAGAAGTCCTGATACTCAGCTTTCGCTTTGGCGGGGTCGCCGGCCATCGCGTAGGCGCGGCCGGTTTGCAGATGCGCCAGCGATCCCGTCACAAAGTTCAACACGATGCCCCTATGGTCAAGCAACTTCTGAAACTCAGCGGCTGCGGCAGTCCCGTTGCGCGCCAGCAGGTAGGCTTGGCCGCGCACGTAAGCCGGGTATAAGTAGTTGATGAACATCTGTCCCTGACCCACTTCGTAAGGAGCCGCGGCCTCCAAATCCATCAACGCCTGGGACGAGTTCCCTTCGCTAACCTCCACGGCAGCGTTGACAGTCGGCAGCCAATAGAGCTTCAACATCGCATTGGTCGAGTAGTTCTTCTCCAATTCCTCGGCCATCGTTTTGGCTCGTGGAACATCGCCGACTCGAGCGAGCGTGAGGGCAGCAACGACTTTCACATCCCGCCCCGGAGACAATGCCAAAGCCGCCGCGACCCCTCGCTTCGCCAGTGCGTCATTGCCCAACTCTGCTTCGCGCAGCGCGGCGTTCGCCTGCCAGAGAGCTGCAGTTTCTTTGGAATCGGCGCGCACCGCGGAGTCCACAGCTCGGCGAGAAAAGTCTCGCGCCTTGCTCATCCGTCCGTAGTAAGCTTCGGTGTCCGATTGCGCTGAAAGAAAAACGTCTTCCACACCCGGCTTGCCCGCAGACCAGGCTACCTGCTGCTCCATCTGCGCGGCGTCTCCGCGGATAAAGTCAAGCACATAGATGTTTGCGCGCAGCGGCGCTCCATCCAGCTTGTGGGCGAGCGCCTGCTCGTAAATCGGCCTCGCCTCATCAAACCGGTCCAAGCACACGTAGACGTTCCCCAGGTTGGAGTAGCTGAGCATGTCATCCGATGCCAAACGCAATGCTTCCTGCGACTCCGCTAGAGCTTTGTCATATTGCCCAAGGAAGGAGTAGTTGGCCCCCAGATTGTTGTGAGGGACGGAGTCTCGAGGATAGTTCGCTATCCATAGCTCGTAGGTCTGCGTCTCTTTTTCCACATCGCCCAAGGCGCGAAAGTAGTCGGCAGTGATCCGCAGTTTCTCGCGTTCCGTGACCTTGTCGCGCAGCTGGTAGGCTTTGGTGGCATATTCCAGCGCGAGCGATGGTTGCTGCATATTGGTATACGAGATCGCCAGACCCGCATAGGCCATGGGAAAATTGGGGTCAAGCTCAATCGCCCGCTTCAAGAACGGGACGCTGGGCGCGTCGCCTTTCTCGCGCCCTATTGTCACTCCCATGCTGTAATTCTTCAGGGCTTCAAGTGAGGAGGTCGTGGCTTCAATCGGCACGTCAAACTTTTGCACTGAAGGCAGCGACTCGCCCAGCTTGGTGCGCAGACCGGAAGAGGCTTGGCTTAGCGCCTTCAGAACATTTTCCTTGCTGGTGGCTTCGGCCTGTTCCCGGGCCAAAGTGTCCCCGGAGTTGCAAGCCACAGCATTGAGGTCAATCAGATAGTGGCTGCCCAAAGTGGAGATGGTCCCGCCCAACAGAGCTTTGCTGCCCGTGCGCAGGCAAAGCTCGCGGCCGACGTCCAAAGTAATGTGCTGATTCGCCGGGCGGCCCATCATTCCCAGGGTCTCGCTGACTTTGCGATCGGAGAGCACGTTCAAAAACGGAGATTGTCCCAGTTCAACCGCCAGCGCCTGCTTGAGAGCATCGTCAAAAACAGGATCTCCGGTTTTGTTGTCGAAGTCGGCGAGAACGACGGTGTCTTTTTCTGTGAGCGGTGTAGCTTTCGCAGGTGCTGTGGAACGTGAGCGCAAATAGAAACCACCGGCAACCGCTGCTGCAACAAGCACCGCTGCGGCAATGTAAATGCCGAGCTTCGCTCGACTCCGAGCTTTTGTGGGGACGGGCGTCTCGCCCGTCGGAGCGGAGCGAAGCTCCGCAGCCTGCGTAGTTTGTGCTGGAACAGATACTGGCGAGACGCCAGTCCCCGCGTGGTTCGTGCCAATCCGCCCGGATTCCGTTTCCCGTTTCAAACGCTTCAGGTCGGCCCGCATCTCAGAGGCGACCTGATAGCGCAACTCTCGATCTTTCTCCAACGCCTTATTGATGATTTCTTCCAACTTGGGCGGAATGTCGGGATTCATGCGAACCGGAGGAATCGGCGCCCGTTCGATGATTGCGTGAGAAACCAAGGCGGAAGTCTCGCCCCGGAATGGCAAGACTCCGGTCGCCATCTCGTAAAGTACAGCGCCAAATGAGAACAGGTCCGTGCGAGCGTCCAGTTCCTTGCCGCGCACCTGTTCGGGAGACATGTACGCCACCGTACCCAAGGCGGTTCCCGGGCTGGTCAGATGTTGCTCATCGATCGATCTGGTTTGCGTGTTTATCGCTCCAGCGCTCGAACTGGCCGCGGGGATGACTTTGGCCAGCCCGAAATCCAGAACCTTGGTGTGCCCGCGGTCGGTGACGAAGACGTTCGCGGGTTTGATGTCGCGGTGCACGATGCCCTTGGCGTGCGCAGCATCGAGTGCATCGGCAATCTCGATGGCCAGCGACAGTATCAATTCCGTTTCCATGGGACGGCCGCCGATGTGGTGCTTCAGGGTCACTCCGTCGAGAAACTCCATCGCGATAAACGCGCGCCCGTCGTGTTCGCCAATATCGTAGATCGTGCAGATGTTGGGATGGTTTAGCGCGGATGCGGCTTGCGCTTCCCGCTGAAAGCGGGCGAGGGACTGCGGTTCGCGAGCCACGTCTTCCGGCAGGAACTTGAGAGCTACGAAGCGATGCAGGCGCGTGTCCTCGGCCTTGTAGACCACGCCCATACCACCACCCCCGAGCTTTTCGAGGATGCGGTAATGAGAGATCGTCTCGCCGATCATGGGACCAGAGGACGTAGGCTGCCATGTTAGGGGTGGGAACGGAAGAAGTCAACGAAGGTTAGGGGGATAGGAGCTAGAGCACTTCAAAACCGGTCGGGTGGCCCAATTCTCGCTACGTGTAACTTTCGACAACCGGCACGAGGCATGGAACTCGGGTGTCCCACGTTTGCCGGGCTTTGGCAAGAGCCTGCCCTGAGCGAAGCCGAAGGGTGGGACCCGGTCTGAGGCTACCAACATCACCCATGAAACCGTGCAACCCGAACGGTCCCACGCCTCGAAAACCGCGAGGAGCCTGCCCTGAGCGAAGTCGAAGGGTGGGGCACCCTCCGAAGACTACAGATTCCTTCGTGCTTCTTCAGTTGGCGTAAAACCTGGCGTTGATGTCGACGAACTGCTTCAAATCCTCGGGCAGATCTTCCACCGCGAAAATCGAGTCCGAGGTGCACACCGGGACGCAAGCTCCGCAATCGATGCAACCGACGGGATCCACGTAGATCTGTTTGGCTTCCTCGAAGCCCGGCTCATCCTTCTTGGGATGAATGCAGTCGGTGGGACAGACGTCGGCGCAAAGCAAATCCTTGATGCACTTATCGGTAATTACGTAGGCCATGGTTTGAGCTCCCTGGATGATGTGGCAGTTTCAGCCTACGCGAGCGGGATCACGCTTGCCGTGACGGGCGTCACGGATGGGTTGTGTCGGATGTCTCAAAACCAGACTTCCTGGCTCGGCCGGAAGATTCTGCTGCTGACCGCTTTCTTTTTGGACGCTTCGACCCGATTGAGTGCATCCAACGATATATCAAGTTTGGGGTTGAGCCGGCGGTTGAAAGAGGCAGGCTGCGAGCAAGAATGATGGTGGCCCATTGCGTCAATCCGAGTTGTGGCACTCAGTTACACTCCTTCGCGGAGGGACGGCTGTTTCAGTTCGAGGTGGTGTCAATTTCCGTTTCGGCGGCTGACGATAGCAGCGCGCCCTTTGACGAGGAACCAAAGAGTCAAACCGCTCAGTTCTGGCTCTGTGGGCGTTGTGCCACGAACTTGAGCCTCGTACTCGAGCCTACCAGCGGGCTGAGGATTGTGCCGTTGGGAACCGAATCCGCAGATGTAAGAAGACTGCCTCGTGAAAGCGAAGGGTTGCCGGGAGCTAATCACTGCTGAATCGCGTGGAAATTAACGGTAAAATTTACATTCGCGATCTGAGTACCGCATTGGATTTTCAGTAGTTTCGGTTTGGTAATTGCGGTGCACGGGTTCGACCAGAAAGCTCAGTTCAGAGGCGGTGGTCCTGCTTAGTCAGTGTTCAGGATCAAGGTCCTCGGAGGTGTTCGGTGGCCTCGTTACGAATCTTGATAGCCGATGACCACGAGGTTGTGCGTAGGGGGCTGGTTGCACTTTTGCAACAGCAGCCGGACTGGCAGGTGTGCGGCGAAGCTGGTGATGGCCGGGAGGCTGTGGAAAAAGCCGAGCAATTGCAACCCGACGTGGTCATTCTGGACATCGGCATGCCGAGCTTGAACGGGTTGGAGGCGACCCGCCAGATGCTGAAAGCAAATCCCAAGGCAAGAATCCTGATTCTTACGTTGCATGATTCCGACCAGATGGTGCGCGACGTTTTAAACGCAGGAGCGCGCGGATTTCTCCTGAAATCCGATGCCGCCAGCGAACTGGTCGCCGCCGTGGAAGCGCTGGGGCGCGACAAGACTTATTTCACTTCCAAAGTGTCGCCCATGGTTTTGGAGCCGCACCTCAGGGGTCCAAGCGGCCCTCCGCTCACGCTCAGCCGCAGCCGGCTGACGCCACGTGAGCGCGAGATTGTCCAGTTGCTCGCCGAAGGAAAGAGCACCAAGGAAGTCGCGGTCACGCTGGGTTTGAGCGTTAAGACAGCCGAGACTCACCGCTCCAACATCATGCGCAAGCTGCAGCTGCATTCGGTCAGCGATTTGGTGCTTTACGCTGTCCGCAACAACATCGTGCACGTAGTGCAGGCGTAACCGGGAATCTTCCCCGCCCTCGGGTCCGGCCGATTAAGACCCAAGAATCTTCTTGTGATATTCGTCACATTCGCATGTGATCCCCGTACCCGACGCTGAAGCCCCTGCAAGCGCATGATTTATCCCAGGTTGGGGAGGCGCTCAACCGGATTCGTGTGCGCCGCGTACCCCTTCCAAGCTAAGCCGTAGAGGATTCGCCATGAGCAGCAAGTTCAAGACCATGGACGGCAACGAAGCCGTCGCACATGTTGCATATCGCGTGAACGAAGTAATCGCGATCTATCCCATCACGCCGTCGTCGCCGATGGGCGAGTGGGCGGATCAGTGGGCCTCGGAAGGTTTGCCCAACGCGTGGGGCACAGTCCCGCACGTAATTGAAATGCAAAGCGAGGGCGGCGCTGCGGGCGCAGTGCATGGCGCACTGCAGACCGGAGCGCTGGCGACTACGTTCACCGCGTCGCAAGGCTTGCTGCTGATGATTCCCAACATGAACAAGATCGCCGGCGAACTCACCCCCACGGCATTTCATGTTTCGGCGCGAACCGTGGCGACGCATGCGCTTTCAATTTTTGGCGATCACAGCGATGTGATGTTTTGCCGCACCACCGGCTTTGCCATGCTCTGTTCGAACTCCGTGCAGGAGGCCATGGATTTCGCCCTAATTGCTCATGCGGCCTCGCTGGAGAGCCGAATCCCCTTCCTGCATTTCTTCGACGGTTTCCGTACCTCCCACGAAGTCAACAAAATCGATGTTCTCAGTGATGATCAGATTCGCGCTTTGATCGACATGGACCGCGTCGTCGAACACCGTCAGCGTGCCTTATCGCCGGATCATCCTGTGCTGCGCGGCACGGCGCAGAATCCCGACGTGTTCTTCCAGATTCGCGAGACCGCGAATCCTTACTACGCCGTGGCCCCAGAAAAAGTTCAAGCGGTAATGGACAAGTTTGCGAAAGTGGCAGGCCGATCTTATCGCCTCTTTGATTACGTCGGTGCGCCGGATGCTGAGCGGGTCATCGTGATGATGGGCTCGGGCGCCGAAGTGGCACACGAAGCGGTTGAATATCTGACCGCGCGCGGGGAAAAAGTCGGATTGGTCAAAGTCCGGCTGTTCCGGCCGTTTTCCGTGAAGCATTTCCTGAGCTGCCTGCCGGCGAGCGTGCGCAAGATCGCGGTACTTGATCGCACGAAGGAATCGGGTGCGATTGGCGAACCGCTTTATCTCGACATCGTAACGGCGCTCAGCGAAGGGACGAAGGATGGCTTTGCCAGCTTAAAAGGCGTGAAGACCATTGTGGGCGGGCGCTACGGGCTATCGTCAAAAGAATTCACTCCGGCGATGGTCAAATCTGTATACGACAGCTTAAGCGCCGAGAGACCGAAAGATCATTTCACGATTGGGATCAATGACGACGTGAGTCATACGAGCTTGCCATATGACGCCGAGTTCTCTACTGAGCCAGACAACGTTGTTCGGGCGCTGTTTTATGGCCTGGGTGCGGATGGCACGGTAGGAGCCAACAAGAACTCCATCAAGATCATTGGCGAGAATACCGACAACTACGCGCAGGGCTATTTTGTTTACGACTCCAAGAAATCGGGAGCGGCAACGGTTTCACACCTGCGCTTTGGGCCGCAGCCGATTCGTTCGAGTTATCTCGTGTCGAAGGCCAACTTCGTGGCTTGCCATCAGTGGATCTTTCTTGAGCGCTACGACATGCTGAGCGCGCTGATTCCCGGCGGCACTTTCCTGGTCAACAGCCCGTTCGGCCCGGAGGAAGTTTGGGGTCATCTGCCGCGTGTCGTGCAGGAGCAAATCATTGCCAAGAAAGCCAGGTTGTTTGTAATCGATGCTTACAAAGTGGCGCGGGACACCGGCATGGGCAGCCGCATGAACACGATTTTGCAGGTTTGCTTTTTTGCCATCTCGGCGGTTCTTCCCCGTGAACAGGCGATTGAGGCTATCCGCCAGTCCATCCGTGATACCTACGGCCGCAAGGGCGAAGACATCGTGCAAAGAAATATGAAAGCAGTTGATGAGACATTGGCTCATTTGTTCGAAGTGAAAGTTCCGGCCCGCGTGACGAGCACCATTGAGATGCCTCCGCCGTTTTCGCCTTCGGCTCCCGATTTCGAAAAGAATGTTCTCGGGATGATCTATGCGGGCCGCGGTGACGAGCTGCCGGTCAGCGCCTTTTCTTGCGACGGCACGTTCCCGACCGCGACCGCGAAATGGGAAAAACGCAACATCGCGCTGGAAATTCCCGTATGGGACGAGAAGATCTGCATCCAGTGCGGCAAGTGCGCGATGGTTTGCCCGCACGCGGTGATCCGCATCAAGGTTTACGACTCAAAGGGGTTGACAGGCGCCCCCGTCACCTTCAAATCCACCGAAGCCCGCGACAAAGAGTGGCAAGGGTTGAAGTATACGATTCAAGTGGCGCCGGAAGACTGCACCGGGTGCGGCATTTGCGTGGATATCTGCCCGGTGAAAAATAAAGCGGAAACGCGGCTGAAAGCCATCAACATGGCTTCTCAGCCTCCGCTGCGAGTGCCGGAGCGCGATAACTGGGACTTTTTCCTGAAGATTCCCGAGCTGGACCGGCGAAAGATCAAGGTTGGCAACATCCGGCAGCAGCAAGTGCAGGAACCGCTGTTTGAGTTCTCCGGCGCTTGCTCAGGATGCGGCGAAACGCCCTATCTCAAGCTGCTGTCGCAGTTGTTCGGCGATCGCGCAGTGATTGCGAATGCAACCGGCTGCTCGTCGATCTATGGCGGCAATCTGCCGACCACGCCGTGGGCGAAGAACGCCGACGGGCGCGGACCTGCATGGTCGAACTCCTTGTTTGAGGACAACGCCGAATTCGGACTGGGATTCCGGCTCTCCATCGACAAGCAGGCGGAGTTCGCCCGGGAACTGGTAAAGCGGTTCGCAGGTTCGGTCGGCGATGAATTGGCGACGGCTATTTTGACCGCGCCACAAAAAGATGAAGCCGACATCTTTGAGCAGCGTCAGCGGGTGGATGTGCTCAAAGAGCGGCTGGCGAAGATTCAGACACCGGAGGCAAAACAGTTGTTGGCCATTGCCGACATGCTGGTGAAGAAGAGCGTTTGGATCGTCGGCGGCGATGGATGGGCTTATGACATTGGCTACGGCGGACTGGATCACGTGATCGCCAGCGGCAAAAATGTCAACCTGCTCGTGCTCGACACCGAAGTCTATTCCAACACCGGTGGCCAAGCTTCGAAATCCACGCCCCGCGCGGCGGTAGCGAAGTTTGCCGCGGGAGGCAAGCCCGGACCGAAGAAGGATCTCGGCCTGATGGCCATGAGCTACGGCAATGTTTACGTCGCCAGCGTGGCCATGGGCGCGAAAGACGAACACACGCTGAAAGCGTTCCTGGAGGCCGAGGCTTATGACGGACCGAGCCTGATCATCGCATACTCACACTGCATCGCCCATGGGATCGACATGACGCGGGGGATGCAGGATCAAAAGACGGCCGTCGAATCGGGCGAATGGCTGCTCTATCGCTACAACCCGGAGCGTGAGCAGCAGGGCGAGAATCCGCTGATTCTCGATTCGCGGACTCCTACTAAGAAGGTGCGGGACTTTCTGTCGATGGAAACACGCTTCAAGATGCTCACGAAGAGTAAACCAGAAGACGCAAAGCGGTTGTGGGCTGAGGCCCAGAAAGATGCCGAGGTTCGGTATCGTTTCTACGAATACCTGGCGCAGCGCAAGTTTGGAAAGGAACCGGAGCCGGCCAAGGCAGCGGATTAGTGATGGCGGTGCAGTCTGGTAAAAGAAGCTTGCTCGGGATGACAAGGATCGTTTCAGGGAGGCAGATATGATCGACCTCAGCACAACTTATTTGGGACTCAAGCTGCGGACGCCGTTGGTGCCCTCGGCATCGCCGCTCTCGCAGGAGATTGACAGCATCCGCCGCCTGGAGGACGCCGGCGCCTCAGCCGTGGTCCTGTATTCCCTCTTCGAGGAGCAACTGCGGCAGGAAAGCGTGGAGCTCGATCACCGTCTTGGCGAACACAGCGAGAGTTTCGCCGAGGCGCTCAGTTATCTGCCCGAGCCATCGGAGTTCCGGGTCGGACCGGAAGGTTATCTCAATCACATCCGCAAGGCGAAACAGGCGGTTGACATTCCCATCATTGCCAGTCTGAATGGGGCGACAACCGACGGTTGGGCGGCATACTCCAAAGAGATCGAGCAGGCCGGCGCCGATGCAATGGAATGCAATATTTATGCGATTCCCAGCAATCCCGATATCGCGGCGGCTGAGATCGAGCAGGATTACGTCGAGATTGTGAAAACGGTGAAAGCAGCGGTGAAAATTCCCGTAGCGGTGAAACTCAGCCCGTTTTTCACCAACATGGCGAACATGGCCAAACGGCTCGACCAGGCAGGCGCTAACGCGCTGGTGTTGTTCAATCGCTTTTACCAGCCGGATATCAACTTGGACGAACTGGAGATTCAACCTAATGTGTTGCTGAGCACTCCGCAGGCCTTGCGGCTGCCGCTGACCTGGATTGGCATTCTTTTCGGGCGCATTCGAGCCAATCTGGCGGCGACGAGCGGCGTGCATGGGCCGGAGGATGTGATCAAGCTGCTGATGGCGGGAGCGGATGTCACCATGCTGTGCTCGACGCTGCTGCGCAACGGAATCAGCCATCTGCAATATATCGAAGAAGGGATCGTCCGGTGGATGGAACGCCACGAATATGAATCGGTGCAGCAGATGAAAGGCAGCATGAGCCAGTTGCGCTGTCCCGATCCTTCCGCCTTCGAGCGCGCGCAGTACATGAAAGCCGTCAAGGGCGTGCAGCACGTGATGGTGACGAGTCGCGAGGCGTGGAGAATTCTGACCGGAGACTAGAAGGAACGTCCTACTTCAGCCCCGTCACCACGTACGCCTGTGAGGTCAGGTGTCCGTAATGATATGCGTAGGCGCTTCCGTCGTCGGAGAACACAGGTGCGTTTACTAAGGAGTAGTCGGCGCTTGGGTCTCCGAAACTTTTCCAGAACTCTATTTTTCCGCTAGCCAGGTCGACTTTGTAGACTTTTGCTGTTTTTTCCGGCTTACCCAGGAGGCCCGCGCTGGCCAGCCTGGAAATTGCGTAGACCGACTTACCGTCCGGAAACCAACCCGTGACAAGATACTTGGACGTAAACCCCGGAATCAGCCGAATGCCGCTGCCATCCAGCGGCCAAATGCCCCAGTTCCCGTCCGGTCCAAGCACGGTAACATTCTTGCCGTCCGGTGAGAGGCTCACACCGGCAACGCCTTCCGGCGTAATAGGTTTGGAATCGCCATTGCTCAGATCGATCAGGTAATCGCGCTCACCATGCCCCGCCTCAATCCCTGAAGCGAGCAAGCCTTTCCCGTCCGGCAGCCAACTGACGCCGTCGTAGTTTCGCGAATCGTGAGTAAGCACTCTGGACTCGCCCGCTCCGGTCGGCACCAGGTTCAGCGGCCCACCTTTTGGGGGCTTCGTGATCACCCACTTTGCATCCGGCGAAAGAGCCAGAGCCGTTCCCTCGCCCAGGTTTGCGGGCGGTGAACCATCGGTATCGCGGAGAAACACGGTGTAGTTTGGCCCGCCGGCGTCGCTTACGTCGAAGAACAGGACCTTCCGGCCGTCCCGGCTGATGTCGGCAAGCACCGACAAGCCGAACCATCCCAATTCACGCTCCTCCTTTGCGCCCGGCGCAAGAGCGCGAATCCCGAGACGCGGCACGTAGGTCGCGGCCAACGCGGCGCCGTTCCTGATGTCCTCCAGCCACATTCCTCCCGGCACATTCGTGATATTGCGGAACTTCCCAGAGAGCGTCACCGCGTGCGGATTTGTCGCAGAACCGCTTGTGGTGGACGTGAACCATATCTCATCACCCGAGGGCGACCACACGATGCCCTCGATCGCTTCCCACCCGGTCGAAAGTTTCTTCTCCTGATCTTTGCCGTCCGTTGCGATGACCGCGATTGAGCCCTCATCGTCGCCTATATTATTTTCGTGATCCGCAAACGCGATCCATTTGCCGTCAGGGGAGATTTTTGGGGTACTGATCCAGTTGATGCTGTCCAGCAGCACCTTGCCGATGGGATAGTCCAGATGCCAATGGCCGTTCTCCGGAACAAAGCGGGTGACCGCCAGAGCTTCACCATTGGCGGACCAGTCCGCGTCCATCACATTGTCGAGCATCTCCCGCGGGGTTCCCCCGCTTAATGGAAGCCGGGCTAGAGTCCCATACTGCATCCAGCCACCGGGGCTTACCGAATTCATTCGGATCGCCAATTCGCCTTTGCGCGAAATCGCAAGCAGTTCTGCGTCCTTCACTCCTAATTCGCGCGCGTTGGGCTCGTTCTCGCGGCTCATGTAGAGCTGCTTGTCGCCGCCTTCCCACGATGCGCTGTAAACAACCGTTCCATCAGGAGCAAAACGCGCGTTGCCCACAAAACCCGTACGGAAGGTGATCTGCTTGTACTCCGGCGGAGGCGTGTGTGCGCTGCCGTGGCCCAGCCACCAACCGAGGCCCAGCATTACCAGAGCGAGCGCGAGTGCACCCACGAGTCCGGAATGCCGTTTCGGACTCGGCGCCACGGTTTCGACCGGAACTACTTTGGCCGAACTGCCGGAAATCCCGGAAAGATGCTCGAGATCGAAGGCGATGTCGCTGGCGGAATGGAAACGCGCCTCCGGATTCTTTTCCAGGCAGTGATGCACAATACGATCAAGCGCCGGAGAAATATTGCGGTTGGTCGTACTCAGCTCGGCCGGCTCTTCTTTCAGAATCGAACTCATCGTATCGGCGGGGGTATCTCCGTGGAATGCGCGTTTTCCGGAAAGCATTTCATACAAAATTGCGCCAAAACTGAAAATGTCGGAGCGCGCATCCAGCGTTTGGCCGCGCACCTGCTCAGGCGACATATAACCGGCGGTCCCGAGCACTACGCCCGCTTCCGTACCGTGACTGACGGTTGCGAGCGAGGCATGCGCGCCGGGCTCGGTCTGAGTGAGTTTCGCCAGGCCGAAGTCGAGAATCTTGAGCCGTCCATCTTTGATGAGAAAAAGATTCTCCGGTTTGAGGTCGCGATGGATGATTCCTTTCTCGTGGGCGGCAGCCAAGCCATGCGCAGCTTGCAGAGCGTAGTCCAATGCTTTGCGCAGCGGAATGGGTCCGCTGCGCAGACGATCTCGCAAAGTCTCCCCCTCCAGCAGCTCGGAGACAACGTATGGCGAGCCGTCGCTGCTGCCAATATCAAATACCGCCAGAATATTGGGATGGTTCAAGGCAGCGGTGGCCAAAGCTTCCTGCTCAAACCGGCGGAGCCGATCTGGGTCAGCAGAAAGCGCTCGCGGCAGTACTTTCACCGCCACGTCGCGTTTGAGACGAGAGTCGCGGGCACGATAAACTTCTCCCATTCCTCCCGCGCCGAGAGGCGAGATAATTTCGTAAGGGCCTAGCTTCGTACCAGACGCTAGAGTCATCGGTGGGCGACATTATAGCGTGCGGAGCACGCGGCGATTTCGGAAAAGCGCGTTGCCTCCTGGCCGGAACTCACCGTGCACCCATTTGCAGCGGCGCCAACTCCGGCACGTACTCCTCAGCTTTGCCTTTTTCCAGCAGGTAAACGCCTGGGCCTTGCTGGCCGCGGACTGTGCGGCAAAATTCGGCGACGAAGAAGCCTGCTTGGAGAGCCTCGGTAAAGGCCCAACGCGTGGCCTCACGCCATTCGCGCGCGATTGCAGGATCCGCTTGCTCGACCGACAAGATGTCGCTCGGAATCTCAATGGCAATCCGCTGGCGCCGCAGGGCAGCAGAAAGATCGTGGCGCGCGGGGCGGCCATCACCGTTGAAACAGATCAAGGGCGAGAGCGTCTTAAGTATGTCCAACATTTCAGCCCGATTCTCTTTTCCCTGCAAGCGGTCATGCACGCGGCGGCTGGTGATCGGCCACTTCACCCACAGGCGGTCGGTGCCGTTTCGATGCAGGACACTGGAGGTCTCCGGCCCGTAGAAGTCGATCTTGTAAGACTCTGAAATGACGCCGAGCTTGGCAAAATTGAGATGGGCATTGCGGCTCTGCAGTGGGTCGAAGGTCCAGGTGATCTCGGTGATGCGAAGATCGCCGACCCGTATGGCCAAAGCCCGCTCACGCTGCGCCAGCTTGAGCTTGTAGCCGAGGTCCAGGCAGCGATAGGGCTCGAGAACTGCAAGCATGTGCGAGTGGATGTTGGGCCGGTTGCCTTCCAGGCCGAGAAGTCCGAAGGCGAAGCCTACGAGTTTAGGGCCGTCGAATGCGCCCAGCCAGATGCTGCCCGATTCTTTGCTGGCAACCGTCACCGTCAGCGGCATTACATCCAGATCGGAGAGTTCCCAGACTTCTCTTTCGACCCCTTCCACCTGCTTGAGATCCTCTAAGGTTCGCAGGTCGCGAATGGTGATCGCCGGCTTGGATTTTGCTTCGGGCATCGCTGAGGGCAAGTCGAACAATATACGCGAGATGAAGTGCTCATGTCAGCATTGGGCGCATGAGGGTCGGGTTGGTCCATTGAAGTCAGCCGCTCTGCGTCCTCATTGGTTAAGAAAACAGGCAGAAAAACAAAAACCACAGAGACACAGAGGATGAGACTGATTTTCTGAGGCGGAAGGCAAATACCTCCCCTGAAACCCTGCGGGAGAATCGCCCCGAAGATTCTGTCAAAGCATGGTCAACACAGGTAAAGCTTTGTAAAGACTTGGGGGCTGGCATGGTTTGGGAATAATATTGAAATAGAAGGAGATGAATAGCTAGGTTCTCCGCAACAGCGGGAGTGAGATTCCGCAACCCAAGCTGGCACTTCCACGTCCAACTCCTTGGGACATAATCGGCGGACGTTGTGGGTCAAGTCATTATTCTTTCATAAGAGGCGCGAATGAAACGTGAATCCGGGGTGCTGGGGACCCGGCGGCGGGAAGCCAAGCCTGGGCTCTTGACAACTTCGACGGATCAATCCGGCGTGAGGCTGAAGCTTCTGTTACCGGCCATCCTGCTCATTTGTTTGGCGTGGCTAAACTGCGGAGGCAATGATCCCAGGTCGGGAGCTGCCCGGGCAAATGTGGCGCAGACCGTGCCCGTGTCGGTGTCGACGACTGAGCGTCGCGACATGCCTTATTACCTCACCGGCCTGGGATCAGTATCCGCGTTCTACACGGACAGCATCAAGAGCCGGGTCGACGGCGAACTGACCGAAGTGAATTTCAAAGAGGGTCAGTTCGTCAACAAGGGCGAGCTTTTAGTGGTGATTGACCCGCGCCCTTATGAGGTTGCCCTGGAACAGGCCCAGGCTACCTTATTCAAGGACCAGGCCTCGCTGCGCGATGCCAAGTTGAATTACGAGAGATACAAGGGACTGCTGGAAAATTCCGGCGCTATGTCGCAGCAACAGGTGGACACGCAAGCGGCTACTGTAGACCAACTGGAAGGCATGGTCCGCACAGATCAGGCGGCGATTGATAATGCCAAATTGAATCTCGTCTATTGCCACATTACCTCGCCGATCAGCGGTCGTGTCGGTTTGAGATTAGTGGATCCCGGCAACATCGTTCACGCCACGGATACAAATCCGCTGCTGGTCATTACTCAGTTGCAGCCTATTGCGGTCATCTTCACGCTTCCGGAAGACCAGCTCCCGACCGTAGCCCAGCACATGGCAAATACCACGCTGGAGGTGGATGCCTACAGCCGGGACGATCAGACCAAGCTGGCGACTGGAAAGTTATTGACCATCGACAATCAGATCGATCAAAGCACCGGCACGGGCCGTCTGAAGGCGGTTTTCGATAATAAAGACAATCAACTTTGGCCCAACCAGTTTGTGAATATCCGTTTGTTGCTGGAGATTCGCAAGAACAGCACGGTCGTCCCGGCGGCGGCCATTCAACGCGGACCGCAAGGCACGTACGTGTTCGTCACGAAACCAGATAATACCGTGGACATCCGGCCGGTGACTGTAGCTTTCACGCAGGACAATCTATCGAACCTTGCGAGTGGAGTGGCGCCCGGCGACGTCGTGGTCACCGACGGTCAAGATAAGTTGCAGGAAGGCAGCAAGATCGAGATTCGAACTCCGGCCGTGCCCATCCAGCAGCCGCAAAGGGCGGGGACTCCGCCAGCCAGTCCGCCTCCGGGACAGAGGAGTCCGGGAACTACCGGCAAATGAATCCGTCGCGCATCTTTATTCTCCGGCCTGTGGCCACGGCGTTGCTGATGGTCGCCATCATGCTGGTCGGCATCGTCGCCTATCGGCAGCTTCCTGTATCAGCTTTACCGGAAGTCGATTATCCGACCATCCAGGTGATGACTTTCTATCCGGGCGCGAATCCGGATGTGATGGCTTCGTCCGTCACTGCGCCGCTGGAGCGGCAATTCGGCCAGGTTCCCGGCCTGACCCAGATGACCTCGACCAGTTCGTTCGGCAGTTCGGTCATCACGCTGCAGTTCGGCCTTGATCAGAATATTGACGTCGAGGAGCAGCAGGTTCAAGCGGCCATCAATGCGGCGCAAACTTATCTGCCCGCTGATCTGCCGAACCCACCAATCTACAGCAAGGTGAATCCGGCGGACGCCCCGATTCTCACGCTCGCGCTCACGTCGAAATCACTTCCGCTTTCGAAGGTCGAGGATTTGGCCGACACCGCGCTGGCGCAGAAAATTTCGCAAGTTTCGGGCGTGGGCCTGGTTTCGATCAGCGGCGGGCAGAAGCCAGCAGTGCGAATCCAGGCGAATCCAACCGCTCTGGCGGCATACGGGTTAAGTCTGGAAGATGTGCGCACGGCGCTGGCAGCGGCGAACGTCGATCAAGCCAAAGGCACGCTGAACGGTCCCCGGCAGTCGTTCACCATTGGCGCCAACGATCAGTTGCTCTCGGGCGATCAGTACCGGCCGATTGTGATCGCCTATAGAAATGGCTCTCCGGTGCGGCTATCCGATGTGGCGACCGTAACGGATGGCGTCGAGAACATCATGCAGGCGGCGTGGATGAACTTGGATCCGGCCGTCATCATGAACATCCAGCGCCAGCCGGGGGCCAACATCATCAGCGTCGTGGACCGCATCAAGCGCCTGCTCCCGCAACTTCAGGCCGGGCTGCCCGCAGCCGTCAACGTCGCTATTCTGACCGACCGAACGGAGACGATCCGAGCTTCCGTCAAGGATGTTCAGTTTTCCCTGATGATCACCATTGCCCTGGTGGTGCTGGTCATCTTCCTTTTTCTGCGCAACCTTTCGGCCACGACGATTCCCAGCGTTACGGTTCCGCTTTCCATCGTGGGCACGTTCGGAGTGATGTATCTGCTCGGTTACAGCTTGAACAACCTCACGCTCATGGCCCTGACGATCTCCACCGGCTTTGTGGTGGATGACGCCATTGTCATGATCGAGAACATCTCCCGGTTTCTCGAGGAGGGTGACTCCCCACTGGATGCGGCATTGAAGGGAGCGGGGCAGATTGGCTTTACCATCGTTTCGCTGACGGTCTCGTTGATTGCAGTATTGATCCCGCTGCTGTTCATGGGTGACATCGTAGGCCGTCTGTTCCGCGAATTTGCTGTTACCCTGGCCGTGACCATCCTGGTTTCTGCCGTGGTGTCACTTACTTTGACACCAATGATGTGCGCCAAACTGCTCAAACAGAAAGATCCGGGCATGGAAAGCCGGTTCTACAAAGCTTCGGAACGCTTCTATGACCGCGTAATCGAGTTTTATGGCCGGACGTTGAAATTCGTCCTCAAGCATCAGACCACAACGCTGCTCGTGACGGTGAGCACGCTGGTGCTTACTTTGTGGTTGTACGTGGTGGTGCCCAAAGGCTTTTTCCCGGTGCAGGACACCGGAGTAATTCTTGGCGTCTCGCAGGCGCCGCAAAGCGTCTCGTTTGCCTCGTTGGCCGAACATCAGCAGCAGCTGGCGCGCATCATCCTGCAGGATCCCGATGTTGCCAGCCTGTCATCGTTCATTGGGCTGGACGGCATCAACCTGACGCCCAACACAGGCCGGATCCAGATCAATCTGAAACCACGCGACGAACGCGACGCGTCGGCGTCGGAGATCATCCGCAGATTACAACCGAAACTCGCAGACGTGCAGGACATCACGCTGTTCATGCAGCCGGTTCAGGACCTGACGGTGGAAGACCGCGTGAGCCGCACCCAGTTCCAGTACACCATGGAAGACGCCGACGCGCGCGAGCTGGCACGGTTGTCGTCGCAGTTGGTGGACAAGCTGCGCACGTTGCCGGAGTTGCGCGACGTGGCCAGCGATGAACAGACCGGCGCGCTGCAGGCGGACATTGTAATCGACCGTGACACGGCGTCGCGCCTGGGAATTCTTCCCGCGCAGATCGATAACACGCTTTACGACGCCTTTGGGCAACGGCAAGTCTCGACTATCTTCACGCAACTGAATCAGTACCACGTTGTGCTCGGGGTGGACCCTCAATTTCAGCAGAATCCAGGGTCGTTCAAGGACCTGTACGTCAAATCAAACAACGCGACTCAGGTGCCGCTCTCGGCTTTCACTCAGGTTCACACTTCTACGACGTCGTTGGCTGTAAACCACCAAGGACAGTTTCCAGTAGTGACGCTGTCTTTCAACCTTGCGCCGGGCAAGTCGCTGGGCGATGCGACCAAGGCCATCGATCAGGCGGAAAAGGAAATTGGCATGCCGCCAAGTGTGCATACGGCGTTTCAAGGGACAGCCGCCGCATTCCGCAACTCGTTGTCCACCGAGCCGTGGCTGATCGTGGCTGCCATTGTGACGGTGTACATCGTGCTGGGTGTGCTGTACGAAAGCTACATCCACCCCATCACGATTCTCTCCACGTTGCCCTCGGCCGGCGTAGGGGCGATTCTCGCCTTGCTCATCACCGGCTATGATTTGGGCGTGGTGGCCATTATTGGGGTGATCCTGCTGATCGGCATCGTTAAGAAAAACGCCATCATGATGATCGACTTCGCGCTGGAAGCCGAGCGGGTGGAGCACAAGCCTCCCGAGGAAGCCATCTTCCAGGCTTCCCTGCTCCGTTTCCGCCCCATCATGATGACGACCATGGCCGCGCTGCTTGGCGGTTTACCCTTGGCGCTGGGTTCCGGCACGGGGTCGGAGCTGCGCCGCCCGCTGGGAATCACAATCGTTGGCGGTTTGATCTTGAGCCAGGCGCTGACTCTGTACACAACGCCAGTGGTTTATCTGTGGTTCGACCGGCTGGCGAGAAAATTTGAACATTTTGGATTTCGCCGCCCGGTTGAGGAGCCGGCTGTGGGCGATTAGCCATGAACATCTCCGCCCCATTCATTAAACGTCCGATCGGAACGTCATTGCTGACGCTGGCGCTGTTAATGTCGGGGGCCCTGGCTTTCACGTTCCTGCCGGTCGCCCCGTTGCCGCAGGTCGAGTTCCCTGTCATCCAGGTTTCAGCCAGCCTTCCCGGCGCCAGTCCGGAGACCATGGCTTCCGCAGTCGCGACACCTTTAGAGCGGCAATTCGGGCGGATTGCCGGCATCAATCAGATGACGTCGGTCAGCCAGTTGGGTTCGACTGGCATCGTGTTGCAATTTGATCTGAATCGCAATATTGATGCGGCGGCGCGCGACGTGCAGGCGGCGATTAACGCTGCTCGCAGCCAGTTGCCGTCGTATCTGCCCGGCAATCCCTGGTATCGGAAAGTAAATCCGGCGGACGCGCCGATTCTGATTCTGTCGCTCACCTCCGACAGCATACCTCTGCCCAATATTTACGACCAGGCCAACACGATCCTCTCGCAAAAGCTTTCGCAGGTGAATGGAGTCGGCCAGGTTTACGTTGGCGGGGGAGCAAACCCGGCGGTCCGCGCCGAGCTGAATCCCGACCAGCTGAATGAATTCGGAATTGGACTGGATGCCGTCCGCACGGCTCTGAACGCAGCCAACGCAAATGCGCCAAAAGGCGAAGTGGCCAATCCGGCTAATGCATGGACCGTCAATGATAACGATCAGCTCAAGTATGCGGACCAGTATCGGCCGCTGATCGTTGCCACGAACAGCCAGAACGGAGCAGTGGTTCGTTTGAGCGATGTGGGAGAGGTGGAGGATTCGGTTGAAGACGCCCATATTTACGGCGTCTCGAACGGCAAACGCGCCGTACTTATCATCGTTTTCCGGCAACCCGGGGCGAACATCATTCAGACGGTTGACAACGTATTGGCTCAACTGCCGCAGTTGCAGGCGTCCATGTCGCCAGCTATCAAGCTGGCTGTCGTGTCCGACCGAACCACGACGGTTCGGGCCTCGCTGCGAGACATTGAAATCACACTGGGCATCTCGGTGCTTCTGGTGATCCTGGTGGTCTTTGTGTTTCTGCGTACTGTGCGCGCCACCATCATTCCCAGTATTGCCGTTCCGCTTTCCTTGATTGGCACGTTCGGGGTCATGTACCTGCTGGGATACAGCCTGAACAATCTCTCGCTTATGGCGCTGGCGATTTCTACCGGCTTCGTTGTAGACGATGCCATCGTCGTGCTGGAGAACATCACTCGCTATCTGGAGCAGGGCATGGGCCCGATGACGGCGGCTTTCCGGGGCGCACGCGAGATCGGCTTCACCGTGCTTTCCATGAGTACCTCGCTGATCGCGGTGTTCATTCCGATTCTGATGATGGGCGGTATTGTGGGTCGCCTATTCCGCGAATTCGCTGTTACGTTGAGCGTGGCCATTACTGTTTCTCTGGTGGTGTCGCTTACGACCACCCCGACCATGTGCGCGCAGTTGCTCAAATCCCTGGGCGAAGAGACGCACGGGCGAACCTATAAGGCCAGCCAGAAAGTGTTCGACACAGTCCTGGGAACCTATCGTGTTAGCTTGGGCTGGGTGCTGCGACACCAGTTTGCGATATTGCTGATTACCATTGCGACCGCCGCCTTCAGTATTTATCTGTTCAAAGAAGTTCCCAAGGGTTTCTTTCCGCAGCAGGATACGGGACGGATCCAGGGATCGGTGCAAGCTGCGCAGGATATCTCGTTCGATGCTATGCGGAGAAAAATGCGACGCTACGTTGAGATCGGGATGAGTGACCCAAATGTCTACACCATGATCGGTTTCTGCGGCGGTACCACGGCGATGAATCAGGGACGGATGTTCATCACGCTGAAGCCGCTGAGCGAACGCAAGTTGACCGCTGACCAGGTTATCAACGAACTGAGCCGCAAGTTCGGCGAGGTGCCGGGCGCCACGCTCTACATGCAGGCACAGCAGGACTTGCAGATCGGCGGACGCCTGAGTCAGGCACAGTATCAATACACGCTGCAAGGCGAGGATCTGAATGAGCTCAACGAATGGGCGCCGCAATTGCTCCAGAAGATGCGCCGGTTGCCGCAGTTGCAGCAAGTGAATACCGATCAACAGGACAAAGGGCTGGCACTCAACGTAATCATCGATCGCGATACGGCTTCGCGCCTGGGCGTTGCAGCGCAGGACATCGACAACATCCTGTACGACGCCTTCGGACAAAGATTCGTATCCACCATTTACGAGCAGCTCAATCAGTACCACGTCGTCATGGAAGTTGCGCCGGAATTTCAGCAGAGCCCCGAGACCCTGGAGAAGACCTACGTTCGCTCTTCCAACGGAAGCATGGTGCCACTATCGGCGTTCGCTCATTTCGGCCCTGCCAACACGTCGCTGGCGGTAAACCACCAGGGGCAATGGCCGGCCTCGACGATCTCCTTTAACCTGGCGCCCGGTGTCTCACTCGGGCAAGCAACCAATGTCATCGAGAAAGCCGAACACTCCATCAATTTTCCCGCGACGATTCATGCCAGTTTTCAGGGTACTGCGGCCGCGTTTCAGGAGTCTTTGGCCAACGAGCCGATTCTCATCCTGACCGCGCTTCTGGCGGTCTACATCGTGCTGGGCATTCTCTACGAGAGCTACATTCACCCGATTACGATCCTTTCTACCATTCCCTCCGCCGGTGTGGGCGCGCTGCTGGCGCTGAAGTTCACGCATAATGAGCTCAACGTCATCGGCCTGATTGGAATCATTCTGCTCATCGGGCTGGTTAAGAAGAATGCCATCATGATGATCGACTTCGCGCTGGACGCAGAACGGCGCGAGGGCAGGTCCCCGACCGATGCCATTTACGAAGCCTGCATACTGCGGTTTCGGCCCATCATGATGACCACGGCCGCGGCGTTGCTGGGAGCCTTGCCCCTCGCGCTCGGCACCGGAACGGGCTCAGAGTTGCGCCGCCCGCTGGGTTTGACGATCATCGGCGGCCTGATCGTCAGCCAGGCACTCACGCTATTCACCACGCCGGTGGTCTATCTCTACATGGACCGGCTCCGCTGGCGCCGCAGCCGCAAGAGCGAGCTGCCGGGAGTTTCTCCTGCCGCCAGCCACGCAGATTAAGGCAAACACACGCCCTACATGACCTCGGGTACCACGAATTGCACAAAGTACAATTACGTCGGTAACTTGCCAGCCCGTTCTCGCCTGTTAGCATTTGTTACAAGGCAGGTGGGGATGAGCAAAGCAGTTACCGTCGCGCTTCTGGTCTTCTTGTTCTTGGCCGGCGGTGCCAACAACGCCGCGGCCCAGGACGGGTATCAAGTTGTCTCTATCACCGACGGGGGCACCATCACCGGCACCGTCAAGTGGACGGGACCGCAGCCCCATCTGACCAGGCTTGCGATCACCAAGGATCCGCAGATCTGCGATCCTGAATCAGCGAAAACCCGCGACCTGGAGCGGCTGATCATCGGGCCAGACGGTGGCGTGGCCAACACGGTCGTGTACCTTAAGAACGTGACGCGCGGGAAGGCCTTTGATCTTCCTCAAACCCGGCGTTTTCTCGATCAGAAACATTGCCGCTATGAACCCCACATTCTGCTCGTCCCGCAAAACGCTCTGCTTCAAATGAAGAGCTCTGATGCCACGCTGCACACCATTCACATGGATGGCGCGGCCAGCTACAATCTGCCCTTTCCATTCCCCAACCAAGTCATCAGCCGTGACATGCAGTCGCCGGGCCTGGTGAATTTGAAGTGCAACGGCGGCCACGTCTGGATGAACGCCGAAATGTTCGTTGCGCCGCACCCTTATTACGCCGTAACCGACGAAAAGGGCAAGTTCGAACTCACCAATGTCCCTCCTGGACAATATGAGATCGTCGCATGGCACGAAGGCTGGAGCGTTGCCCGGCAGGAGTCGATGTTTGACGTCTTGACCGAGAAACGCGTGCAGCGGCCGGTGTTTAGCGATCCAACAGCTCAGGAGAAGCAGGTCACTGTCAATCCAGCCGAAACCGCCGTCGTCAACTTTGTACTCTCTGAGAAGTAACCCACCGGTTTTGTTGAATGCAGCGCGACCGCAAGCGCTGGCGCGAGAACTTTCACCTTTCCCGCCGCCACCCCAGACGTGGGTTATTACCACCGCTTCCCGGGTGAGTACGTTCGTAACTGGCTTATCACTGACATTACTTCGCCAGAGATAGCAAGGGCCGTAACATCGGATAGACTCCGCGTAGTCTGCCCATGAAGCTAGCCGCCGGTACGCATTTGGGACGCTATGAAATCCTCGCCGAGATTGGCCGGGGTGGGATGGGTGTTGTTTACCGGGCCCGCGATCCCAAAATTGACCGCCTGGTCGCCATCAAGACGATTTCCCTTCTCGGCCAGGAGCCCGAGGACGTGCGCGAATATCGGGAGCGCTTCGTGCTCGAAGCCCGCGCGGCCGGCCGTCTTTCGCATCCCGGCATCGTAACCATATTCGACGTCGGCGAAGAACCCGAGAGTCGCGATCCCTACATCGTGATGGAATATGTCAACGGCGAGTCCTTAAGAAAGCTCCTGGCTGCGGAAAATAAGAAGATTCCACTGCGGTCAGCGCTGCAGCTCGTCCAGGAGCTGGCCGAAGCCCTGCACTACGCACACTCGCAAGGCGTAATTCATCGTGACATCAAGCCCTCCAACGTCCTTGTGACACCCGACTGGCACGCCAAAATCGCCGATTTTGGCATTGCCAAGCTGAACCTGGCGCAACTCACCATCCCAGGGCAGCTTTTGGGCAGCCCCGCCTACATGTCGCCCGAGCAACTGAGCGGGGAAGGAGTGGACGCGCGTTCCGATCTGTTCTCGCTAGGTGTCATTCTCTATACCATGATCACCGGATACCGGCCTTTCCAGGGGAATAGCGCCACCACGGTCTGCTTCAAGGTGGTGAACCGCGATCCGATCCCGGTCACTTCCTTCGATGCCGATCTTCCGTCCGAACTCGACGAGATCATAACCCGCGCGATGGCCAAGAATGTGGCGGAGCGATTTCAAACCGGCGCGGAAATGGCAGAGGCCATTGCCGCTTTTTGTCAAAGCTATACATTCTCGGAAAAGGGGAAATTGTTCACCGGCGGGATAAGCGTCCCGCAGCGCAGATTAACCGGCAGTTTCAAGACCAGGAACTTTTCCAGATTGTCCAAACGGCGTGCTCGAAGGTTGAGCGGCCTGGCCGGAAGCGCCATCGAGGAAAGAATCTACCTGGGCGGGGCTATCGCCCTGCTTTGCATCGCGTCACTCGTTTTATACCGGGGCATAGCTTCCACCATTGACCGTCCAGCAGCGGTTCCACAGGGAGCAACGCCGCAACCGACTCCCGCCGAGCACAAGTCGGCGGTGAACCAACTACTGTCGGCATCCAGCCCATCGGAATCAACGCAATCGAGCCGCGCTACTGCTTCTGGCAAAACCGCTAAGATAAAACGGGCGAGCCGGGATCGAGGCCACGAACTCTCGTCGGCTAGCACCGAGCCGGCGAGCGCCGAGCCGGCAGCAATGCAAATTGATATCCAGCATCCTTTTGCTGACGCCGAACTTACCGTCTGGCTGGACAACCGCGCCATCTATTCGCGCCGGCTCCATGGAGAAGCTTCCAAGCACGCCCTCGTTTTCCGTCAGGTTCGCGGTCATTACTCAGACAGCATCCAGGTCCCATCGGGCCAGCACCAGATACACGTGCGGGTCCGCACTCCGGATGATTCCTACGATCAATCCAAAACCATCTCCGGAAGCTTCGCTGCCGAGGAGCAGGCCATTCTTCGCATTCTCTGCGACAGGCACGGCAGCGAACTGGACGTAAGCTTGCAATAACCGCATGTCACCGTTTGTGACTTAAGGGTCATCAGGCAGTTTTTACTTTTTTCCTGAAATGAAGCCGAGAACCTTGCTGGCGAGCTCGTCGGAAAATCCAAAACGTGTCTTTGCCCGGGAATACAAATCCACGGCGAGCTTATCCAGCCAGATCAAAGCCGACTTGGTCATTCCGTCACCCGGGCGGGCCCGATAGTTGGTCGAAGAGGAAGGAATTTTGGTATTGCGTTCGACAGTGTAATAGTAGAGCGCCAGGCTCTTGCGCGACTCGCCTTCCGGGCAGCGGAGTGGCTCCGGAAAACCGTGCAGCGACCGCTCATCGGTGTTGAAGATCAACGCGTGATTGAGCAACGGCGGGTACTTCGCTACGCAATTCCGCATCTTCACATCCCACAGCTCGATGGCGCCACCCCACTCCGGCCGCCATACCGGATTCAGGTAAAGAATGAGGTTGACCCGCCGTCGCCACTGTTTGTGATAGTGATGATGAGAGAAATCGGTGTGGACGTTGAGGAATCCTCCACATCCGGACTGGTGCAATCCACCGCCCTCCAGGCTGGGATCGGCGATCAGCTCCGAAATACCTGTCAGCTCAGAAAGCCAGGCCAGGAATGGAGGCGAATTCAGCTCGTACGCGACTTCTCTCAGACCAGCGGGAAACAAGTCTCGTTTCGCCATGCCCATTTTGTTCTCATTGCGATGTTTGTACTGGGTCCAGGTATCGGCATCGGGATTGGGGAACTCTTGCGCGATCTCGGATGCGACGTCAGTGGTCAGGAAATCGGTCAGCAAGATATGTGGAACCGGCTGGTTTGCTTCGTACTGCTCCGTCAGGCCGGGTAAGAGAGCAGTCCATCTGGAGTAATCGAATAACGGATCAGCTTTGGACACGGTTTGCAAGCAAGACATTAACGGAAATCCTCTTTCGGATTGCCAGGTCGGGCCAGCCAAGTCGCCAACCGCTCGTCCCTGTTCTGGTTGCAATCTCGGTCAGTCTATCAGCAAAGGTTCGACCCGGGCAGCTGAGATACTGAACCGGTTGGTCAGATCAGTTCAGCCGGCAGACCAGCACGGCCTCATTGTGGTAGGGACAATCGAGGCCGGGCAGGCCGGGCTGCTGCAAGACAACCCAGGTAACTCCGTATTCCAATTGCAGTCGGCGGAAGTCTTGTAACTGAAAG
Organism: Terriglobales bacterium; assembly: GCA_035624085.1. Taxonomy (GTDB): domain Bacteria; phylum Acidobacteriota; class Terriglobia; order Terriglobales; family Acidobacteriaceae; genus JAFAGX01. The sequence goes on from DASPSE010000239.1 coordinate 25,252, forward strand.
TTACGCCAGCCAGATTGCGCCCGTACCTGGCGCAGCCACTCATCCGCCAGGACAGGAAACATGGATACGGCGCCTGAATCTTTGGTTGCGTCTGCTGTCTGGCTACGGCGGGCGATCGCGCGAAAGCCCTGCTCGTCCTCCCCTGCGATTTCCATATAAGCGGGGTCCAGCGCAAAGATGGCATTGGTGGGAGTGTTATTGCGGACCCACAGGAATGCTTCAACCCACCGGTTCTTGGGCTGCGCGGACGGCCACTCGATGTGTGCACTGGCCGGGAAAAGCTGCCGCTGCGCCACGAACATTCCGGCGCATAGAGGAACAAACAGTGCCAGCCATCGCCAGACACGGCTCTTCAAGACAAACTCCGCTAATACTCCGCCTGCCAGCAGAAGCATTAGGAGGTAAAGCAAATACAGCGACCGCATCGGCTGCAAGCGAGCTAGCGCCTCGAAGCGTGCCGGAATCGATAGGACTAGAGCAGCAGGCAAGTAAATCAGTTCGTAAACCAGGAGGGTGCGGCACAACAAATCCACGTTCAGCCATTGCCGCGCCCGCGCCAAGCGGCTGAACCACCACAAAATGAAGAGCGGTCCGATCGCTCCCAACCATTCATACCATTCCCAGCGTGTCAGGTAGTGATAGGAATGTCGGAGGGCTACCTCATGGTAGGCCTTCGGCGGAGGATCGAAGGAAATGCCAAACGGCAACAGAACTGCAAATGCGGCCGACGGAGAGCTCAGGTTTTTGATCCCAACCAGCAGGATGCAAAATGAAAAAGCAAAAACCGCCATCAGGGGATGAATTGCGCCGGCAAAAATGAGGAACAGTGCGGCTTGAATGTATTTTCGATCAAGCACCTTCACGGTCGCAAGAATTGTCGCAAAAGCGGAAAGGTTCCGCGGATTGATGTACTGGTCCATAATGTACAGCGCGGTCCCCGCCACCGGCAGCGTTAGAAGCGCAGTGACGAGAGCGACGCCTGCCCAGCAAGCCTTCGGGTCGCTGAAACACCTCGCGCTCAACTGCCAGCAAGCCAGCAACAGCAAGAAGATGGAAACCACCTGCCAGATAAAGAGTGACGTCTCGAGGCGTAAATGGCTCACGCGCACGAAAGCTGCAATGAGATTAGGGAACAGCGTTGAATGTGCGTGCGGTTCGAAAAACTGGGCATTGAAGGGAAAGAGTTCGGGATGAAGAATCTTTTCAATGCCGGGGAGATAGATTTCAGCGTCTTCCGCCCAGGGGTGGTAACCGTGGATCAGTAACGCCCCAAAAGTCAGGAGCAAAAGAAACAACAGGTCTCGAGGCTTCAAAAAAAGCACTCCGTGCGGAACCGGGACAAATTGACCTCTATCCTCTTGGGACTCACGCCATCTGCGCGCTTAGTGGACTCCTTATCTTACCGGATTGGCGGATTCCGACGATCTCTTGCAATGAGTTACCGAGCAGCGCGGGGTTTATTACCGGTCTTCAGCGGATCCCTAGCCGTTACTCCGGTAATCAGTAAACGGGGATATGTAATTGACCATTGCGCGTGGGGTCCGTAAATTCGCTTGAGGGGGTTGTATGAAGGACATTCACGAGGTCCTGCGGCGCAAGCAGGCTAAGTACGCCCAGTTGGGGAAGCAGATCGAGATGCTGCAGCAGGCGGCGGAAAAACTGCGGGAAGTGGCGCCGTTGCTCGCGGATACGGATGACGATGAAGCAGCCGTTTTGTCGGAAATGGATGAGCAGTCGCAGGGAGCGGCCAAGGCCGCCTCAGCATCGGCGGGAGGTTCGGCTGCACCTGCCAAATCCAAAGGCGCAGCTCCGCGCTGGCCATAACCCCGGGCAACTCATTGGCGGCACCGCGAGCGGCATATGATGTTCCACGCACTTTTGGTTTCCAAGGAAAATGATGCCACCGCTGTGCTCGACACTGTATTCTCCGGCTTCGGGCTCGCCACCGTCTGCTGCGGGTATCCTGAGGCTCTCTGCCAACTGACCGAGCAAAAGTTCGATGTGGTCGTCGTGGATTTCGATGACCCGCACAGCGCCGCTCTGGTGCTGCAAAACGTTCACCAGTCCTCTTCGGCGGACCCCGCGGTCACCGTGGCCCTCCTGGGTGACAGGACGAAACTTCGCCATGCGCTCGGCCAGGGGGCGAACTTTGTCCTGTACAAACCACTCTCTTTACCGCAGGCGGAAACCAGCCTGCGCGCCGCAGCCGCGCTGCTTAAGCGGGAGCGGCGATCTGCCTGCCGGGTTCCGTTGCAGCTTCCGATTCAACTCAAGCTGCAGGATGCTCCCGATGTCGAAGGCATCCTTCTGGATCTCAGCGAGACCGGCATGGACATTTTGGCAGCACACCCGCTCTGTCCGACGGCTCAGATTGCCGCCCGTTTTACGCTCCCTGACGGCAAAACCGAGCTGGAAGTTCGTGGGGAGGTGACACGAGCGAATCCCAACGGGGAATCGGGAGTGCGCTTTATCGCTCTTTCCGACAATACCCGCGCAATCCTCAAGGCCTGGATCTCGGCTAACGCTTCCGACCCTCCTCCGGCAGACCTCGACCCGTTGTCGCAGTGTAAGCTCACCGATCTGAGCCTGGGTGGATGCTACGTGGAAACCGAGTCACCCTTCCCGGAACGCGCTGCCATTACGCTTTGTCTGAAGGCTGAGGATGCGGAAGTAGGACTTGAAGGCAGGGTGCGTGTCATGCATCCGGGATTCGGCATGGGGATTGAGTTTGTGTTGCGAAGCGCAGAGGAGCACGCGCGGCTCGAGCAATTCATTGGACTGCTCGCCGGCCAGCCGGGAACGCTTCCGGCCGTGCTCATCACGCCACTCGCTTTGGCCGCCAAAGACGATTCCACCAGTTCTAGCGTCGAAGATTTGGAAGATCCACTGCTCGAGTTGTTGCGCCGGACCGAGTCGCTGAGCCAGGAGGAATTTCTGCAGGAACTCCGTCGTCAGCGCAGTGGGGAAGCGGCTCCCGCTTCACTTGCTTGAGACCCTGGGAAGGCGTCAAGGGGCCCGCACGCCGTCTCTCGTGCAGACCCCCATACGCCGGGTTACTCCACCTCGAATGGCAAAAGTGTAGCCAGTCCCCGATACACAAAGGTTTCAACCAGGTTAATTTCCGGTAAAATCACGGCGAATTCGTCCACAGCTCCGGACCTTTACCATGGCGCATTTCGCCGCTTCGCAAGATCAATCTCAGCACCGCGCTGGAAGTATCTTTGGCTGGCCCTTGCTGACCATTGCGGCCGCTGCTTTTGCCGTCGTAGTTCCCTTTTTCTTCCTTGGGATTCCTTCCGGTCACGACTTCGAATTCCACATTAACTCGTGGATGGAGGTTCTCAGCCAATGGCGGCAGGGGATCTTTTACCCACGCTGGGCTGCGCTGGCTCATTATGGATATGGCGAGGCACGATTTATTTTCTACCCTCCGATTTCCTGGTTCCTGGGAGCAGCATTGGGAGCCATTTTGCCATGGAAGACAGTCCCAGGAGCGTATGTGTGGTTGGCGCTAACCCTCTCCGGATGCTCGATGTTCCTGCTGGCTCGTCGCTGGGTGAGCCGGAACGACGGTGTCTTCGCCGCAGTCCTGTACGCCGCCAATCCTTATTACATCGTGATTACCTATTGGCGGAGCGCATTTGCGGAACTGCTCGCCGGGGCGCTGTTGCCGCTTGTGCTCCTGTGCATGATGGAGATAGAGGAGCATGGCCGAAAAGCGGTCATCCCTTTGGCGCTGATTGTGGCCGCCAGCGCCTTAACCAACGTTCCGGCATCGATAATGGCGAACTACTCACTTGCGCTGCTGGCCGTGACGTTTGCTATCCTGCGGCGCTCGCCAAAGATTCTGTTGTACGCGGCTGCGGCAGGAGCGCTGGGTGCGGGCCTGGCAGCATTCTTCATTCTGCCGGCATTTTACGAGCAGCAGTGGATTGATGTCGCCCAGCTCCTCTCTCCAGGAGTGCGTCCGCAGGATAATTTTCTGTTCACCACGACCGCTGATGCGGATCACAACCGGTTCAATTTGCTCGTGTCCGTGATCGCCTCAGCCGAGTTGGTCGTGCTTATGATCGCAGCATTTCTTGTACTCAAGCAGCCACGACAAGAGAAGCTTCGGCGGGTGCTCCTGATCTGGAGTTGCGTCGGCGGGTTGCTAATGCTCTCTCTTTCCGAACCGCTATGGCAACATCTTCCCGTGCTGCGCTTCGTGCAATTGCCTTGGCGCTGGCTGCTCTGCTTGAACGTTACTCTGGTTGTGCTGATGACCATGGCCCGCAAGCGATGGCTGTGGCGAGTGACAGCCTATCTGGTGCTGCTCGCCGTCTTGGTTTTTGTTTGGCACCGCATCCAACCGCCGTGGTGGGGCGGCGCTGCAGACACTGCGGACATGGTCAGCCAACATCAGAGCAGAGCAGGTTATGAAGGGACGGATGAATATGTGCCCGTGGGAGCTGATCCCTATAACGCCAAGCGGGACGCGCCGCTTGTGGCTTTGGATAGCGGTGTACCGTTGCGAGTCCGGGTGCAAGAATGGAGCCCGGAGAAAAAATCGTTCGTGGCAGAGACAAACCAGCCCGGCAAGCTGGTGCTGTGGCTGTTCAATTATCCGGCGTGGCGAGTCGAGGTCAACGGTCGCCGCGTGGAGGCCGAAACCCAGGACGACACTGGGCAGATGCTGATCCCGATCGCGGCAGGAGAGAGCCGCGTGCAGATCACGTTCGTCCGTACCTGGGATCGAACAGTTGGTGGGCTTGTGTCGCTAGTGTGTGCCGCGGGTCTGCTGTTGTGGTTTGTGAAGGGTGTTTAGCAGCCGCCCGAACCTAATTTCGGCATCTTTACTTTGCGGTCCTTGCGAATCCTTTGCGAGCTTTGCGGTAAACCTTTGACCGTAGAGAACGTCAGTTTACGCAAAGAACGCGAAGCGACCCGTGATCCCGTCGGAAATATGAAACGCGTTTTCATCGCTACTTCGAATCCCGGCAAACTACGCGATTTCGCGGGAGCAGCGGCTGCGGTTGGAGTTGAGATCGCTTTCATCCCCAACTTCTCTTCGCTTCCGACCGTGATTGAGGACGGAGCGACCTTTGAGGCGAATGCCCGCAAGAAGGCCGAGACTTACAGCCGATATGTTCCCGGCGAGATCGTATTGGCGGACGATTCCGGATTGGAGGTAGATGCCTTAAACGGCGCGCCCGGCGTTCATTCCGCGCGTTATGCTGCTGGTGCACCTCATCTTCAAAACAGCAACACCGAAGACGAAGCCAATAATGCCCGCCTGCTGCGCGAACTGAAAGATGTTCCGCCGGAGAAGCGCACTGCATGTTTCGTTTGCGTGATCGCGGCAGCTCGAGATCTGCAGATCCTAGAAGTGTTCCGTGGCCAGGCTGAAGGCGTGATTCTTGACGCTCCGCGTGGCCACAATGGCTTTGGCTACGATCCTCTGTTTTATTTCCCGTCAATTCAGAAGACCTTCGCCGAATTGAGTGCGGAAGAAAAGGCGCGATACAGCCATCGCGGAGCCGCGTTTAGGGAGTTCTTGCGTTGGTACACCCGTGGCGGTCGTTAACTTGATTTTCTTGTTGTCATCCCGAGCGCAGCGAGCGATCCGCAGTTCTGCCGTCAAAATGTAGATTCATCCTCGCTTCGCTCCTGGGAATGACAAAAGGCTGGGCTTGCCAAACTTCCTATAATGAAAGCTTCATGAACATTCGCATTCGCTTAGCTGCGCCTGCCGACATTCCTGTGTTGCGCGTGCTGATTGAGGCATCAGTGCGCGGATTGCAGGCCGAAGATTACACACCCGCTCAGATCGAAGGGGCACTGAAGACGGTTTACGGAGTGGATAGCCAGTTGATCGCAGATGGAACGTACTTCGTGGCGGAAGCCGACGCGTCGGAAGGCACTGCACCGGAGATCGTGGGCTGTGGCGGATGGAGCAAGCGCAAGACACTCTTCGGTGGCGATCATTGGAGCGGACGCCAGGACTCGTTGCTTGATTCAAGGCACGACGCCGCCAAGATTCGAGCTTTCTTCGTGCATCCCGCGTGGGCGCGGCGCGGCATCGGCAGCATGATCCTGGAGGCTTGCGAAAGCGCCGCCAAGTCCGCAGGGTTTACGCGCCTCGAAATGGGCGCAACCTTGAGCGGAGTGCCGTTCTACAAAGCCAAAGGCTACGAGGCTCTGGAGAATCTGGATGTCCCGCTGGGCGACGGCGAATCGATGATCGTGGTGCGCATGACAAAGAAGGTGTAGCGAGTAAGTCTCCCTTCTGTAAGGAGCCGTTACCGTCGCAGCTATCGGGAGAACCGGCCATAATCGGGCCATTGCGCGCCATCCCAAAGTCAAAACGGCGGGACCTCCCCACTTCTCGACATCAAATCGGGAAGTGGGGCGCCCCAAGGCTTTTCGCCCGCGGAAGAAAAACCGCCCACGAGGTTCAGGTCCTACTCAAGCAGCTGCGCTAAGAGTTTTACCACGCTGGTCGTCTAGAGGGGACCTTGCCAGATAGGCGCAGACGCCGAGTATCCCTGAAACCAGGAATGTGACGCCGATGAGAGTCAGTGTGTGTGATAGCTGGGTTGAAAGATTAAAGGCATTCGGATCGATTACAGATGCGGTAATGCCGCCAGTTACCCCCGACGCGCCGCCTGAGATAAACGCCGCCGCCAATCCTCTCACCCAGATTCCGATGCCGCCCATAAATGCCTCCACATTCTTTAGGTAAGATAGTGCTTGGCCCAGTGGTACAAAACAACTCCTGCAGAAATAGGACACCGCCCCTAATCAGGACAGTAGTGAAATGTACCGTTCCCCAACTGCCCTTCCATCGCGCTCAGATGATAAGAACTCATCTTGTCCTCATTGCGCTCACTTGGCGCTTTTGTCGGCGGTCTCTGTGACAAATGTTTGACCGGTTTTTCCGATCAAAATCATCGAAATGTTGTAATAGTCGTGGTTGTTCGGAATCTTAAACATGACCACGTCACCCTTTTTGAAAAGTTCATCACCTGGGGCGTCCTTGTCGAGGAGCTTCTCCGTCATCGTCTTCTTGCACAGATCGTCACAGGAGAGAGACTTCGCCTCTGTATCCGAGGCTTCAGCATCCGCCCTTTGGCATTCTCTATCCTTTTCGTGGCAGACGAAGAGCGCTATGTAGCGCTCGTGCGCATGGGGGCGTGCTACGAGGAAATAGTAGCCCAGAGCCAAACCCCCGGCGGTGATTCCCCCGTAAAGCTCTTTCCCATGGGTCTTCCCAATGGCACTGACTACGCTGCTTAACACCCCGGCAGCCGCCGTCCCGTAAACCGTCGCGAGGGAAGTGAGGTCGCTGGTGCCGATCTTGGCACGTGAGAGCAACTTGATCTGTGAGTACGGTATATCCATCACCCACCATTCCTTTTTGCCTGAGTGTTTGAGACGCGTACAGGCCAGCTCTGGATCGGTGCCGGGTGAGGCATCAGCACATGAGTGCAGGTTAAGAAGACTGCCGGCGGGAAGAGCCGGATTTGGCTTACGATCCAAGTTAAAGATAAAAACAACGCTTTTCGACCCAAGCGCTATATGTCCATCGGTCCGGTACTGCCGAGGTGAAAACTCGATAAGTCGCACCGGCCAAGGGGGGATTACAAACGGCATGTTGAAGATCGTGCCTCCAACATAGGATGCATCTACTATCGGATAGAAAAGGCCGGAGTGGATAGCAAGAGATTCTTGGTTCGCCGAAGACTGCGCTCCTGAGCTATGGTTCAAACTGGCAGCCGGTAGGTCTGCCGATAACGCGAGACCTAGAAGCAGAGCGAATACTGAGGTCTTGTTCATGGTGTTCCTCCGCGTTGGAGTAATGACCGCGTCAGAAGTAGCCCAATCGACGTGGCTGAGTTGTGACCTTTTTCCCCGGTGAAGGCGCTACAAAGAACACGCCTTTCGCCGCCCTGCTCGAAGCAGCGAGGGTGGAACTGCTCTCTTCCACCTCCTTTCTGAAGTTTCTGCTTTCAAGTAGAAATCTACCGCAGAAAGACTTAGCCCGCTGTGATAAACCGTTTCATGTTCCGAATTCGGAACAAAGCTTTGGGGTGGTTTAACGCGGACATACCAACCGCCAGCTGCGGCTCTCCATGAAGAGACATTGTGGCCACCATTCGGGTACTGTCTTAAAGTATTTTTTGAAATACCGCCACTATTCGTGGTAGTGGCTCAATTTGATTTGTCATTCTGGCAAATTGCGGCGAAAATTAAATTGAGCCACTACCCTATTCGTCCCTTCCTTGACTTCCCTTCTCGCCCGCCAAGATAATAAAAAGTTATCTTGTCCTCATTGAACTCATAGGGAGCATTCGTGGCAGCAACCGCCAGCACTCCAGCTCCGACACAAATTCAACCGGGTGTGGCGCCGCTGCAGGCGGGTCAGGGATATTCCTTCCTGTTGCGCCGTCTGCACTCGCTCAGCGGGATCGTTCCCGTTGGGCTGTTCCTGATCGAACATTTCATTTCCAACGCTTTTGCCACGCGCGGTCCGTCCGCCTACACCAAGCAGGTTGAGCTACTGAGCAGCTTTCCGTTTGTAGTCGGGCTGGAGTTGTTCGGCATCTGGCTGCCCATTCTCTATCACGCGCTCTACGGGTTTTATATCTGGTATCGTGGCGAGGGAAATGTCGGCGAGTATCCGTGGACCGGCAACTGGATGTACACGGCGCAGCGCTGGACCGGCGCGATCGCATTCTTCTACATGGTTTGGCACACATGGACGATGCGTTTCACCGGGACTCACCTCCTGACGCATCCGGGAGCGGCGTTCGGCAAGGTGCAGACCGAGT
>DASPSE010000369.1:0-8089 GCA_035624085.1 Terriglobales bacterium
CCGCTACTGAGGCGGCTGCGGCTTGTCCTTCTGATCGCCCTTGGGAATTTCTTTTCCCTGGTAAGTGATCTTGACATTGGATCCGAACCGCTTGTAGTCGGTATATTTCACGATCTCCCGAATCCTGACATCCTGGGTAGCAAAGCGAAGCGTGTCGTCGGCTCGGGTGTAGGTGGGAAACCAGTATTTACCGTCGACCTGCTCACGCCAGGTGGTGAATTTAGGAAACAGGTTTTCCTGCCCTTTGCCCTTCTTGGCGCGCGTTTCAGGAACCATTTGACCGTAGGTTTTGACGATCTGAAAGTCGTGATCGTCGACCCAGATGCGTCCCTGAAAATAGCGCTTGTTCTTTTCGATCTGTTTGGGCGCGATGTCGAAAACGTAACAATGCAGCTCGTCTTCCTGCTGCTGTCCCGCGTAAATCACGCTGTATTGGCTGATCTGGTCGCTGGTGAGAACCATGGGAAAGCCGTTCTCCAGATCGTCGTAGTCCTCCCGGGTCATGCCGATGCGGGTGAGGGTTGGCAGGGGCGCGAACACTACATTCTTAACTCTCCGCCCACTGTCGTCGAAGCTGACGTCAAACACTTCCTGGAATTCGCCATCGACTGTGTCCCCATCCAGAGTTTGCATCTTGGCTGACTCGCGATAACCGTATTGGTCGTAAGCTTCTTTGAATTCCTTCTCTTTGGCGGCGAAGCTTTGGATGATCTGCTCCGGGGTAATGCCCTTAGGTTCGGACTTGTCGAGAGGACCTTCGTCGGCGAAGGCCCTGGGCGTGATCAGGCTAACTAGAGCAACGACGGCAGTCAGAAGGGATGCTGGGCGGATATGCTTCATAAGACTAGTGTAACCAAATTTGATTCGGAGAGTTGGCCGGCTGGCTGTCCTCTTTTTCCGGCGAAGTCAATCCTATCAGGTTAGATTGAGGATCAACGCCGCTGGTTGCCGACAGAATCCGGGAGGACGCCTGTTTTGTCAACCACGAAAAGCACGAAGTTACACGAAGGTTTGAGCGCAAGGTGGCTTCGTGTTCCTTGGTGTCCTTCGTGGTTGTTCAGAGAGGCAAGAATCCTGTCACATTTCCGACCTGCCGACATTGCGTTGTAAGATGAGCAATCAACTCCATGTCCTCGAGCTCGCGCGTAGATGCCCCAGGCCTGGGCACAGTGCAGCAGGAAGTTGCGCGGCTGGCTGAGTTGCCGCCGGTCCGAGCAGCCTGCGACTGGTTTCGCTCCCAAGAGACACCGTTTGCGCAGTGGCAACTCGACATGGCATCCATACCTGCTCCCCCGTTCGGCGAGATGGCGAGAACGGAATGGCTAAAGAAGCGTTTTCGAGAATTAGGCCTCGAGGATGTTCACAGCGACGAAGTGGGCAACGTTTTCGGCATTCGTCCCGGCCCCAGCCGGCAGATTGTTTCGCTCAGCGCGCACATTGATACGGTTTTCCCTGCTGGCACTCCCTTGAACGTGCGCCAGCAGGGCAATCGCTTATATGGACCCGGCGTTTCTGACAATGGGGCGGGAGTTACGGCACTTCTGGCGATCGCGGCTGCGCTGCAGTCGGCAGGCATTTCTCCGAATATTTCGATCTTATTCATTGGTAATGTCGGCGAAGAAGGCGAAGGCGATCTGCGGGGGATGCGCCACATTTTTTCCAGCTCCCGCTGGAACGATTCCATTCGCTACAGCGTAGTCCTCGACGGCGCCGGCTCGGATACGATTGTGGCTGAAGCTTTGGGCAGCCGTCGCTTCGAAGTGATTGTGCGCGGTCCAGGCGGGCATTCCTGGAGCGACTTTGGCGCCCCCAACCCGATTTTAGTGTTGGCGCGCACGCTTTATGTCTTTGCGCAAACACCCGTGCCGGCTTCGCCGAAGACAACTTTCAATGTGGGCGTGATCCGCGGAGGCACTTCGGTGAACTCCATTCCTGAATCGGCCAGCATGCGCGTGGATATTCGGTCTACGTCTATGACGGAGATGGAGCGTCTCGAGGCGTCATTAAGGCAGGCACTGGAGTTGGCGATAGATGAGGAAGCGCGCTCAAGTGAAAGACGCAATCCCTCCCAGCGGCGTTCGTCGGGCCTAAGTCACGAAGTGGTGCCGATTGGCAATCGGCCCGCTGGCGAATTGGATGCTAACGCCCGGATCCTGAAAGTGATTCGCGCCGTCGACGCACACTTGGGCAACGCGGCTCAGATTCAGCGGGCTTCCACTGACGCCAACATCCCCATGTCGCTGGGCCGGGAGGCGATCGCGATCGGCGGTGGTGGAGCGGGCGGCGGGGCCCACACTCTGCAGGAATGGTTCGACGGCAGCGGACGCGAACTGGGCCTCAAGCGAATCCTGCTTACGGTGCTCGCGCTGGCGGGGGTGAAGGAATAACAACTCCTGGGATTGAGCGTGATGCTGTCGCAGCCAAGCGCGAAATTCGGAGGAGGTCGCGAAGAACTTGGGTTTCATCAGCGGGGATTCGGTCGATACACCCAGTTGGTTGGAATGGGGACCGGCGATGGGATGCACGCAGCCTCGCCTTCATTCACGCGCGCCACGATTTTCTCCACGACATCGTGGGCCGGCGCAAGCGAGCACACTGGATCAGTCGCCGCGGCATTCCCGGTCAACAATAAAGCCTGGCAGCGGCATCCGCCGAAATCTTCCGTCCGGCGGTCGCAGGTGCGGCAAGGTTCGGGCATCCAGGCTTCGCCGCGGAATTTTTGAAATGCGCTTGATTCCTGCCAGATCCACTCCAGCGAATGTTCACGGACATTATCGAACGTCAGCCCGGGAATTACGCCCGCCGCATGGCAAGGAAGCGCCCGGCCTGCAGGATCGATCAGCATCAGCCGTCGGCCCCACCCGCCCATGCAAGCTTTCGGATAGCGCGCATAGTAATCGGGAGCAACGTAGTCGATACGCATACGGCCGCTGAGGCGCGCCTCCGCTGCGCTCACGACTCGTTGCGATTTTTCGACCTGTTTTAGCGTTGGAAGCAGAGCCTCCTGGTTGCGCAACGCCCACCCGTAATACTGCACGTTGGCGATCTCCACGCGATCCGGAGCAAGCTCCTCGACCATGGAAATGATTTCGCCCAGGTGATCGAGATTCTGCCGATGGACCACCACATTCACCGTGAAAGCGACCTTGAATTGACGAATGAGTTGGCCGAGCTTCAGCTTGTGGGCGTGACTGGGTGCGCCAGCAATCTCGTCCGCCATTTCTTCGCGCGAGCCTTGGAAGCTGAGTTGAACGTGCTCGAGACCGGCGTAAACCAAGGCCGCCAGTCGTTTTTCAGAAAGCCCCAGGCCGGAGGTAATCAGGTTGACGTAAAGCCCTGCAGCGCGAGCGCCCTTGGTTAGTTCCGTCAGGTCCGCACGCGCCAGCGGCTCGCCTCCGGTGAAGTGGGCGTGCAGAGAACCCAGTCGGCCAGCTTCCTGGAAAACACGCACCCATTCTTCAGTCGAGAGCTCCGAACCGGTTTTCTGCATCTCGAGCGGATTGGAGCAGTACACGCAATGCAACGGGCATCGGTGGGTAAGCTCGGCGATCAGCGCTAGTGGAGCGGTTGGCATGACTGATTCCGAACAGTGGCGGCCTAATAATCTACAATCCGCTTGCGGTGCAATTGCTCGAGAAAGCTCGCGACCTCGGCTTCAATTCGCGCGGGATCGCCGGCGCTATAAAGCTTCTGCAGGTCTTGTACGATCTGCTGAACCGTGCGTTGGCCATCGCAACGTTCCAGAATCTCTCGCCCAGTGCCTTGCAAGCGCAGCGCTCCTTCTGGAAACAACAGCATTCGTTCCGCGCCGTTGGCCTCCGCCCAGCGGCATCCCGCCGCCAGACGGGGACAGCTCGTGGTTTCCGGTTGCGCCACTTCAGGCTCCCTCGGCCGGAATAAAAGCTCCTGGCGGTGGCCAACCCGGTTGCACGTAAGCAAAGTAGAGCGCGTCGAGTTGCGCCCAAAGAATGTCGCACTTCCGCCGCAGGGCGCCGATCGCTGCCTCCTGCTCGTGACGGGTGCGGGCATGTTCGGCAACCCAATCGAAAGCAAACTTCGCATCTTCCGGCGCCTGGGTCAGCCGCGCTGTGAAGTAATCCAGTCCTCCTGAGAGCCAGGGATAATGTTTTCGCAGCGCGTCCATTCGCAAGGCGATCAGGTCACGGGAGAAAAGCTCGGTAAGCGAAGACGCTACCGCTTCGAGGAAGGTGCGATTCCGTACCAGGTCCAGATAGGCATCCACGGCGTAGCGCGTTGCCGGCAGCACCCCTTCGCCGATGCGGACTAAGTCCCGTGACAAACCGGTGGCCTCTCCCAACTTCAGCCAGCGCGCAATCCCGCCCTCCGTGTTGGCATCTCCGTCATGATCCACAATTCGTTTGCGCCAAGCCACGCGGAAATCCCGGTCCTCGCTGCGCGACAAAATGATCGCGTCCTTGATGGGAATCCGGCTCTGATAGTAATAGCGGTTGAGCGCCCAAGCCTGCAGTTGGCCGTGCGTCAGGCGCCCTTCGTGCATCATCAGGTGAAATGGATGCTGATGATGATAGCGCTCTCGCCCGACTTGCTGCAGCCGGGCGCGCAGTTCGTCCCTGGTAAGCAGCTGCAGATCCTGATTAGCTGACAAATCCTGAGTAGCCATTAGCATTATCGATAATACCGAATCATTCTTTTCAAACGCTTAGAGAATACCTGGGAAGAAACATTCCCACGCCCCGCACCTAGTAAATCACCTAGTGGTAAAGATTCCTAGCAACATCAGAGAATCAATAGGGTTGAACATAGAGCAGAACGCACGCCAGGTAAAGTGAGGTTGTTATGACAAACAGGAACACCTTGGTATTACATCATCGGTGGGAAACATTCTATGAGGAGCACAATCTCAAGCCTGGGCTGAGCCGCCACTTTTTGAATGCCCTGATCCTCTGCTTCCCCGTTTCCTTAGTCATATGGGCAGGCATTATTTATGCGGCTTCCAGATTTGTCCGCTAAGCCAGACCGCCCATCGTCGGTGCCAAGCTGCAGCCGTTCCTCCCAAATTTCCTGAATGCGAGAAGTGACAATCGGCGTGTGATAATCCGGATGGCAAAACTCCAGGTGCATTCCCCGTCCGATATAACGCTGCTTCAACATCGTTCCGCCCCAAGTCGAACCCGCGATTGCCACCAGCACCGGCTCCGGACAGTACTCGGGATGACCGGAAATGAGCGCCTCACTCCCACCCAGCAGCACAGCCGTGTAACGGTGATGTTGGGTTTCGATCTGCAGTACGGTTGAGGGCGGCAAAGTGCTCAGAAGCACTCCTCCCTCGATCTCTGACTGCACGATATTGCGATTGACCTCATCGCTCAGGTTGGGATGCGGTATAAACATCGGATTGGGGAAGGAGTTTATCACACTTAGATAGTTTTGCAGGCCAAAAGGTTACTGACAATCTTACCTTGGTACTGTACAAAGGGACGCGCTTGGCGAGTTTCGCGGGCGTGGTCAAAGCTGGTTGTAAGCGGTAGGGCGTAGGTACGAGGCGGGGCGATGGCATTTCCCGAGAACAATCCGCCGAAGTCGATGACATTAAGGCGGTTGTTTAGGTTCTCGATAAGGCGCCTACCTTTCTAGAATGTCGTCACTAGACGGAAGGTGTATTGCCGCGCCGGGCCGATAGCGTTACCGGAGAAGAGTCCTCCGAAATCGATTAGTTCAAGCGTGTTGCCCAGGTTCGCGATGTCGCCCTGAAAGCGTACCGAGCGTTTTTCCCGGTTGTAAAGATCGATGCCCAGCGAAGCATTCTGCGTGAAGTACGGACGGATGCGGTCGCGATTGAAATTGAGGTGATCAACCACTACTTGGCCATATTCCGTGGCATATTGCTGCGGGGTCAAGTCCGGTTGAAACGGCAGCCCGGTGTTATAATCCGCGCCCGCAGCGATCCACAAGCGCGGGGCGACCTGATAGCGGATGCGTCCACGCACGCTGTTCCGCTGGTCCTGCGAGTCTGGAAAATGCCCGCTCGTCGGGTTGACCGCATTATCTCCCAAGAACAGTCCGCCGGTCACCGGGAACCAGGCATTTCCGACGATATAGGAGTAGCTAGCGAAGCCGGAGAACCGCCCCCATTGTAGAACTTCCAGTTTGCCCTCCGCGCCGTAGAGAATAGCCTTGCTGAATGCGATGGGGAAACTGATCCCCGTACTCAGAACTTGATTGTCGTCTGCATAGTTGTTTACGTCACGGCGGAACATATTCGCGTCCAGCCGCAGTTTCCCGAAGAATGCTTTCGTGGCCCCCAATTCAAAATAGTTCCCGTGAGAAGGCTGTACCGGCAGCTGCACTGCGGGAATGCTGGTGTCCAGAGCCTCCGCAGACGGAGAACTTGATAGCAGGATGTTTTCGAACGATGGCGTCTGGAAGATCCGGTCATAGGAGGCGTGAATATTTACGCCCGCTGAGGGGAAGTAGCGCGAGACGGCGAGACGCGGGCTCACCGCATTCTGGTTCAACAGCAGTTGGTAGTGGTCCCACCGGAGCCCCGCATTAACCGACCAGTTGCCGAGCCGGACCGCATCCTGGACATAAGCCGCTTGTTCCAGATCCGGACGGCTGCCCCTAAAGGCAAAGGTTGTCGCACCGGCATCCAAGATGCCCAGATTGATAGGACATTGAGGGTTTGAAAGATCGGCACAGTACGGCATCACGTAGCTGAAGTTCTCGTGCAGGAATATGGCATCGGACTCGACTCCGGCTTTCCATTCCTGCCTGCCATAATGGATGGAGACGCTGCCGTTGAAGTAGATCTCCTTGAAGTCGTTGTGCTGGGTCGCAATGAGGGGCCAGGATGCCGCGTTGGAATTAAAGTCGTTGGAGTTATCGCGTGCCATTCCCCGCACTACACCTATCGCGTTGGAGGAGAAAATGTGTTGGTAAGAGAGGCTCCCCATGGTTTCAAAGTTGTCGCCGGTTTGCAGCTGCCCCCCGGGAATAAACACACAATCGTTCGGCTCGTCGGCCGGAGGAACGGGCGGGCAGCCGGTAGTGTTGTCCGCGTTCGGCAGATATGCTCCGTTCTGCTGTACCAGTTCGTTGGGGATTTGATAGCGCGCCAGTTCATGGCGGGCGATCAGAGTGAGGCGGTCCTTCGGCGTGAGCTCCCGTTCGTAGCTGGCCGAAAAACTTCCGGCGGTGCCGTGATTGGTGTAATTCTGCGGGACTACCGGGTTGAGGTAGTGGCCCGCCATGTTCCCGGAGGCGCTCACGCCAAGCGTATTTCCATTCCATGTGTACTGATCCTGAGTATCGATCCCGGCCGTATCATAAGTTCCGCCGAAAAGGGTGAGCTGCCCGTGAAACCCCGGATCTTGGTTCTTGAGAGTATTGACCTCAACTACGCCGCCCATCTTCCTGCCAAATTCCGCGGGAATGCCGGCGGTATAGATCGTGAGGGATTCGACCTCGTCGGCTTCAACAGGCTCCGGACCGAAGCTGGGCGAACGGTTGTCGGTCAGCGGTACGCCGTCCACTACATATTGCGTCTGATATTCCGATCCGCGCGGGTGGAGAACCGCATTCCCTTCGTAGAGCCAGCCGGGTTGAGAGTTCACCAGATCCGGCATGGAGCGGCCGGGCAGCGCGGTCAATCGGTCCTGAATCGCCTTCGACCCTAACTCATTGATCGAACCAGCGCGATAGGGATCGATCAAAGTAACGGACGCGTTCACATTCACCGATTCCGAGACTGAAACCACTTTCAGCCGAATCGCACGATCTAAGGGGAGAGCAGATCGTATTTCCACCTGCTCAGAAACCTTGGCAAAACCTGGAGCTTCGATCCCGACCTGATAGATTCCATAAGGCAGTCTCTCGAAATCCGCGTAGCCCTTTTCGTCCGTAATTAACGTGTCGCGATACTGGTTGGCCTCGCTGACGAGTTCAACCGAAGTTTTCACTGCCAATCCAGAGGGATCGGTGACGGTCAAACGCAATTCTCCCGTATTGCTCTGTGAGAACATCGGAAGAGTCCACAGAAGGGCGGCAATGAACAACGTCTTTTTCATTCTTGAGTGTCACCCAGTTGATTGGCTCTAGAGTTAGGTAC
>DASPSE010000397.1:0-9246 GCA_035624085.1 Terriglobales bacterium
CAGACGATGGAGGGATACGACGGCACAAGGTCCTCCCACCTGCGCCTCGCCAAAAACGAAGGTCAGAATCGGAATATATAGATCCACCGCGGTCACGCCCAGCACGCGCCACGATTGCGGACTTACCACCGCTTGCATACAGGCAAGAATCTCGGAGGAATGATACTGCTGACGCTCGCCGTGAAAGGCGAACTCAGGGTCGAACGCGTGCGGGATAATCTCGCAAGGCAGGCCGAAGCTTTTGGCCAGCGCGGGCGCCAGATTGTTCAGCAACCCGCCATCGAGTTTCCCGATCGGCAGCAGTTGCAGGTTCATCGCGTTTCAACGTGTTGCCGGCTCCATCCGTACTTCTTCAGTTTGTGGTGCAGGGTCACGCGGTCAATATCCAGCACTTCAGCCGCGCGGCTCTGATTCCAATTGCATGCTTCCAAGGTGCGGAGGATGTGCGCCCTTTCCATATCTTCCAGCGTCTTGGGCACGCCGTTGGGAACCGGCTTGAAGACGAAATCCTGCGCCTGGATTTGCGGCTCCTGCGCCACTACCATCGCTCGCTCCACCGCGTTTTCCAGTTCGCGAACATTGCCCATCCATATCTGTTGCTGGAGCAGATTCATTGCCTCTGGAGCAACGCGATTGATTTTCTTGTTCATCTGCAGGGAGAACTTGCGTACGAAGTGATTCACCAGCAGCGGAATGTCGTCGTGACGATCGCGTAATGGGGGTATTTCAATGTGGAAAACATTGAGCCGATAAAAAAGATCCGGCCGGAATTTACCTTCGTCGATCAGTTTTTCCAGATCTTTGTTGGTCGCGGCGATACAACGAAAATCCACCTTGATAGACTGAGTGCTGCCCACCCGCACGATTTCATGCTCCTGCAGCACACGCAGCAGGTCGGTTTGCGTCTTGAGACTGATGTCGCCAATCTCGTCCAGAAAAACCGTACCCCCCTCGGCGATCTCGAACTTCCCTTTTTTGCGGTACTGGGCGCCGGTGAATGCACCCTTTTCGTGACCGAAGAGCTCGCTTTCCAACAGCGTTTCGGTAAGCGCTCCACAGTGAATGACGACCAGGGGATGAAATCGTCTCGGACTCGCCTGGTGAATCGCCCGCGCGACCAATTCCTTGCCGGTGCCGCTTTCGCCGGTAATCAGAACCGTCGCATCGGTTGGGCCGACCGTCTCGATTGCGTCGAAGACTTTTTTCATCGCCGCGCTCTGTCCGACCATTTCTTCGGGCCGCGCGACTTCAGCCACCGTCTCGCGCAGCAGTACGTTCTCCTTTGCCGTGCGCTTGTGAGCCATTGCGTTCTTGACCAGATGCGCAATTTCATCCGGATCAAGCGGCTTGGTGACGTAGTCATAGGCGCCGTTCTTGAGCGCGGCAACCGCAGTCTCAACCGATGCATAGCCCGTCATCATGATGACCATCAGTTCCGGATCGAGCTCATGCATGCGACGCTGCAACTCAATTCCGTCGGTGCCACGCATTTTGATGTCAACCAACGCTGCGTCCCAAGGGTGCTGCGCCAGACGCGTAAGCGCTTCGCTGGCGCTTTCCGCCGTGCCGACTTCATATCCCTCCTCGCGAAACCATTTTCCCAGCGAATCGCGCACGCTCAGTTCATCGTCCACAATGAGTAGCTTGCCTTGTGCGCTCACGTTCATCACCTCGCCTTCGTTGCTGCCACTGCGCCGCTCGCGGCCATCACGCGGGACTCGACCGGCAGCGTTACAGTAAAAGTAGTTCCCTTGCCTAACTCGGATTGCACCTCGATACGGCCGTGGTGGCGGTCAATGATGTTGCGGCTGACCGCCAGGCCGAGACCAACCCCATGGCCTTTCTCTTTGGTGGTTTGGAAGGGCTCAAAAATCTGCGGGAGAACTTCCGGGGAGATGCCCGTTCCATCATCCCGGACTTCGATCTCAACCGCATTCTGCGCAGAATTCATGCGGGTTCGCAGCCACAAATTGCCGCCGCGGGGCATGGCGTCGATCGCATTCATGATCAGCGCCAATAACACTTGCTCGATCTGCGCCGGATCGCAATGCACTCTGGGCAGGTCGTCATCGAGATAAAGTTTCAGTTCGACGGCGCCCATCTCCAGTTGGTGCTGCACCAGTCGAACCGAACGGTCGACGACGATGTTGATATCGGTGGTCTCCAGGTTCATGGGCGCGGCCCGGGAAAAGGTCAGAAGGTTTCTGACGATGTCGCCGCAGCGCCGGCTTTCGCTGCCAATCAGGTCAAGACACTCCGCGGCCTCCTGGAGTTTGTCGCCTTTCATCTCCCCGCGATCGATCCACTTGCGCAGCAACTTCGCGTAAGTAAGGATCCCGGCGAGAGGGTTGTTGATTTCGTGGGCTACCACCGCCGCCATCTTGCCGACCGAGGCCATCTTCTCCACTTGCAGGACGTGGTCGTGGGCACGCTTCAATTCGGAAGTTTTTTCCTCGACACGATCTTCGAGTGTCCTGGCCCACGCCGTGATTTCCTGGTTTGCATTGCGGAGTTGCACGCTCATGTCGTTGAACGACCGTGCCAGATCGCCGACCTCATCCTGCGATTGCACTTCGATCTGGTAGCCGAGTTCTCCCCGCGACAGGTGTTCTGTGCCTTTCGCCAGCGCCTGAATAGGCCGGCCCACCACCCGCACAATGAACAGCCAACTCAGCGCCGCCACAATCAACATGGCTGCCATGGTGTAAGTGAGGGTGCGGGCGTTGCTTTCGGCCAGTTGCGCATCCGCCTTGGCCAGAGAAAGATTCGTATCGAGAACCCCGAGCACTTGCTGGCTGGCCGGATGCGCATGGCATGCAGCATTCCAACATGAGGGCAGATTCTCGATGGGAGTAATGATTCCCAACACCCGCTGGCCGCCGCCGTTTCGATAAATGCGGAAGCGGTCGGGACGGTTGAGCCGCGCCAGAGGCTGCGATTGAGCGTGGCAGCCATAACAGGCCTCCGCACGCTTGTCGACCATCCGGCTCACTTCGTCGGGATCGGTGGAATAGCTGATGCGTCCTTGTTTGTCGAAGATCCTCACCTTGACCATGCCGGGCTCGTCCGCCAGGGTCTGAATCACGTGATACAGGCCCTCGCGGTCGTTGCCCAGCATGTAATAGGTGGCGCTGCGCCGGATCACATCGCTGACCCGCTCCGCGCTGGTCAAGGCAGCCGCTTCCAGGTGCTGCCGTTGCAGCCGGATATTCAGGTATCCCAGGAGAGCAAAGATTACTACCATGCTCACCAGCAACAGCGTGATCAATTTTGCGCTCAGGCTGTTCGTCAGACGCTTCCACCGGGCCCGAGTTGGCTCAATCTCCGGCATGATGCAAAACAGCCGCAGCGACGGGCTGGGCTGTAAGCTGGACACCCTGCTCTGCTGCGTGTTCCTCTTCGGGGAAGATTGGCAGGTATTTCGCCGCCAAACCGAACAGCGCGAATCCAACCGCGATAATCGCGCCCGTCACCGCCAGCTCCGTCCACTTCGGCAAGTAATGGGTTCCAGCGGATGCTTCCATCCCCGTGATGCTAACGTTCAGCCGGTTCGTGACGAACCCAAGCACCACCAGCACCGACGCCAGGTAGAGTCCGCCAGCGCTATTGCGAACGTTGCGCTGCGAAAGCAGCATGAGCGGCAGAATCAGGGTCAAAGCCATCTCCACCCAGAACAGATACATTTCGTAGCCTGGGCGCAGCGTTAACTTCAGCACGCCGCGATTCAACAGATCCTCAAGACGGAGAGCGGCGTAAACCCATAGCACCACCACCAGCACGCGCCCCAATTCCTGCAGGATGGGCAACTCGAGTTGCCGTCCGAAGTGCTTGGCGCTCATGGACGATTCGAAGATGGTCATCGCCAATCCCACCGCGATCGCTGAAAGGAAGAAAAAAACCGGCAACAGCGGGCTGTACCAGAGCGGATACAGCTTCTCCGGTACGATCAAGTACAGCGAGCCCAGGGACGACTGATGCAGAGTGGACAAAATCACACCGCAAATCACCAGCGGAATTACCACTCCCCGAATCACCTTCAGCGGCTTTTGCAGGTTGAATCGTTCCAGCACGATGGGCGAGAACTCCAGCGCCAGTACGGTGGTGTAGAGCATCACGCACCAGGCCACTTCGAACATCACGGAGTGCGGATTCCGCATGATGAGCGGATGCCAGATGTTGTAGGGCTTGCCCAGGTCGTACATCAGAGCAACACAAACCAGCAAATACCCCAGGAAAGCGGTGAGCACTGTCGGTCTCACGATCGAATGCATCCGCTTGATGTTAAGAATGTGGACTGTGGCCGTGAGAGTGAATCCGCCCGCTGCCAGCATCACTCCACATAGCACGTCGAAGCCGATCCAAATTCCCCACGGGAACTGATCGCTGAGGTGGGTTGCGCCGCCAAGCCCCCGGGTGTAGCGGACCACGGTCGCGTACAAACCAGCTGCCATCAAAAAGAGGAAGACGAGCTTCCAGAAAGTGAACTTGATTTTCATTGCTTCCTCCCGTCGTGGTCTCCGCCTGCTGGTTTAGCTCCACGCCCTTCCGCTGCCGCCACTTCTTCGCGCCGATGCGTAATCCACCACACGCCTCCCAAGAGAATTCCGCCCAGCGGGACAAAATCCGGAATGCGCGAAAGCACGCGGAACGTCAGCATCGGGAGCGGGTCGTTCGACAGGTCGGCGCGATAGCCGAAGGTTTCAAACGGAACGCTGGAGAGCAGCAGCACCGATGTGCCGCCCACTTCCGTCAATCCATAAATGTGCGGCACATACTTGCCAGGATTGTCGCGAATGCGCTGCTGTGCCTCATTAATCAGATCATCCCGGTCGCCGAACTTTGTGGCGCCGGTCGGGCAAATCTCCGCGCAGGCAGTCTGCTTGCCGCTGGCCACGCGATCCGGGCACATCGTGCACTTGCGCACCTTCGGCGCCAGCTTATTCCATTCATACTTGGGAACGCCGAAGGGACACGCCACCATGCAATAGCGGCAGCCCATGCATTTGCCGGCGTCGTAGGTCACCGGCCCAGCTGCCGTCTTCTCGAGCGCGCCTACCGGGCAAACGGACGCGCAGGTGGGCTCCTGACAATTCATGCACAGACGCCGCATGAACTTGTCACTTTTGGTTAGAACGACGGTGAATTTATGGTCGGACTGCCGCTCTTCTGCGGCTACCGCGTCGTTATAGGGAAGCTTGTTCTGCGCGGCGCATGCCACCTCGCATTGCTTGCAACCGATGCATATCGTCGCGTCATACAACAGGGCCTTGCTCATGGGATCGTCTCCTTGCGCCTGCCCAGAGCGATTTCCGTTCCGGTGGTATGAAATAGGAATGAAAGGATGAAACCGGGGGATTCAATCCGGGAATTGGGCAGTGGCTCAGTTTGCCATTGTCATCCCGAGCCGCCCGCTTTTGGCGGTCGAGGGACCTGGGCGCGCCGTGCGAATGCCTCGTGTTCTTTGCGAGGCAATAAATCGCACGCTTGGCGCGCATCCCTAAATGGCAAACTGAGCCACCACCGAAAATGCATTCCATCCGCTGAGGACGGACTTTAAAGAAAACACCGGGTCCGGAAGTGAGGGCCGGACCCGGGAGGGCTGCTCCTGGCTGGAAAGTCAACAGAGGGGACTCCCGGCTGACTAGGGCTCGGCCGGTTCTCCGTTCCATCCGCCGAATTGAGCCGGTCATTCGCATGGCTCACCCTCGCGCTTTCCTCAGCCGCTGGCGGACGGTTATCACGTCGCAGCGGCCGTGCGGATCAGGAACAGCGGAAATTACTTTTTCTGCAGGCCGCGAACTGCCTCAACGACAGCTTTGATCTGCTCCGGCGTCAGGCCCTTAGTCGCAAAGGCGTGCGTTGCCTTCTTGCTCGGACCTCCGTTGGCGACAAAATCCGTTAGATCAGCATCCGACAGCTTTTTGACGTCGTCGGAAACCAGGCTAGGGACTTTGGCTGCCGGTTTGCCCGCCGCGTCCGGACCATGACAGACCGCGCATTTCGCCTTGAAAATGGCGGCTCCGTCTTCGGCCCAAGACAGGTTGGGGATCAGAATGAACAGGGCCACGGCGATGGTGACAACCAACACCGCGATCTTCGTCGTCTTCATGATTGCATTCCTCTCAGGATGAATTGGTATGACTTGAGGAGAAACCGCGGTCTTTCGCCCTGTTGTAACTGTTGCGAAATTGACCACCGTACCCTCCGACTGAACCTGTAAAAACTTCCGCAGCTTGCGCCGCTGATGAAATTCTCTGCTTTGAGGGTTTTTATTTGCGGTGATGCGAGTCACTTGAGACCGTGACCCATGGAGTGTGGCGATATGCCACAACGCACAAATTGGAATTGAAATTCAACAGGAGCGGTTAGCCCTGTCGATATGTGCTCTCTGTACACTTGTCATTCCGAGCCGTCCGCGGCCGCAGGCGAGGACGAGCGAGGAATCTGCATTTGCCGGATTGGAATTGCAGATCGCTCGTTGCACTTGGGATGATAAATCCAAGTCAAAGGAGTTACGCTCTCGAACTCGCTGATTGTTACTCTGCGGCCTTCGCGAATCCTTTGCGTCCTTTGCGGTTAAAAGCTTTTCAACCAATGGGTTCCGAGCAATTCAAGAGAAGGAACTTTAAGTGACAGCAAGCCGGACCCCAAGCCCGAAATCCTCCGGGTTCCATCTGTGTTCTTGAGTTTGTATGAGGCGAGCTTAAGCGACAGCTGCAATTATCGATGGTGACGCTGACTGGGCACTAAGCTTGACCCCGGGCGCGGGTTCTTCCTCCTTACAGTTGCCGATTGCTCTTTGCACCTGGCTTAACAGCATCTGCTTCCTTTCCGGATCGCGCTCAGCAAACGCCGACCGGTACAACGCCCCAAAGTCGTTGGTGCTGTTTTGAATCATGGCGAGCCCCCACAGAAACCCATGCCTCGTCCAGGTCCGAAACCAGACCAGGAAAACGTAGGATTTTCACTGTTTCCACAAACTTACTCACGAAATTCGGCAAATTCAATACAGTTTTATCTGTAGAGAAAATCCTTAAAAGAGGCTTCAACACTCAAGAAGTGACTTCCGATCTGACCGGCAACGGCGAGTATCTCGCCATTGCCATCTCAACAATCCCTCCGATCAAATCAGTGTAAGACCGGCCCGAGGCCTTGGCGGCCATGGCAAATTCCTGCTTGCTGGAGAGCCAGGGATTAGGGTTGGCTTCGATCACGTACACCTGGCCCTTCGGCGTTAAGCGCATATCAATGCGTCCATAGTCGCGCAACTTGACTGCGTGATATGCAGCCAACCCAGTCTCCTGTAATTTCTTCACGGTCGCTTCGTCGAGGTCCGTCGCCAGATGGGACTTCGTTAACTTGTGCACTTGCGTGTCTTTTTCAAACTTCACGTCGTAGCTGGCAATCTTTGGAATTCCATCCGGAAGCTTTGACAAATCGAGTTCCACCAGCGGCAATGCCTCAGCGCTCTCATAACTTCCCAGAATTCCGGCGTAGATTTCGCGGCCTTCAATATATTCCTCAATCAGCGCCGGCGCGTCGAACTCGTTCTGAATGTATTCAACGCGTTCCATCAGTTCTTTCACGCTGTTCACCACCGCGCCTATGTCGATTCCGATGGAACCATCCTCCCAGACTGGTTTCACAATCAGTGGAAATGAGACATCATGCGCATGTTCAATTCGCCCTCGGTATGAGGTCGCAAAGAACGGCGTCTTGATGCCGTGGAAGGCAAACATTTTCTTGGCTGTGGCTTTGTCCTGCGCCAAAAAGTGCGCGTGCGGCCCTCCGCCGGTGTAACGGATGCCGAGCAGGTCCATATAAGCGGCGACGTTCATCTCTTTGGTGTCATCGCCGGCAAACGATTCCGTGAGATTGAACACCAGGTCGGCTCCGCACTTGGCTAGCGAAGTCAGGCACTGCGGCGTTCCTTCCAGGACTTGATAGAAAGGCTCATGGCCGAGCTTTTCCAGGGCCTCGAAGATTTCTTCCCTGTCTTCTTTTTCCCGCTTGGTCTTGCTTCGCGGTTTTTTCTTTTTCTTCGCGGAGACTCTCTCTTCGACCTTCGGGGCTTCTTCCTCTTCGCCCCATACGTCATAGAGCACCGCGACTTTCAGCTTCGCGCCGATCATTCAGGCCCTCCGACCTCGCCTATGAAGTTGCTTGTCATCCCGAGCCGCCCTCTTTTGGCGGTCGAGGTTGAGGCGTTTGCGCGGTGTCTGAACCGCGCGCCGAAATCCCGAGTGCAACGAGGGAGCTCAGGCCGCGCATCCTTTGACAAACTCCCCTTGCCATTCATGGTTGCACGAACTTTCCTCTTGCTACGTAATTTGTCGCCAGCGCGGTCGCATACACAGTGATCTGAATTAGGTGTTCCGCCTCGCGCTGCAAGTCGGCAAAGAGATTCAACTCGCCCAGCCGCGTCTCAATCGACTCCACCAGCTTCTTGACCAGCGGCCGCTGCGCGCCCGTCCAGTAAGCAACCTTATCGACCACCGCCTTGCGATGTGCCTGCAAAAATTGCTGCGCCGGCTTCGCCGTCTTGCGTCTTTTGGATGCATCAAAGATGTCTCGCAAGTCGGTATCTAGCAGAAGGTCCCCAAGCTGAATCTCCTGACCATTGCGATGGTAGAACTCGGCCACCGTCATTTCCATTTCATCAACCGTAATGTCAGTCTCCGCCCGGCGGCGCAGCGGATCAGTGTTAGCCAGTTCGCGCGCAATGCGATCCATGTAGCGCAGCTTCGCCATCGCACCCCATCCCTTATAGCGCTTGCGCCACGCCGACCGCGGCGTCAACCAAACCGCAAACGTCTCAGCGAAATCCTCATCCGGATGTTTCTGCGCATACCAGCCCGGCAAATAACGCACGTGGTTTCGCGAGAAAAGAACTGGGCGGTAATTGTCATGATAGGGACGGCGGAAGGGACCGAACAACTGCTTCCACTCCGGTGTGCGGTGCAGCTTGTAAGCATAGTTGAACGCATGCCCGGCTTCATGCCGCAGGTACATCATCACCTCGCGCGCGTCCTCGAGATCGTTGGCCTCTTTCTCCAGCTGTGCCAGTTCCGCGTGAGCCAGATAAAAAGGTATGCCAATGACCGGCTCGCCCGAGGGGCAGCCCCACTCGTCGG
The DNA here is from genome assembly GCA_035624085.1 of Terriglobales bacterium. Taxonomy (GTDB): domain Bacteria; phylum Acidobacteriota; class Terriglobia; order Terriglobales; family Acidobacteriaceae; genus JAFAGX01. Next base: position 9,135 of record DASPSE010000397.1, read on the forward strand.
TCAGATACACTGCAGGACGAAACTTCGTCAGCTTCTTGCTTTCGAGCTCGCGGTACAGCTGCTGCACGAAGCGCTCCAGCGGCGAGCCCTCGATCCTCAGGCCAAGTTCCTT
>DASPSE010000432.1:0-2443 GCA_035624085.1 Terriglobales bacterium
AAGGAAGCGCAGTCTGTGGCAGAATTCGTAAAACAGCTTTCAGCCGTCAGCTCTCAGCCGTCAGCTCCGAAATCGTAACCGCGACTGCGAGATGCGCATCTCCAGCCTCGGACCACCAGTTCGCTGATAGCTTATAGCTGAAAGCTGACAGCTTTATGGACATTTCCGACTGGCGCAAAAAGATCGACGAGCTGGATCGCAAACTGGTGGATCTGTTGAATCAGCGAGCGCAGGCGGCTCATGAAATCGGCAGGCTGAAGCGCAATGCCGGCATGCCGATCTATGAGCCTGACCGCGAGCAGGCGGTGTTCGACAATGTGCGCCGGGTCAATCGCGGCCCCCTGCCACCTCACGATCTGCTGAATATCTATGAGCGAATCATGGACGTCATGCGTCAGATTCAGCGCGAAGAGATTGCCCCGGAAGGTCCAAAAGTCGAAAGCAACACAGAATTGGATTCCGAGGTGAATGACTAGCATTTAGCAATTAGCACTTGGCACCTGGCCAGCCAAGGAACTATGGGAGGCAAAGATGCCAAAATTGAGAGTCCTGTACCTTCTTGTAAGTCTAGTGGTATGGGCCACTAAATTTGACGTGCCGGTTTTTGCTCAGGTACAGGCAACCGATAAAAAGGAGAAAGATATCGCAGGCGTTGAGAAGCTCCGCCAGCAGGATATTGCCGCAACTCTGTCGCTAGATCCTGTTGCCCTGACGAATTTGTGGACCGATGACGCTGTGCGCCTCAGCCCCGGCCAGCCGGCGGAGGTTGGCAAACAAGCTATTCGAGAGAGCAACGAACGCTGGTCGGCTCGCCCAGGGTTCAAGGTGCTGAGCTACGTTCCAGAAACCATGGACCTGACGATGTTGGACGGCTGGGCAGTCGAGTGGGGTAACTTCACAGGCTCGTATGTTGAGTCGGTAGGTGGTGAGGTGAAGCAGATTCGCGGCAATAGGCTGACGGTCCTGAAGAGGCTACCGGACGGCAGTTGGAAATACTTCCGCGGGGCGCGGGCCTCGTTTGCTGCCTTGGCCGGTCAGGTGCCCGAGGCACCAGGTGCGCCGGCTGGAAGCGACGTGGGGCGTCAAGCCGACAGTCAAGCCGACTTGGCCGCCATCAAGGATCTCACCCAGAAGGACAAAGCCGCCATCGCGAAGGTCTACCAGCAGGACATAACCGCTACTCTTGCGCTAGACCCAGTTGCCCTGACGGACGGTTGGGCGGAAGACGCCGTTCGCCTCGGCCCAGACCAGCCTCCGGATGTTGGCAAACAAGCTCTTCGAAAGTATTACGAAAGCGTGGCGGCAATCCCAGGCTTCAAGGTGCTGAGCTACGTTCCAACCAATCACCTGACGACGATGTTGGACGGCTGGGTGGTCGGATGGCGTTACTTCAGCTTGTCGTATGTTGGGTCGGTCGATGGCGAGGCAAAACAGATTCGTGGCCAGGTGCTGTTTGTCCTGAAGAGGCTACCGGACGGCAGCTGGAGAGGCTTCCGCGTGATGGGCGTCTGAGTGAGTTGCAGTACAGGTAGCGCTGGCTGCCACGCCGCGAACAATTCGCTGCAGCGGACCAGTCCTCGGGCTCGCATGCGCTCGCCCTTCGGCCTGGCCGCTGAGCTCAGCCCGTTCTGCGGGGTCCTTTGTACGGAAGAACTAAGTGCTAAATGCTAAATGCTAATTGCTAAGAGCTGTCTTTATGATCGTTGCCATGCAAGAATCCGCGACCGAGGAGCAGATCCAGCGGGTCATTGAGCACCTGATCCGGATGGGCTTCTCCGTGCACCGTTCCACGGGAGCGCGGCAGACAGTGGTTGCAGCGGTCGGTGCACGCATCGACTTCGATATTCGCAATCTCGAGGTCCTTCCCGGCGTGCAGGAAGTTCACCGCATTAGCGCGCCATACAAACTGGCGGCGCGCAGTTTTCGTCCCCAAGGAACGCAGATTCGGCTTGGCAATGGGGTCAGCGTCGGTGGCGACGAAGTGCTGGTCATGGCAGGTCCGTGCTCGGTGGAATCGCGCGAGCAACTTTTCACGGTCGCCGAGCAGGTGGCAAAAGCGGGGGCGCGAGCCCTGCGTGGAGGCGCTTTCAAACCTCGCTCATCCCCCTATTCGTTTCAGGGGCTTGGCCTCGAGGCTTTGAAACTTTTACGCGAGGCAGGCGACCACTTCGGCCTGTTTGTCATCAGTGAAGTAATGGAAATCTCCCAGATCGCCGTCACGCTGCCTTACGTCGACATTCTCCAGGTTGGCGCACGCAATATGCAAAATTTCAACCTGTTGCGCGAATTGGGAAAGATCAAGAAGCCGGTGATGTTGAAGCGTGGAATCGCCGCTACTTATGAAGAAGTTCTGCTCTCCGCCGAATACATCATGGCCGGCGGAAACTACGACATTATCCTTTGCGAGCGTGGTATCCGCACGTTCGAGACTCATACACGCAAC
>DASPSE010000255.1:0-9947 GCA_035624085.1 Terriglobales bacterium
GATGGCAAACCGGTGGCCGGCGTGGATGACTTGCACCGCTTGCTGACCGACGCACGCGTAGGAGTGAGCAGCTCGATGACCGTGCTCCGCTGGACCGAGAAGCTGGAGCTGAAAGTTGTGCCCGAAGAAGCGAAGGGATAGTTCGTGTGGGGCGGATACTCCTGTCCGCCAAGCCGCGCGGGCCGCTTGTCCTGCACCATACGCATTGTCATTCCGAGCCGCTTGCAGCCGCGCGGGACGCGGCGAAAGCGTGCCGAGGAATCTGCAGTTGCCGTTCATAAGCGCTTTCTAACTGGACAAAAAGGATTCTCGGATGCAGACTGCGATCGTAGGGTGCGAACCTAAGTGCTCTATCTAGGGCTGATTTCAAGGGCGACCGAACGGTCGCCCTTCTGTTTCGTTTCTCTGAACCCATCCCCCTCTCGTGTCATTGCAACCACCCCAATCCTGTGGTAGCTTCAAGAAACGGTAGAGGTTACGTTGCAAGCGACAGTTCCTGCCGGATTGGACCGCAAGGAAGCAGAAGTTTATCAGCGGCTTGATCCAGACCGGCTCCCAAAACACATCGCGATCATCATGGACGGCAACGGCCGCTGGGCGCGCCGCCGCCATCTGCCACGCATCGCCGGACACCGCGCCGGAGTTGCATCCGTGCGCTCCACGGTGGAGACGGCCTCGCGCATCGGCATCCCCGCGTTAACTCTGTACGCATTCTCCGAGGAGAACTGGAAGAAGCGACCCCGGAGCGAAGTCGATTTCCTGATGGGCCTGCTTTGCCGTTATCTCAAGGCGGAAGTTCCCACTCTCAATAAGAACAATATCCGCCTGGAGTACATCGGGCGACAGCAGGAGTTGCCGGGCGTGGTGCAGGAAAAGATGAATTGGGCACGTGAAGCCACCGCGCGGAATACCGGGATGCTGCTGACTCTGGCGCTCAACTACAGTGCGCGCAGCGAGCTGGTGGATGCATTTCGTTCCATGGTGGAAGCCGCGGCGAACAATGGTGGCTTGCAACATCTGAAGATTGACGAAGAAGCCGTGGCCCGAAATCTCTACACGCGGCATCTGGCGGATCCCGACCTCGTAATCCGCACCAGCGGAGAGATGCGGTTAAGCAACTTCCTGTTGTGGCAGCTTGCCTACGCTGAAATCTACGTCACACCGACGCTCTGGCCGGAGTTTGGCGGCGTGCATCTGCTGGAAGGCATTGCAGAATACCAGAAGCGCGAGCGTCGCTACGGCGGCCTGGCGGACGACAGCTCCCAGCCCCACAACTCCAATCACTCCAAGACGGATCGGAGCTGAGGCTCTTGAACCTGCTGAGGAGAGTCCTCACAGCAGTGGTTTTGATTCCGATTGTCCTGCTGCTGATCCTGCGGGCACCGGTGCCGGTACTGGCGCTCGTAGCCGCACTGGTTGCATTGCTGGCTGCACAGGAACTCCTGAAGCTTTCGGAAGCTTACGGGATACACCCGTTTCGCTGGCCGACCTACATCTTTTTTGGACTGTTCTTCCTCTTCCTGGCACTGAGCCCGGCCAACAAGCCATTGCTGGCTACGGCGATCTTCGTTTACACCGTAGGATTCGCAGCAGCCATCGCCCCATTTGTTTTTCTCACAGTGGGAATGCGGCGAGTTGATCTCAGCGGCGCCTTCCCGGCTGCTGCCGTCTCCGCTCTTGCGTTCGCGTATATCGCTCTGCCCCTCGGATTTCTGGTACAGATTCGCGAGCAATGGTCAGGCGCATTCCTGCTGCTTTATCTGCTGTTGCTGGTATGGGCAGGAGACATTTTTGCCTATTTTGTTGGGCGGTCCCTGGGCCGTCACTTGATGTCTCCGCGAATCAGCCCCAAGAAGACCTGGGAAGGCGCGGTAGCGTCGCTGATTGCCAGTCTTGTCGTAGGAATGCTCCTCTACAACTACGCGCTGCCCATCAGTTCAGCATTGCTGAACGCTCATCTGATCGAACGGCGCGACGGCTATTTCGCCTTGCAGAAACCTCCGCTGTGGCCGACCCTGTTGCTGTCGGCAGCCATCAATGTCGCTGCGCAGTTGGGGGATCTGGTGGAATCGCTGATCAAGCGAGGCGCGGGAGTGAAGGATTCCGGCTCCCTTCTGCCCGGGCATGGAGGGATGTTGGATCGCATTGATGCTCTGCTCTTTGCCGCTCCCGTGCTGTGGTACTATGCGGCTTGGCGCGTGATGCAGTAGGAGATTGAACCACCAAGGACACGAGGTCGCACGAAGGAAACAAAGTCCTGGCAGCAACCAGAGCCTTCGTGCTCCTTCGTGTCCTTCGTGGTTGATGAACATATGAAGCGCATCGCCATTCTGGGTTCCACCGGATCTATTGGCCGAAGCACTCTCAGTGTCGTCGCGGCTCACACCGAACGTTTCCAAGTCGTCTCGATGGCGGCGGGTCGCAATTTGGACGCGGCCTTCGAGCAGACTCGGCGCTGGAAACCTCGCCTAATCTCGGTGGCTGTGCCATCCGAAGCCGAAGGCCTGCGGAGCCGCTTAAAGAGCGCGGGAATTCACGGGGTTGAAGTGACACATGGCGCAGCCGGCGCTGTGGCCGTCGCGACCCATCCCGAAGTCGATTTTGTGGTCAGCGCCATCGTTGGGGTGGCAGGACTCGAGGCGACCTACGAAGCTGTGCGAGCAGGCAAAACCGTCGGCCTGGCGAATAAGGAATGCCTGGTCGCCGCGGGCGAACTCATCACCGCGGAAGCGCGCCGACAGGGCAAGCCGCTGCTGCCAATCGACAGCGAACACAACGCCGTGCATCAGTGTTTGCGTGGTGGCCGGATCGAGGAGGTCCAGCGCATCTGGTTGACCGCATCCGGTGGCCCATTTCTGAACACGCCGCGATCGAAATTTTCGTCCATCACGGTGGAACAGGCTTTGAATCATCCCACCTGGAAGATGGGCCGGAGGATTACTATCGATTCCGCTACGCTCATGAACAAAGGTTTCGAAGTGATTGAGGCCTGCCGATTATTCAATGTGCCGCCAGAACAGGTTGAGGTGATCGTGCATCCGCAGTCCACCATCCATTCCATGGTGGAGTTCGTGGATGGCAGCATACTTGCTCAATTTTCGGTGACCGACATGCGCTTGCCGATTCTCTACGCGCTAACCTACCCGGAACGGATTGAGTCCGACATGCGCTTTCCGGTCATGGACTTGCGGAACCTCGAATTCTGCCCCCCGGACATGGAAAAATTTCCCTGTCTGCAGCTTGCGTATGAATCTGCAAGGGCAGGAGGTGCGAAAACGGTTGCACTAAATGCCGCCGATGAGATCGCGGTAGCGGCGTTTCTGGATGGCTGCATCCGTTTCGACGAAATCCCTGAGATAATTGAAATAGTGCTGGCTGAAACGAAAAACACCAAACTAGAATCTATAAGGAAGGTGCTTGAGACAGACTCCGAAGCTCGCCGGATAGCTCACGAGAAAGTGGAACAGCGAAGCTATTCTGCCAAGCCAGCTTCCCGTTGAGGAATTAATCCAAAATATGTCAGAGTTTTTCACGGCTGTTATCGCTGTCGCGGTGGTCCTGGGGTTGATGATCCTGATCCATGAATGGGGCCACTATGCGGCGGCTAAGTTGCTTGGTGTACGCGTCGAAGTTTTCTCCATCGGTTTTGGCAAGCGTCTGCTCGGCGTGCGGCGCGGAGACACCGATTACCGGATCAGCGCCATCCCGCTCGGTGGCTACGTCAAAATGAGTGGCGAGAACCCGATGGATGAGCGCACCGGCGATCCTGCCGAATTCCTCTCGCATCCGCGCTGGCATCGCTTCCTCATCGCCATTGCTGGCCCGGCAATGAACATCCTGCTGGCCATTAGTCTGCTTACCGGCGTTTACATGGTCAAGTATGAGTATCCGGTTTATCTCGATCAACCCGTGGTGCTTGCCTGGGTAAAGCCGGAATCGCCGGCGGCCAATGCTGGACTGAAGCCAGGTGACAAGATTATTCGGATTGATGGCATAGATAACCCGACCTGGGAGCAGCTGGAGCCTAGAATCTTCCTCAGCCCCAACCAGCCGGTGCAAATCACGGTTCAGCGGGACAACAAAACCTTCGAGACGACGATTACCCCTCAGCCTGTTACCACTTCGGAAGTCGGGTGGGTAGGCTGGTTTCCGGACAGCCCCGTCAGGGTTGGAACTCTGGAGCCCACCATGCCGGCGGCCAAGGCTGGGATTCGTGAGGACGACCGGGTGGTGGCCATCGATGGCAACCCGCTGCCTCACATTGAGGCGATGATCGAGAGGTTGCAGGAAACCAAGGATACGCCGGTTGAGCTCACGATACTGCGGGAGGGGAAAGAGTTCAACGTTCGCGTACAACCCACACTCGCCAAAACCGAAGATCCGAATGAGAAGCGCTACCGCATCGGCTTCCAGAATAACCCGCAGATGAAGGTAACCCACCTCTCTTTCCCCCAGGCCGTCAGCTATTCCCTCGTAGATAACAAGAAGGACTCTTTGCTGATCCTCGAGCTGATGAAGAAATTGGTCGAGCGGAAGGTATCGATTCGCACCATTTCCGGGCCGATCGGCATTGCCCAGGATGCGGGCGAAGCAGCACAGGCCAAGGGATGGAGGACGCTGCTAATGCTGAGCTCGGCGATCAGCTTGAATCTGGGCATCTTCAATCTTCTTCCCATTCCAATCCTCGATGGCGGCGTAATTCTGTTGCTGCTGGTCGAAGGCTTGATGCGCCGCGACATCAGCCTTCGCATTAAAGAGCGCATCTACCAAGCCGCATTCGTGTTCCTCGTGTTGTTCGCGGTGATGGTTATCTACAACGACCTGGCTAAAACCCTGCCGGGGCTGGCGGGCAGGCTGCCGTGATGCAATTCGTCCCGTTGTCATCCTGAGCGAAGGCTGGCGACTCGCTTGTCGAGTCGTCTGACGAAGTCGAAGGATCTCATGTTTCATCGCAGATTGGACTTCAAAGGGAATTCTCGCCGCGCAAGTCGCAAGCTGACGACCATGGGTCGGCCCTGCTAAACTAGAAGTTTCAATGGCCAACCTTCACCGCCGAAAGACCGTAACCTGCAACATTGCGGGTGTGCGCGTCGGTTCGGATGCACCAATTGTGGTGCAATCGATGACCAACACCGACACCGCCGACGTCGCTTCCACGGTGCAACAGGTCGCGGCGCTGGCGTGTGCTGGTTCAGAACTGGTGCGGGTAACCGTTAACACCGAAGATGCTGCCGCCGCGGTTGCGCCCATCGTCGAGGAACTCGATAAGCAAGGCGTACATGTCCCGATCGTTGGTGACTTCCACTACAACGGCCACATCCTGCTCAAGAAATATCCAGAATGTGCCCGAGCACTGGCCAAATACCGCATCAATCCTGGCAATGTGAGCGTGGGGCGCAAAGACGACTCCAATTTCCGCATCATGATTGAAGTCGCCGTCGACAATCAAAAGCCGGTTCGCATCGGAGTGAATTGGGGATCGCTCGACCAGGCTCTGCTCACTCGCATGATGGATGAAAATTCGCGCCTGCCTGAGCCGAAAGATGCGCGTGAAGTCACCATGGAAGCCATGGTCGTGAGCGCGCTGAATTCCGCAAAATTAGCTGAAAAGTACGGACTGCGTTCTGGCCAGATCATTCTGAGCGCAAAAGTCAGCGGCGTGCAGGACCTGATCGACGTATATCGTTCATTGGCTGCCCGCTGTAATTATCCGTTACATCTCGGCTTGACTGAGGCGGGCATGGGTGCGAAGGGCATTGTTGCTTCCAGCGCCGCCATCGGGGTTCTGCTGCAGGAAGGCATCGGCGATACGATTCGAGTGTCCCTTACGCCTGCGCCCGGCGGCGACCGCACGGAAGAAGTCCGAGTAGCACAGCAGATTTTGCAATCAATGGGCATTCGCAGCTTCACGCCACAAGTCACGGCCTGCCCCGGATGCGGGCGCACCACCAGCACTTTCTTCCAGGAGATGGCGGAGCAGATTCAGTCCTACCTGCGCGAGCAGATGCCGGTATGGAAAGGACGCTACATCGGCGTCGAAGAAATGAAAGTTGCGGTCATGGGATGTGTCGTCAACGGTCCCGGCGAATCCAAGCACGCCAGCCTCGGCATTTCCTTGCCCGGCACGTTTGAAGAACCCAAGGCCCCGGTTTACGTCGATGGCCGCTTGTTCACAACTCTCCGCGGCGATCACATCGTCGCCGAGTTCATCAGGATTCTGGACGAGTATGTGGACTCCCATTACGCCGCGAAAGAGAAGGAAGCAGTTGCCACTCAGTGATTCTACGGTCATCCTGAGCCTGTTGTCGTTCGCTTTGTGCCAGACAGAATTCCTTCGATGCTGATTTCCTCGGAGAATTCCCCGAGGCGCCAATGGCGGATTCGGGCGAGTACAGAGATCCTTCGACTCGCGGCCGTTTCGCTCCGCGAAACGGCCACCCCGCTCAGGATGACAATCAATCGGGGCTTTTAAGCCAGCAGCGGCAGGCTTGGATTCGAGCTCTCTTCCGGCAGCGGATCCGCCACACTCTTCAGTTTTGGATAATGCTTCAGCAGCGTCTCAGGCGCTTTTTGCCGCTGCCCGGTAAGCATGTTTCTTAACTGCAGCGCATTCACCGCGCCCTTGGCTTCAAAGTGATTGTTAGCCACCACGTAGGTGACTTCGGCCTTCTGCACGATCCGCTCAATCTTGTCTTTCCATCCGGCCAGCTCGGCTTCACTGTAAAGGTAGTTGTAGCGATCCTCGCCCCTCTCTGCCTCGAACCACTGGTCATAATTGCGTCCATGCAGCCGCACATAGCCGACCGGTGCAGTCACATGCTCCGTGGCCTCGAGCGAGCGCCCGATCAGCGGCTGGTCGATATTGCAGAAAGAAACGTTTTTCTGCTCGAAATCCCGGATCGTCTCGGGATTGTCCCAGCTTGAATGCCGTACTTCCACAACTCGCGGATACTCGATGAACTGCCGCAGCAGGTTCTCAATGTACTCGCGGTTGAGCGACGTATTTTTGAAGGAAACTGGAAATTGCATGAGCAGAGCGCCGAGCTTCCCGGTCGCGGCCAAAGCGTCCAGCCCCTCGCGCGCTAATCGCTCGTCTTCATCGTTGGGCTTGATGGTCGCGGCTGACGTAGGCTCCATCACAGCTAAAGGAGAATGCGTAAAAGACCTGTGTAACTTGGCGGTGAATACAAAATCAGGATTTACGCTTGCGGCTCGTCGTACCCACACCTTCGCGACTTCCGGCTTGATGTGGCCATAAAAAGATGTGTTGATTTCGACCACATCGAAGCAGCGCGCAAGAATCTCCAGGGGATGCTGTTTTCTGCGCTGCATGCCCAGCGGATAGAAGATTCCTTCCCAATCCTTGTAAGACCAGCCAGCCGTGCCAATGCGGATTTTGGCCGCTGCGCCCATAGATCACTTGCAGGTTAGCACGACCAGGTGAGACCCGGCGGAAAGCTTAGCGGCTTGGATCTTGTGGCATCGATCGGAGACTAAGGAAAAACGGGTGACGATAATTCCAGCTCAGAAGCTGGCACCGTCAAGGGACTGGGCCGGATTCCTTTAGCGTTCACAATCGCCCAATGCCATTCCTGATCCGGCGCCAGAGGCGTACCCAGCCTTTCGCGGAATATCGTGGTGGCTAATGGCGCCGCCGTTCCTTTCAGGTGGAAAAGCAGGGTGAGGTCAGAAGGCTTCTCGGTGGGCACGGAACTATCCGGCAAAGCGCCATCCTGCGCTATCGCGGGCAGCAGCCGCGCGCTGCCGTAGTAAACGCCGGCATTTTCCGCCCGCCGGACAATCGTCAGCCCAACAGTTATTTCCTTAAGATTCCATTCGGTGCCGTTGAACACCGTCACTTGCAGCCTGTCGCCGTCAATGCTTGCGGGGCCCTCCAGCTTCGCCAGTTCCCTCTGCGGCAACTCCTCGGCTACGTATGGATCTGTGAGCAACGAAGTGGCGTCGGCATTGAATGATAAGCTGCAAGTTCCGTCAGGCGAAGACATCCGGAAGGTGTTTTCTTGGCTGTCTAGTGTCAGCAGGGGCTTGCCATTCAGCCGGTGGTTCTCGACCTCGTCCATGACCTTCGAGAGATTGTCATTGTCGATGACAACGGGCCGCGCTGCTTCTTTGTCTCTGCGCAATGCCCGCGCCAGATCGCCCAGGGGAACGCCCTCGTCGGACTGGGCCAGGACACCCGGCGGAGATACCAATACCAGGAATGCCAGCACAACGCCCAGATACAAATCGCGTTTCATGGGGATTTATGCACGCCTGGAGCGATTGTAATTAGAAATGTGCGCCGAAATCAGCGCGGCGGGACCAAACCTTGGTGTTAGAACCTTAGATCAGTAATGAAAAAGCTAGGGCATGCGGGAACGAAGCAGCACGCAACGGGCTCCCGCACGCCCTCGACACACGCTCGTCTACAGCAAGCCAGAGGAACGAAAACGAGCCACCGGATCGGAAACCGGAACGGATTCACGCTTGAACAACCAGCGGGCCACCGCAAACCCCAACACCGCATAGCACAGATGAACCAACCTCATGATCCACCCCCATCCAGACTCATCGGCATTTCGGGGGAGCCTTCTTGAAGACACAGTAGCAATGTCGCACCAAGGTATCAACGCCTAATGGTGCTATGGACGTAGCACTAATGGGTGGGCAGAAAAACGAAAGTCACCAAGAAGGTAATCAGGACAAGCTGAGGCCTCACAATCATCAGAGATCGCCTCAAGAGCTCGACGCCACACGAACGCGGAGCTTCTACTTGGGTTCTTCCCCTCGCGCCCCTTCGCTCTCCGTGGCGGGCAGGACAATCGCCTGGATGTTCTGCCCCGCCATCATTCTCTGGAAAGCTGCTAAGTCGGTCCTCTGCAGTTCCGCCCAGTGCGCCAGCGAGTCGTCCGTCTGCTTTTTCAATTTGTCGAAGATTCGGTACTCGGCCTCGGTGGGAGCGGAGTCGGTGCGGTCTCCGATCGCCATCGCCAACGCCGCAAGCTTGCTGTCAACTCTTTGCGGATATGCCAGGGAATCTTCATTGGACTTGACCTTCATCTGCACCAGATCATCCCGCACCGTCAGCATTTTCTGGTCGAGGTCCCTGGCTGCAGTCAGAACGGGCTTAGTGTTGCTGTTTTCTGGTAGCCGCTTCTTCAGCCCATCCAGTTGGGAGCGCACATCCTGGAGTTGATTCACCGTATCGTAAACCCGGCTCAGTTCGTCCCTGATCTGAGTGAGCAGATCGAACTGTTTCTGCAAATCCGCCTGCTCGACCTGAACTCTAGGATCAGGTTTCACTTCGAACGGCGCCATTTCGGTCTTGCCACCAACCGTTAAACGCACCTGATATTTCCCCGGCACAGCCAGCGGACCCCGGCTCCCGTCCTCGTATTCCCATAAGTAGTAGTCGGGCACGTGACTGGCTGCTTCGTAACGAAGATCCCAAACGAAACGATTCAGACCGGCCTCCGGTTTGATCTGTTTTTCCGGCTTCCTGTCATCCGGGTTAAGAGGCTCCTTAAGCTCTTCGGTCTTGCTGCTGGAATACTTGCGTATTGCATTTCCATTAGCGTCGAGTATCTCAATCGTAGTTTCGCCCTTGGGTTTTTCCTTGAGAAAGAAATAGATCAGCGCGCCGGTGGGAGGGTTTTGCCCCGCAAGAATCGGTTTAGGGGCGTGTTCACTGGAGTTCTGATACCTCACCGCCGTGCCGGGCAGGTACAGATGTAAGTCTTCCTTGGCAATCTCGTCTTTGTATTGCCGAAGCGGCGAAACGTCGTCGAGAATCCAGAATGCCCGCCCGTGTGTGGCCAGCACCAAATCATTGTCTTTTACGACCAGGTCGTGAACGGGCGTAGTCGGGAGATTCAGCTTGAGCGGTCGCCAATTGGCGCCATCGTCGAAAGAGACGTACACGCCGGTTTCCGTACCCGCGTAGAGCA
>DASPSE010000261.1:0-12712 GCA_035624085.1 Terriglobales bacterium
ACCGAGGAAGACATCGAATTCTTCCAAAGCAAAGTGGACGAGATGTGGAACAACTGGCTGGTGCCGGGAATCATTCCGCTCCAGAAAGAACTCTAAGAGCGAAACGGGCCGCTTCGTTAGAAGCAGGTCTGCTCGGCAGACGACCCCACCTCTGAGGTGGGGTTCTGCTTTTCATTAGGCACATGGCCCGCGTTTTGTGGGGAGTGTAGCTCCGAAACCCGGCTAGCTCCACCATCCAAATAGCTTGGCACACTGCAAATTCTTGCAAACTCTTCTTTTCGGCCACCGCTCAATCTGGTTCCTACATTTCCGTTGACATCCGCGCACCGGCCCGTTATACAAGGCAGTCTGTCTGTCGTTTGCTTTCATTCCCGGTTGCTTCTCTCGCAACGCCTGGACTTAAGCATTCGGACAGCATTTTCACCGAGCCGAGCGGACGGGCATCCAGCACTTGAGCTTTGTTGACCGGCGCACTCGATCCGGGTGCTGGACGGCCTGCCGCAGGGGAGAAACAGCATGGGAATTTTCTTTGTCACGCATCAACCCGTGGTGCCCGAGGTCCAAAGCACGATTCGGACCGCCTTGCTCACCGACCCCAGCAAGCTGGGCGACGTAGACCAGGAAGCTGCCCACCGAACCTTAAGTCTTATTCAAGCGACAGCGCCGCAATTCAGTCCCTCACGCTTTATGGGTGCCGTGGTGATATCCGCTGCCTTGCTTTTGGGAGCGATATGGTGCGCCAACCACAATCTGCCTGACATCTCCAAAAACCTCATGAATTCCTTCTCCGGCTTTAGCGGTATCGTCCTGGGTCTGCTCGGCGGAGAGGCACAAAAATTCTCTTCCGCTTAACCCAGAGGCTAGCAGACGACCTTATACTGAGAGAAAGTCCACAGGGCTAAGAAGAAACCATGTCGAGCGCGATCGTGATAGCGGAATCAGGGGAAGTGACCATCCCCAGCTTCCACGTTTTGGGTGTGCGCATGCACCCCGTACAAATCCCCGACATTCTCCGCCTCATCGACTACTGGGTCCAGGAGCGCAAGCGCGTCCATCTTGTCTGCCAGACCGGCATGCACGGCGCTTCCGAAGTGGTCAACGACCCCAAACTCCGGGAGATCCTCAATTCCGCCGATCTCAATAACATGGACGGCATTTCGATGAAATGGCTGGCGAAGCTCCACGGCTTCAAGATCGCTAAACGCCGCGCGGCCGGCCCCGAGATGATGGGGACTTTGCTGCGCGAGACCGGTCCGAAGTACAAGCACTTTTTCTATGGAAACCGGGTGTCAGCAGAGTTGGCCGAGGTGTGCGCAAGAAAATACGGCACGCGCGTGGTCGGCATCGATCCCGACCCTACCTGGCCCTTGCCGGAAGTGGACATGCAGAAACTGACTCGGGCGATCGAGTCTGTCTCGCCCGATATTGTGTGGTGCGGGCTGGGCACCCTGCGACAAGAGAAGTGGATGGACGAATTCCGTCGCCGTCTGACGGTGCCCGTATTGATAGGGGTGGGAGCGGCCTTCGATTTTCACGTCGGCAAACTGAAGCGCGCCCCGGTCTGGATGCAGGAGAGCGGATTGGAATGGTTCTATCGCCTAGTGCACGAGCCCAAACGTTTGTGGCGCCGCTATCTGGTGAACGGCCCCGCATTCCTGTGGTATGTGGGACTGGAATGGGCCGGCCTGAAGAAGTTTGACTGACGCAGTTGGTAGTGGTGCCGTTTGATCTCAAACTGCACCACTACCGGAACCTAGCGATTCATTATGCAGCCTGACGATACCATCCTCATCACGGGCGGCTCCGGCCTCGCCGGTATCAATCTGAAGGAGCACCTGCAATCGCAGGGTTTCACCAGAATTCTGGCTCCCTCCTCGGCGGAATGCGACCTCACCGAGCGCCAGGTGGTGCTCGATTATTTTGCGCGCAACCAGCCCAACTACGTTTTCCATATGGCCGGATTCGTCCGCGGCATCATGGGCAATATGCGCAACCAGGGTGAAGCCTACCTTAAGAACACCCTGATCAATACCCATGTCATCGACGCCTGCCATCAGGCAGGGGTCAAGAAAGTGGTCGCCATGGGCACCGCCGCGATGTATCCCGATCCCGAACCGGGCGTTCCTCTCGCCGAAGCCGACGTTTGGCAAGGCCCGCCCCATCCTTCGGAGTACGGCTACGCTCAATCCAAGCGCGGGATGCTCGCCCAATTGCAGGTTTATGAGAACAGTTACGGCATGCCGTACGCCTTCGCCTTCTGCACCAACCTTTATGGGCCGCACGACCGCTTCAACACCGAAACTGGGCACGTCATTCCGTCGCTGGTAAAGAAATTTCACGACGCCCGGCCGGCGAAAGCGACCGTCACAGTGTGGGGCGACGGTTCGGCCCACCGCGATTTTCTCTACATCAAGGATTGCGCCCGTGCCCTGCATACCATCATGGATCACATCACCGGCCCCGTGAACTTGGCCTCAGGAGCGACGCGCAAGATTCGCGACGTGGTCAACATTCTTGCCGCGTATACCGGCATGAGCGAGCACATCTTCTGGGATACCAGCAAACCCAACGGCTTCCTCTTCCGTGCCTATGACGTAAGCCGTCTGCAGGCAGCTGGCTTCACCTGCCGCTACACGCTGGAGCAGGCTTTGCCCGAAACCTACGACTGGTACGCCAGCCACAACGCCGCCGTGCGCCATTGAACCGGAATTCCTAGAAAACGCGCCATTTCCCCTTAGTTTGAGGCCCTCTTTCAACCGCCAAGGGTTGCAAGTTCTTGCACACCAACCCGCCAAATTCTGGAGCTGACCACTAACTTTCTTCTGCTTGTGTGATGGAGCGAATTACGGGTAAAGTGTCTATTTTGCAGCAGTTTTATCAATCCAATCCGGGGAGACCAGAGGAATGAATGAGAAGAACGAACTAGTAGTGGTGGCAGGAGCGGACGGCTTCATCGGCGGCTCTTTGGTGGCCGACCTTCGCCGCCAGGGCTACACCCGCATTCGAGCCGTGGGTGCCAAGCCCTTTGAGCATTGGTATCAACACTTCCCCGACATTGAGAACCTGCAGCTGGATTTGAAAGATCGTCAGAATTGCGAGACCGCAGCGCGCGACGCCTACCAGATTTTCATGCTCGCAGCCGACATGGGTGGCATGGGATTCATCGAGACCCACCGGGTGGAATGTATGCTCTCGGTGCTCATCAGCACCCACATGCTGATGGCCGCGCACAAGTGCGATGTTCAGAAGTACTTCTATTCCTCCTCCGCCTGCGTGTACAACGCCAGCAAGCAGAGGGACTTCAATTGTCCCGGCCTGAAAGAAGAAGACGCCTACCCGGCAGACGCCGAAGACGGCTACGGCTGGGAAAAACTTTTCAGCGAGCGCATGTGCCGCCACTACCGCGAGGACTACGGTCTGCGCACCCGCGTGGCCCGCTACCACAACGTCTACGGCCCGCACGGCACCTGGACCGGCGGCCGCGAGAAAGCTCCTGCCGCCATCTGCCGCAAGGTGATTGAGGCCAAGTGGAAAGGCCACACCGAGATTCCCATTTGGGGCGACGGCAATCAAACCCGCAGTTTCATGTACATCGACGATTGCCTCAAGGGTACGCAGATGATCATGAACTCCGACATCATCGACCCCATCAATCTCGGCTCCGCCGAAATGGTGACCATCAACCAGTTGATCGACATCGCGGAAGAAATCGCCGGCGTAAAGTTCAAGCGCATCTACGATCTCTCCGCCCCCAAGGGCGTGAACGGCCGCAACAGCGACAACACGATGATCCGGCAAATGCTGAATTGGGAGCCCAGCATTCCCTTGCGCGTCGGCCTCGAGAAAACCTACCGCTGGATCTATGATCAGTACGTGGCGCGGGAAAAAGGCGCTGCCGTTCTCCTCTGATCCTTTCCTGCATTGAAAAAGGCCCGGCATGCGCCGGGCCTTTTCATTTCCCTAACAACCTGCATCAACCTTATATGTTTGTGGCCTCCGCGTGCGGCTCCAGCGTACCGTCGCCGCGCACTAAGTACGCTCCGGGCGCAATTGAGGTGCCGCTCGGCGATAGAATCCCCTGCACTACCTGCGCGAGCAGCGCCGGGTCCACGTAGGAAGAGAAATCAAAACCGCTGGGCCGCCGGCGCCGAATGCCGCTTGTGACCATCTGAAATGTCGGAATCAGTTGATACACGCGCAGACAATCAATCGGGTTTTCTGCGGCCACCGCGCGCAGCATAGCATGGAGCCCCGCTTTGGAAGCAGCATATGCAGCCCGGCCGGCTGCCGGCAAAATAGCGACGTCCGACGATATGTTAATAATGATGCCCGGCGAATTTGTAATCAGCTTGCGCAGCAGGCGCGACACCAGAATGCAATGGCCAATACAATTCGTCCCTACAACCTGTTGCCACTCTTGCGCGGAAATCGCCGCCGCCGGATGTCTTCCGCCGGGGCCATAATCTACCGCGCACAGAATCAACGCTCGGATTGCCATCGGCTCCAGCGATGCCGCACATTGTTCCACCTCGGCGGCCTTCGACAGATCCAGCTGCTGCCAATCGAGATAGTCGGAGGTTCGCGCAGGCTCAGCCAATTCCTCCGGCTTTGTGCGCGAGAGGCCCAGAACAGAATGTCCGCTGCCCGCAAGCGCCAGAAAAATCGCTTTTCCGATCCCCTGCGACGCGCCTGTCACTAGCACGCGAACCGTTAGATCAGCCGGCTGGTTCTCCACGGTCCTCTCGCGAAAAGTCCACGATCGCCTTCACCCACTTTGTGTTTTGCCGAGTCTCGGTCGATAGCATTTCCTTCACTGCGCCGGGGAGCTGCCCCAGGGTAAACAGACGATGCGGAATAGCGGCCATCGAAATAACCCTCCGCGTCAGCAAATCCATGGCTTGAAGAATATGGCGCTCGGCGGTGCCGCGATGACCGATCAGATAGACGGTTTTGCCACTGACACGATCTGCGACTGCCGTGGGCGGCGCGCTGTTAACGCCGCAGATGTTGTTCCATCGAATGGCGTCCAGGCTCACACCGCCGAGACGAGCTTCCTTATACTCTGCCGGAAAGCCTGCCATCAGATCTATCGTCGCACCCTCCTGCACGACATCCAGCAACAAGCGCAGTCCTTCTGGAGCGCTTTCCCGCGAGCCGCACAGAATCGCCGCGCCGGGCCCTACGGAGGATTCACGAATCACCTTCATCAGCTCACTGGCACAGCAGACACGGACATTCGCTGGCCAGCGTATGGACTCTCGCAGCCAGCGCGCGTGCGCCTCCGATCTCGACACCAGAACCGCGAACGATCCCGTCAGGATCGACCATAACTTCGCCGCCAGAATGCCCACGGTTCCGGACCCGCGCACCACCAGTGATCCGGCGCTGCATCTCTCCTGCAGCAACTCCAGACTGTACAACACCGATGCGAGCGGTTCGGCAAGAACAAGCTCTGCGTCTCCCAGCGAGCACTCCTTTGGGCATCGCACCAAAAGCCCGCCCTCAACGGCGTCGGCAGCCTCGAGGCAAAAAAACTCGCGAAATACGCCGTCCCGGCTGTGGCCGATTACGACTTCAGGATGTTTGCGATTGACCGGGTTAATTGTCACCCGAGCGCCCTTTGCCACACTGCCGCCTGCCGGAGCATAAAGCACGACTCCCACTCCCTCATGACCAAGCACTTCCGCTCCGCATGGCCGATTCCCCGAGAGCATCGCCAGATCTGTGCCGCAAACCGCCGCCGACAGCATCTTAATGACGATGACGGAATCGCTGAGGCAATCGGAGCTTTGCCGCTTCACTGCCAGGTTGTTCTGATTGGGCAGGCGCCAGACGACTGAATGTTCCGGCACCCTAGGCACTCCTGGGAACCTCTGTCATTCTTCCGCCTGACCAGGATCGAATGAACGCCACCGCCTCCTCCAATTGGTGCTCGGTGACCTCATCGATGAACATGGCTTCGCCGATTCCGCGGAGGATGGGCATCCTGAGCTGCCCGCCGCGATGTCTCTTGGCCTCGTGGACACCTCGCAGGAGCATGTCCATCGTCAATCCGGCTCGCACGATTGGCAGCCCCAGAGCATGTTGCGTGGCGAGAATCCGCTCCGCATCCTCAATATCAAGGATGCCCAATATCACCGCCAAAGCCGTGGCCAGCGCCATATCCAGAGCTACCGCCTCTCCGTGCTCCAGGTCACTCAACTCGAACTCGAAGATGGGGCTGAAGGTGTGCCCATAATCTGGAAAACGGTCCAGCGTCCGCTCGTAAAGGTTGGGAGAAAGTTCCAGCAGCATGGCCCGAATGGCTCGGCGAATGAGCTCCGCGCCGGGCGCGCACTGGAGCTTGGTACGGACCAGGTAGTAGGCGTGCTCCTCGATCAATTCGAATAGCTGACGGTCAACCACCAGGGCGATCTTGAGCGCCTCGGACAGACCATTCCGGATCTGCCGATCCGGCAGCGTGGTGAGGAAGCAGGGATCGACGATTACCGCATAGGGAGCTGCAAACGTTCCCAGCCGGCTCTTGCTCTGGCGGAAGTTAATCGCATTCTTGACGCCAATCCCTGCATCGATCTCCGCCACCAGCGTAGTCGGAAGTCGCAGGCACGGAATGCCCCGCCGGAATAAATTGCAGGCCAGCGCGACGGTATCCAGGGCGATTCCGCCGCCCGCCGCCACCACCAGATCCTTCCGTCGGCGCATTCCTACATCTTCGAAAGCGGAGACTACCTCGACCATCGCGAACAGGTCCTTTTGCTTCTCTGAAGTCCGCAGAACAATGGTGTCCACCTTCCGATGCGAACCTGCCAGCACCCGGCGAATCGCGTCACCATAAATGTCGTTCACCGCCGCATCGGCCACCAGAACGATTCGATCGAAAGGCTGCAAAAGATATTCGGGAAAGCCCTCGTTCTGAAAAATGTTCTCTACCACGTGAATGGGATAGTCAACCGCGCTCTGCCGCGATACTCGATACGGTGGCTCGGTCAGAGTCTCTCGACGATGAATCTTGGGCGCTTCGCGAGCCAGATAGGCTGCGCCGATGAGACCGGCGTCATCGGAAATCGGGCCCAAAATCACCCGCTCGGCCCAAAACGATTCCGCCTCCGAGGTCACCGGATAAAAACGCGACGCCATCAAATTCTCAAGAACGGACGAGAGGTAGAACTCTCGCAGCAAGAAACACACGCCACCCGTGAGGATGAGTTTATCGATCTCCGGGTCCAGCATAAAATGCCACTTGATCGCTTCCGCAATGGGCGCGGTAATCGCGTTGAGCAGTTTTCTGGACAGAGAGTCGCCGCTCGCCAGACCTTCGGCGAGCACGTTTAAGGACACCTCCGACCCGGCATTGCCATTATTCAAATGGGAGGTCTGAAATTCCTGGGGAAAAATTACGCGAGCCCGATCGAGCACACGTTTGATGCCGTGGCCGGACGCGAAAGCATTCACGTGATCGGCCCCGCCGCACTCGCATTTCAAAGACAGGGAATGCCCATCCACCGAGAAGGCAATGGGGTGATGGCCAATTTCGCCCTGCGTGCCCAACGCCGGATCGACCGGCACGTGCGGAACCGAGCAATTCAAAATTCGCGCCGCGATTCCCGTGCTCACGGTGATGAGAGCCAGCCGGCGGGCGTGGCGCAGGCTGTGCAGCCGCGAGTGCGCAATCAGCGAGGCCGTCACATCATTAATGATTGTGATGCTGACGCCATCTAAGTGCCGTCTGATCGCTTGTTCTAGATCGAACGGCGTGGAATCCTCGCCCAGAATCGGACCGGACCCGAGGATGGTCCCGGTGTGCGCGTTCAAAGCTGCGCCCATCGAGATTGCAATGGCCGGGCGCCGTCCCGCGAGCAGCGCGGAATGCCAATACGATTGCGCGGTCCGCACAACGTACGCCGCAATTTCGTCCACGATGTCGCCGGCCCATTTCCCTGGCATTGACCGGCAATTGATAGAGGGAATCCGCTGCGCCCCGGTCAACCGCCCTTCGCGGTTCAGCAGCGCGCTCCGAAACCACGTACCGCCCAAGTCAAAGGCGATGACTTCATCGCCGTTTCCGAGAGCGACGGGAAATGTATTCATGGCGACGCTCATGGAATCCAGCCCCAGTTAGTTGTTGAGCGAGATCCAACGAAAGCCAGCGCTAGTCGGGCAGATCGCGTTGCCCCACCCCAGATGAGCAAGCTCCCCGGTCGCGCGATTCTACAATCGATTGCAACCCTGATCAATCCCCCCCAACGGGGTAGATCGCGTCGCTTCCACGAACCAGCGGTTTGGCCACGGTAAGCTGAGGAGTTACAAGGAGTTACATAGCAGGTTTATGGGCAAGGAGCCTGTGGCACTTTCGTGCCATACGGCCGCGACAATACCACGCACGATGCGCCGACGTTTCGCACTCTGTCGTGAACGGCGACGGTCCAGCTCACCATTTACTCTTCGTCTCGGGCGCTACTCACGCTATCGATCACATCCCCTAATCCAGTCGCGGCCGAGTAGCTTCCGTTCCAACGATAGAAATTCAGGCACAGGGGTTCCAAAGCCAGCGGGGAAGCCTGGCATAAGTGCTCTAAAGTACGCGTGGATACGGAGACAATGTGACGCTGCAATCGTCGCAGCGCCCATCTCGGAATCATCTCCCCGGCAGCTTGCCGCTCTTTACTCGCAGAGATGGCTTCCTCCAGGATTTTGCGCTGCTCCGCCGTACCGTAGTCGCAAACCAGGTGAACCTGGCCGTCCGCAACCAATCCCATCCCGCCTTCCTCGGTACCCTGGCTGCCCTCCCTGATCGTTTTGAATTCCAGGGCTTGCGCGTGCTTCATGATCTCTGGCGCATCAAGGTTCGAATCTCCGTAAAGCATCTCAAAATATTTCGTCAAGGTCTCTGGATCGAACACCTCGCGTTTGCTCTTGTACAGCAGCTGATTGACGCAAGAGATTGCCTTCTCATAGTCCGCTGGCATGCTGTTCTCTTTGGGGCAAAAAACATAACAGTGCCCTTCAATCTTGCCATCGCGCTTACACAGTCCGAACGCTTGCAATAGCGAGTCGAGTGGACCCTTCTCGTGAAGTACCACGTCCGGCAAACTTAGATCCAAGCCGGCCTCAATCACCTGGGTCGAAGCCACGTGACAATCAGCGCCGCTCTGCAGCGTGGTTCTTATGCTCCGAATAACTTCTTTTCTGTGCACCGGGCAAAGCCAGGTTCCGAGATAGATTCGGCTCTGGATCGGTAATCCGCGGAAGATTCGCAGCGCTCCCAGGTTCGTGTTCGCAATGCTCAGAGCCTGCTTCGTCGTGCTCATGAACCGCGACACATCACTCCACTCGCAATTCCTGAACCTTTCAAGATCCACAGCAACGCGTGGCGCGACCGCGAAAGCAGGCTCCGCTATTTTTTTCACCGCACTTCCATCCCCCAGGAAACGAAGGACTTCGAGAGCTGGGATGGTTGCGCTGACAAAAAGCACGCTGCATCCAAACTGCGACACCAGAGCCTTGAGTGCAGCCATGCAAGGCATCAGCACTCGCAAGGGCAGAGCCTGAGGCTCATCCACGATGATCATGCTGTTCACCAGGTTGTGCAGCTTACGAGCTGCTCCGGGCCGGCCCGAATAAAGCGATTCAAAAAATTGCTCCGCCGTCGTCACCACCACCGGCTCATCCCAATTCTCCGCCAGCTTGATCTGCATTTTCTCTGTCTCGCCGGGCGCCGGGCAGAGATCGGCCGTGGCATGATGCGACAGCACATTCTCTTCACCGAATATTCGCGAGTAGATGTCGGCGTTGTCATCAATGATGCCGCGGTACGACGCCACGCAGACCATCCGCCGCAGATTTTGGCGTGTCGCATGACTCGAGGCAAACAGCCCCCCTGAAACAGTTTTCCCGCTTCCGCCGGGGACACGCAGGCTGAAGAAGCCCCTGTCATCCGCAGCTTTCACAAGGCAGGCATCCCGCAACGCCGGGCACATGGCCTGCACTTCGGCGCTCTTCATCATCCTGTCCAGCAATTCATGGATCGTGGGAAAACGCGGAGTTACGCTGCCATGGTCGAAGTGCGCGGCGGTGTCGATGCAATCGGCATCCACCAGGCAAGAGAACAGCATCATGAGTTGAAAGTAATCGGAGGGAATCGAATCAGGGCGAGGTCCCGCGGCGTCGCGCCCTTGGATTTTCTCGGCGATCTCCCTGCGCCCGGCCTCCCACTTTCCGCTTTCAATCTCCGCCATGCATTGTGAGAAATCCGGAAGTCCTCCGTGATGACCGGCGATCAGCAATGCAGCCAGCTGGGAAGTGTGGTAAACATACGCTGCGCTCGCCATTTGGTGGTCGGAGTGAAGTTCTTCCCAGGCCGGCCTCTCGCCGGCTTCCAACAGCTTTAGCCGCGTCTGCCAGGACTCCTTGATTTTTCCCAGATCATGCACCCAGGCGATGTATTCCGCGGTCTTCTCCTGATGGAAGGTCGAAGCAAATTGCCTGGCCAATGCCGCGACATTGGACAAATGCTCGTCCAGAGTTTGCCGCACACCCTTGGTGTTGCTCGAATGGGCAAATGCCCCCAGAGTCATTTCGCTTGACACTCCGCGGACCGGTAGCAGCTCAGCTTGCCATTGTCATCGCGAGCCGCCTGCTTTTGGCGGTCGTGGGATCTGAGTACGCCGTGCGAATGCCTCGCGTTCTTTGCGAGGCACCCTATCGCACCTTTGGCGCATTCCTAACCGGGCAAGTTGAGCCACCAACCAAGGACCTCATGAGTTTTGATCTTGATGTTTAGGGCATCTTATTAAATGTGTGCTGCGCGAAGCAATTGCTTCCGATACATCGAACCTTGCCACGCCATCGTAGCTGCCTAATGGAGATGGAGCAAAACTAGATCCGGTGCTGATCGCGAAAGTCTTTTAATAGTGCTAAGCTGACCCGGTTCGCCTGGTGCTGATCGAAAGCCAGGATCGTGCAAGGGATGGGGTGCATGAAGATTCTTCTAGTGCACAATACGTACCAGCAGCACGGAGGCGAAGATGCAGCAGTTAAGGCCGAGACCGAATTGCTCCAACGGCACAGCGAGGAGGTGTTTCTTTACACCAGGCATAACAGCGAAATCCAGCAATTTAGCAAAGCACAAAAAGTGGGATTTGTTTCTCAAACCGTTTATTCGCGGAGGACCAGCCGCGAAATCTCAGATGTGGTTCGGCGAATTAAGCCGGATGTGGCCTACATTCACAATGTCTATCCACTGATCTCGCCATCGGCCTATCACAAACTGCATGCCCTGGGCGTGCCCATGGTACAGGTTTTCCACGGCTTTCGCCCTTATTGTCCGCAGGGTTTCTTTTACACTCAAGGGAGAATTTGTGAAGCTTGCGTCGCCGGCAACTATCTGCATGCAATAACCAGGCGCTGCTACAAAGAGAGTTACGCTCTCAGCGGACTGTACGCACTCACCCTGGCCGTGAACCGGCTCGGCGGCATGGTGCAGAAAATATCTGCATTTATCTGTCTGACCGAATTCACCAAAATCAAGATGCAGGCTGCGGGCATTCCCGAGTCCAAGCTGTTTGTGAGGCCGAATTTCCTCTACCCTCCGGCATGGGCGTTGGATGGCAACTGTCGCAACGATTATGTACTTTTTATGGGCCGCTTGGTCCCTGAGAAAGGTTGCTGGACTCTAGTCCGTGCCTTTGAACGAATGCCTAACGTTCGACTGAAGATCCTCGGCACGGGTCCGCTGGAAGAGCCGTTACGCGCCTATGCCCGCGAGAAGGGCCTTCATAATATCGAACTGCTAGGGTTTAAGAGTGGCAGAGACAAATGGGACATCTTGCGAAGCTGTTTGTGCCTGGTCCTGCCATCAGAGTGGTACGAAACCTTTGGGTTGAGTGTCCTGGAAGCCTATTCTGCGCGCAAACCAGTAATCGCGTCACGTTTGGGTGGTTTGCCGTACTTGGTCGAAGAGGGCAAGTCAGGTTTGCTATTTGAGCCGGGTCGCTCCGACGAACTGGCGGAGAAAATTCAATTCTTTCTCCATAATCCTGACGATGCTGCACGCATGGGAGAATACGGACGACGCCTGTGCGAGACAAAGTACGGCCCCGAGCAAGCCTATAGCAGTCTCATGACAATCTTCTCGCGGGTTCGAGCTGGCTGAAAGCCGCTGAACAAAGGCGCGTCGAGGGTCGCGGTGCGACCTAGAGAGTGTAGTGCGTGAATTGCTGCGTCCACCACGTGTCGTTCGGAAAGATGCTCCTCGCCTGCTTGAAACAGTTCACGAGCACGGGCGGAAAGAGCCCACTCTGCGTGAGCTATGCGTTCCGACCTTGAAAAAATTACTAATTTGAGGAAAATTCAAAACTAAAGGCAACCAAATGAGAAATGTAATCTTCGCAATCAACATTACCCTGGACGGCTGCTGCGACCACACTAAAATGATTGCCGATGAAGAAATACATGAATATTTTACGCACCTCATGCGAGATGTTGACCTACTCGTCTTTGGACGTAAAACCTATCAATTGATGGTTCCGTTCTGGCCTGATATCGCAAAAAACCAGTCTGAGACAAAAGCAGAGAACGAATTTGCTCGAACATTTGACTCCATCAACAAAGTTGTTTTCTCGCGATCATTAGACAGCGCCGAAGGGAATACGAGAATTGTTCGTACGAAGCCTCAAGACGAAATCGTTAGATTGAAACAGGAACAAGGCAAAAA
>DASPSE010000009.1:0-5299 GCA_035624085.1 Terriglobales bacterium
CAGATCTACAGCGACATGCACGGTCTACTAGTCGTGGTGGGCAAACAGTATTGTCTGAAATCGAAGGCTTGTTGCGAAAGTTGCCCGCTGCAGAAATTTCTGCCGTAGCGTGTGGACTTGAAGGGGCACGTTCCGCGCGCCTGGCTGCGCAACCCTTATAATGAGTTTTTGGACAGGCAGAACGTGACCGCTGAGAAATCAAACCGTCAGGGTCAATCCCCCTTGGGCCGGAAAAAGGTCATTATCCCGGTCGCGATCGGCCTGGTTTTGCTGTTTGCCGTGCTTTTTGCCCTGACTTCTTTCGATCTGCCTCACGCCTTAAATCCAGACACGAATCAGCAACTGCTGCTCTTCGCCTTCCTCGCAGTTCTGATTTTCGTTCTTTTCCTGGCGCTTACATTCGTCCTCGTCCGCAATGTTCTGAAGCTCTTCGCGGAAAGACGTCTTGGCGTCCTGGGATCAAAATTCCGCACTCGTCTGCTGGTAGGTAGCCTTTTGCTTTCGTTTCTTCCAGTCATCGGCATGTTTTTTTTCGCTTACGTGCTGATGAATCGCTCCATCGACAAGTGGTTCTCCACTCCCGTCGAAGAGGTCCGCCGCGACACCGCAACCATGGCTTCGCTGCTTTCCCAGTACGCTGCCCAGAACGCAAAGGCCGAAGCCGCTGTCATCGCTGCTTCTCCTGAGACGCAGTTTGCTTTTAGCAGCGGCAATTTTTCCGGTGTCGGAGAGGAATTCCGCGAGCACCAGCCCACACTCGAAGGCGGCTTTGCGATCGCTCTGCAGAACGACCAAGCAAAAGCCAGTTTTGGCGCTCCCGCAGAATGGACCCAGCTGAAAGCCAAGCTTCATTTGGAGCAACTGCAATCAGCTCAGCCTTTGCTTGTCAGCTGGGATCAAACCGAATATATCCTGGGTTCTGCCGCGGTCGGCGATCACGGCCAAATTCTGGTCGCTATGCCATTGCCGAGGAAATTCTCGGAGACCGTGCAGCAGCTCCAGGCCAGCCAGCAACGCTATTTTGAACTAGCCCGCGCTCGCAGGCTGGTCCGGCGTACCTACATGGAGGTCCTGCTGTTGCTGACCGTGGTCGTGCTCTTCGCGGCCACTTGGTTATCGCTATTTCTGTCAAAATTGGTGACCAGGCCTGTGGCCGCGCTGGCCGAAGCTACTCAGGAGATCTCGCGGGGACGACTGGATTACCGCGTTGAGGTTCACGGGGCGGACGAAATCGGTGACCTGGTGCGCTCCTTCAATCGCATGGCGGAAGAACTGGAATTCAGCCGGCGGCAGATTGAAGCGGCCAGCCGCGAGTTGGGCGCTGCCAACGTTGCTTTGGAACAGCGGCGGCGGCACATCGAGACCATCCTTGAGAGCATTCCTAACGGCGTGCTGTCGTTAAACGCCGAACGCCAAGTGACGCACGCGAACCATGCCTTGGTTCGTCTGTTCCATCCTACCGGGACCGAATCGGGCGTTCCCAACGTGTTGGTCGGGGCGTCGCTGCGCGATGTGTTCACGCCGGACATTTTGCAGAGTCTCGAATCGCTGCTGCGCCGCGCCGACCGAATGGGCACGACCACAACGCAGATGGAAGTGACGGTGGAGCGCGCCACTCTGAACGTCGCAATCACCGTCGCGACTCTGAAGCACGACGGCCAGAGTCTGGGATACGTCCTGGTTTTTGAAGACCTCTCGGAGTTACTGAAGGCGCAGAAGCAGGCCGCGTGGCGCGAGGTCGCGCGACGGGTGGCTCATGAAATCAAGAATCCCCTGACTCCGATCGCGCTTTCGGCTGAGCGCATTCGCCGCCATCTGCAGCGTGGCACAAGTCCCGACCCCGCTTCATTGCAGGTCGTGCAGAGCTGCGCCGATACCATCGCCGGAGCGGTCGAAACGGTTCGTACTCTGGTGGACGAGTTCTCTACTCTGGCTCGCTTCCCCACGGCGCAGCCTCGCCCGTCCAGCGTCAACAGCATTGTCGAGACTGCCCTCGCCATGTTTGATGGACGCCTGGAGAACATTCGCATCCGCAAGTCGCTGGCGACAGACTTGCCCGAGGTCATGGCTGATCCCGAAGCCATTAAGCGGGCGCTGGCCAATCTGCTCGACAACGCCGCCGAAGCCATGCAGGGAGCCATCTTCCGCGAGATTGAGATCTCAACTGCGCTGGCCCCCGGGCGCGATGCCGTCGAGATTACCGTGGGCGACACGGGACACGGCGTTACTCAAGAATTAAAAGAACGTCTGTTTCTTCCCTACTTCTCCACCAAGAAACGCGGAACCGGACTGGGTCTGGCGATTGTGAGCCGCATTATTGAGGATCACCACGGCTCAATTCGCGTGGAGGAAAACCGGCCTGTGGGCGCGAAATTCATCGTGGAATTGCCGGTCGTAGCCGAGGCAGTCAGTGCGCCTGCCCTCAATCAGCATGCCTAACATCCTCATCGTTGACGACGAAGCCAGCATTCGGCGCTCGCTCAAGGGCGTGCTCGAGGATGAAGGCTACAAAACCAGCGGCGCGGAAAGCGGAGAAGCTTGCCTGGAAGCTTTGCGGAAGCACAGTTTCGATGTGGTGTTGCTGGATATCTGGTTGCCGGGAGTGGACGGCCTGGACACCTTGCAGAGAATTCGGGAGATGGAAACGGCGCCCGAAGTCATCATGATCTCCGGCCATGGCACGATTGAGACCGCGGTGCGTGCCACGAAACTCGGTGCCTACGATTTTCTGGAAAAACCACTTTCCATCGACAAGACACTCATCCTGATCAAGAACGCAATTGACGCCAAGCGCCTGCGGGAGGAGAACCGCGACCTCAAGAAACAGTTGATTCCCCGTGGCGTCATCATAGGTAACAGCGTGCCCATGAAAGCGCTGCGCCAGGAGATCCAAATCATGGCGCCCACCAATGGGCGCGTTCTCATCTATGGCGAATCAGGTACGGGAAAAGAATTGGTGGCCCACGCCATCCACCTGCAAAGCGAGCGCAAAGAGGAGATGTTTGTGGAGGTAAATTGCGCTGCGATTCCTGAAGACTTGATCGAGAGCGAACTGTTCGGGCATCGTAAAGGTTCGTTCCCGGGCGCTGTCGCAGACAAAGAAGGAACCTTTCAGAAGGCGCACGGCGGTACGCTTTTCCTCGATGAAATTGGCGACATGAGCCTCAAAACGCAAGCCAAGGTTCTGAGGACGTTGGAAGAACAGCGCTTTGTTCCGGTGGGCAGCGATGAGGCCATTACCGTGGATGCGCGGGTGATCGCTTCCACCAACAAAGATTTGGAAGAGGAAATCTCGAAAGGCAACTTTCGCGAAGATTTGTTCTATCGGCTGAACGTAATTCCCTTCTCTGTGCCTCCGCTGCGCGAGCGCAAGGAAGATATTCCCCTGCTGGCGCGCCATTTTCTCAAGGAATTTTCCGCGACTTACGGCCGCCGGTCGCGTGAAATCAGCGACGATGCAATTGATGTTCTGACGCGCTACTCCTGGCCCGGCAATGTCCGCGAATTGCGTAACGTCATTGAGCGCATTGTCATCATGAACCCGACGACGGTCCGTTTTGAACGCAAGCATCTGCCGCCGCTGGTCCATCGGGACGGCGGCCGTCGCGCTGCAGGCAGCGACTTCTCAACTCTGCACCAGGCACGTGCTGCTTATGAGCGCGACTATATTCTGAAGAAGCTGGATGAGAATCATGGCAACGTAAGCCGCACGGCGGAAGTGCTTGGCTTGGAACGCAGCCATCTCTATCGCAAGATGAAGAGTCTGGGAATCGCCACGAAAGAATAGCCCTTCGCCGTCGGTCCTTCGTTGTTCGGAAGCTGCTACTTTTCGCGATCGACTCAGGACGGAGCACGAGCGACTAACGACCACCCCTCTGCAACTGCCGCCGCCAGTCCAGTTCCTCAATGAACTCGTGCGATTCGCGCCAGGCGGGACTTACTTTGACGAAAAGTTCCAAATACACTCGCGCGCCCACCAGCTTTTCAATTTGCAACCGCGCTGCCGTGCCAATTTTCTTCAGCATCTGCCCATGTTTGCCTACCAGGATTCGTTTCTGCCCTTCACGCTCGCAATGGATGGTCGCAGCGATGCGCGTGAGTCTGTCGCCTTCTTCGAATTCGTCGATCGCGACGGATGTGGCGTACGGTACCTCTTCGCTGGTGGCCCACAAAACCTGTTCGCGAATGATCTCGGCCGCCATGAAACGAACTGGCTGATCGGTGATTTGATCCTCGGGAAAATAACGCGGCCCTTCCGGCAAGCTCTGGATCAAATTCTCGAGCAGCAGGTCTAATCCCTGCCGCTTGCGAGCTGACAACGGAATAATTTCCTTGAAATCGTGGCGCTGGCGGTATTCGTCGATGATCGGCAGAAGCTTGTCTTTCTGAGGGAGCAGATCAATCTTATTCAGCAACAGCAAGACTGGAATTCCCGCTCTCTTTGCCATCTCAACTGAAAACCGATCGCCCTGCCCGAACTTCTGCGTGACGTCGACGATGAGCAGCAGCAGGTCGCAGCCCTCCAACGCCTCACGCACCTCCGCCATCATCTTGCGGCCGAGTGAGCTGTCTGGCTTATGTACACCGGGAGTGTCGATCAGAACGACTTGCGCAGCCGGCCTGCTCTTTTGTGGAAGAACCTGAACAATTCCCAGGATCCGATTGCGCGTGGTCTGCGGCTTGGGACTGACAATGGCCAGCTTCTCACCCACCAGAGCATTAAGCAGGGTTGACTTTCCGGCGTTCGGCCGGCCTAGGATGCAGACGAAACCAGAGTGGAAGGACATTTAGAAATTTGGAAATTGGGTAATTTGGTAATTGACCGGTTGAATCGGTGCTCGCGGCCGAGGTTTTCAATTACAAAATTACAAAATTATCAAATTACCCGATCTAGATAAGTTTCATCTGCTTCGGTTCGACCGCAGTGATCCGCACGCGTTCCACTCGCCGCTCGGTCGATTCCACAATTTCAAAACGCAATCCGTCTTCTTCGATCACTTCACCTTTTTGCGGTATTCGCCCAGCCAACTCACTTACCAGGCCGCCAACTGTAGCTGATTCTTTTCCTTCCAGCTTCATGCCGAACAACTCGTCGAGCCGGTCCACGTCCATGTTTCCGGCGACGACATAGGAGTGCTCGTTCTCGCGGACTGCATCAGCTTTGTCGTGCTCATCGCGGATCTCGCCCACAATTTCCTCAACCAAATCCTCGATGGTGACTAGCCCGGCGACCCCGCCATACTCGTCCACCACGATTGCCATGCGAATATTGTTCTTCTGCATCTCGCGAAGCAGGTCG
>DASPSE010000029.1:0-7551 GCA_035624085.1 Terriglobales bacterium
GCCTGCGAGGCCTCGTCGGCCTTGAAGCGCAGATAGCGAATTTGATGCTCATGCGCCCGCTGCTCGTCGCCCAGCCCGTTGTAGCAAAGCATTAGGTTGTAGTGGGCCTGCAGGTCTTCGGGATCGATTGCGAGAACGGACTGCAGCACGTTCACCGCCTCCGCATATTTTCGTTCCAGAAATAAGATATGGCCCAGATCGTTCAAAGCGACACGATCCCGTGGATATTGGACCAAAACTTTGCGGAGGCGGCTGGCAGCTTCGTCGTAGCGTCCATCGTTACGGAGAACCTTGGCATAGAAAAAGTGCGCTCGCGCCAAATCGGGGCTTAGCGCCAATGCTTTCTCGAGAACCGTGCGTGCGCGATTCATATCGCCTTCCTGCACCGCCGCGCGGCCGATGTTCACCCAGCCATCGGGGTTGGCCGGATCGATCTCTGTCACTTTCTGGAACGCTGCTTGCGCGCCCTTCAGATCGCCCTGCAGGAACAGCCCGATCCCGTAATCGTTCCAGCGCTCCCAATCATCTTTTTGCAAGGCAACTTTAGGCGCCGGCACGGGTGCGTTCCGTGGCGCGACAGTCAACGTGACCTTATCCTCAGCCAGCGCGACGATGGGGAGATCGGGGATCTTTTCTTCCTTTGCCGAGACTCCTTTCAGCGACGCGGTAAAAATAAATTTTGTGTCGTCGAAATCGGGCGTGACTTCAGGATGCGGTTGATTCGGATCGACCATGCCCGCGAATGAGAACTGCGTATTCCACCAGGCAAACTTGCGATAGCAAAGGCGAGCATGAAGCGTGATCCTGTTGCCGGCGTTCTCAGGAATGTGCAGGCGATAGTGAACCGTGTCCGCAGCACTGGGAGGAATCAGGTGCACGTAAACCACCGCCCGCGTCGCCCAGGCATTTCGCTTGTTGATGCGATTGCCGTGAGCGTCAACCTGAAGCGAACGATAAAAGTGCGCTCCCTTTTCGACCGGACCTTTGCCGTTGTCTTCCACCATGCCGCTCCAGAAAATGGTCTGGCCTTGGTCATCCATCGCCTTTAATTCGAGCCACGTGTCGTACGCATCGACGGTTCCGCCCGGGAAGAAGTGGCCGATCTTCTTCGTCCGGACGACAACGTCCACACGCACGGTATCTCCACGGCGAACGACGGGTTGAACCCGGTTGAGTGGCGCAGTAACAGGCAGCACTTCGCCTTCGGCGACTGGACTAACCTTCGTTTCCGCCTCTTCGCCGACGGCGAAGTTCGTGGACATTTCCGGCTGGCTGACCACCCCCGGCTTCAACTGCGCCTGCGCCGGAGACAGTGCAAAGATGTCCACTCTCAGAATGTCATTTTTCAGAAAGTCTTCGGTGATTTTGAGCTGCTGGCTGTCTTCATTGGCAGTAGGCACAGCCGTATTCGCGGCAGGGAAACGGTGCGAGTGCACAAATCCGTTAATGTTCCCCTGATCGGAAGAGCGAATCAGCGGCATGTGACAATCGGCGCACTGCGCGGGTTTCGGCGGATAGTAAAACGATCTTGCCCCCTGTCCGGAGACTCCGCTCGCCTGCCAGTTGTCATATTCGTTGAAGCCACGAATCCAACGATAGTGGTTCACTGGAACGTCGAGGTGAACTTTATGACAACTCGAGCAAAACTCAGCGGTTTGGTTTCGCATGAAAGGCTTGAGAAATACTCGCCGATGCGGCTCAGGATTCAGCTTGACCAGAAAATCGTGCGCCCAGCGCACAATCGGATTCTTGGTCGCCGCCAGTTCGTGCAGCTTGGGATATTCAAGATAAAAATCTCCCTGGCCCATGGTGCTTTTCACGCGGGCAATCGAGTGACACATCATGCAACCGAGGCCGGCCTGCGACTCGGAACGATGCACAATCTGCTTGATCGACGTGTCCATCAGCCCGCTATACAGCACGGCCGGATCGTGGCATCCTCCGCACCACTTCGAAGGCCGCGTACCGATCGTGTCCTGCATGTACTCAATGCTCTTGCGATACCACTGATTGTTGAACGAAGAGAAATGGTGCGCGGAACTGAACCACTGGTTGTAGATGTCTTCGTGGCAGCGCTTGCAGGAATCCGATTCCATGAAGAATTTGCTCGGGATTCTCTGTCCGCCGTAAACCTGCGCGGAGCTGGGAAAGAACAGTCCGGTGGGGCCGTCACCTTCGTCGTCCATGGTGGCGGGAGGCATGGAGGGATTCTCGATGCGAACGTAGTTCCGCCAGCGGGATTCCCTTAGATAGTGGGCGCTGAAGCCAAGTACGGTGAGCACAAGAAGGCTGACGGCACATCGCACGGCAGGTTTGCGAGGTAACCACTCTAACCATTCCGCCAACAACATTCCTGCTCCGGCGAACGAGAGCAGAATGTGAGCGTAGAGCAGGTTCCACTCGGATCGTGGAGTACCGGTTTTGATGAGAATCAATCCGACAAGGACCCCAGCGCCAACTAAGATCCAAGCTAAGCGAGAGATCGTGCTCGCTTCCGGGAGGAGACGGTACAGGCTTGTGATCAGCAGAGCTGCGGTAATCACTCCTACGACTGCGTGCAGCAAGACCATGGCGGCATAGAAAACATTGGGCTGCGGATAAGCGTAAAGATAGACAGCGGAGAGAAACAGGAAAGCCAGACCAAGGAAAAGAAACTGTCTCACAGAAAATCTAGCTGGCGACGTGGCTGGCATGGGGACACACTGCCCGACACCCCAACTGGGTCAGTGTTTACATTTTGTGCCGGAACAAACTAGCGCTTTCCCAGATTAGCATAAAGAGGTTAGACGCTTTTCAAGCGCCGATGAGCTTCTCCAGACCGGCTTTGTTTTGGATCAGCAATGTGGATCCGCGCAGTTGCGCCAGGTGCCTTTCGCGGAACTCGCCGAGAACACGAGTCACGGTCTCACGGGAGGTGCCGACTAACTGCGCCATCTCTTCGTGGGTGAGGGAGACTTTAATACGAATCCCTTCTTTGGTGTTTTCGCCACCATCTGCCCACTCCAGCAGCAAGCGCGCCACTTTCTCCGAGACGGAATGGGAAAGCCCCAGTGAGCGAATCATCTCGTACGCGTCCTGGCAATTCTGGCTAAGGTGCTGGGCTGCATTCAGGCAGGCGTCGGCATGATTCTGCAGGAAACGCAGAAAATCGTCACGCTTGATGAAATCCAACTGACAGGGTTGAAGTGTTTCTGCGGTGAGTTCGTAAGGCGCGCCGGATACGGTCGCATGCAAGCCCAGAACTTCACCGGCTTGCGCAATTCGCAGGATCAGAGTTTTGCCGTCGCGTGAGGTGGTAGAAAGTTTCACTCGACCGGAGCAAACGATATATGCTCCACGGGCTGGTTGCCCTTCTAAGAATAAAATCGCGCCCTGGGGGAATGCGCTGGCATACTTGATTTTCTCCAGGTCCTCGAGCGGGCCCTTGGGGAGTTCGCAGAAAAAGCCCGAATGCCGCAGCTTGCAGATCAGACAATTTTCGGCGAGTTGCAACCCGTAAGGGGCGCTCATACCGAAATCCCTCCGCTGTTACGGAATATATCACCATTTTCAGCAATTTTCCCCTGTAGGGCTCAGGTATGGGGCGTCTTCCGTGAGCTGAATGGGGTATCGAAAGCCCGTTGCCGTCTCTAGCTTCGGCAGGCCGGGTCCCGTTTCTTTCGTAATCTCCCGCCACCGCTCGTGAAAGTGGGATAGTGTTAGGAACCAGAATGGCCAAGTTTGCCCAACCCAACACTACAGCGCGCGCCCCCCGCGTGAAACTTGTGGGTACGGTCCTGATTTTGCTGCTGCTGGAAAATGGTCGCCAGCTGCGCGGGCGCCTGCACCAGCTCTCAGTGAGTGGGGGTCTCCTGCAACTGGACAAGCCTTTGGATGAAGGCATCAAAGTCGAACTCGTTTTCCATGTGGGCCAAAACACGGTCCGGGGGAAGGCACGCATGTTATTTCCGATGTGGGCCACTCAGGGCTGCCTTCAGCCCTTTGAATTTGACAGCCTTTCGGCAGAAGATATCCAGAAACTGCAGGCTGATTTGCAAAAGCTTCTTGACTCCTCGGCGCTATCGGCTCGGTCGTCGCGGGACGACAAGCCGGTTGGATTGGCTCCCCATAATCCAGCCTAAGCCGAGCCCACCTGTCCGCTGTGATGCTGTACACGATTCGCTCCTATAAAATCGAACCGAAGCATGGTGGAGGGGATCAATGGCACACCAACATTCGCCGGGTTTTCTGCGCCTCGTGAACGAGGCGAGAAAACGGATTCAGGAAACCACCGTCGACGAGGTCAAAGCGAAGCTCGACCGCAAAGAGAAGTTTCTGCTGATTGACGTGCGTGAGGAGAGCGAGTACGCAAAAGACCATCTACCGGGCGCTATTCATCTCGGGAAGGGAATCATCGAACGGGACATCGAGGAGCGGGTCGCTGATCCGAGCGCGGTGATGATTCTGTACTGTGGAGGAGGCTTCCGCTCCGCCCTAGCGGCTGACAACCTGCAGAAAATGGGCTACACACATGTGATTTCGATGGACGGCGGGATTCGCGGCTGGCGCGAGAACGGATTTCCTCTGGTAAGGGGCTGACGGCATTGCTAGCGCTGTGCAGTAACCTCGGTAACTTGATAGCGTGGGCGCGAAAGGTCACCATAATAACGGGTCGCTGTCCGTACCCACATCCGATTCTTGGCGGTCATCTAACGCACTATGGCGGAAAATTCAGGTTCCTCTCAAGGCGCCGGCGGGGCCGCGCCAATGCTTGCTCCTGATGGCTCAGTAGAGTTTGTGTTGAGCCAGGCCGACACCCCTGAAAAATTCTGCGCCGCTTTGGCCAAGCTTTTCGGAGTGCGCCCGAAGGAAGTTGCCCTGTTGCTGCTGGAGAAAGGCTTGCTGAAGTTCGTTTTCCCGGAGCAACTGCAGACGGCTGGATTCATTCCAGTTTCCAGCTCATCGTCGGTGGCTGCGCATACGGCATCAACCAAGAAAACTCAACTCTTCAATACCTTTACCAAAGTAAAGCACGCCCGTGTATTTGAGGCGGTGAAGCTGACCGGAGCGGGGGAAGACCAGTCAGAGCAAGCTTCCATCCAAAAACTAATGTCCGTGCCTGTGCTTAGCCCGGAGCGGAAAGTATTGGGTGTAATACAAGTTTCCCGCAAAGCCTTCGACCCCACCTCAGCCGGTCCCGACTTCACGCCCGAGGACCTGCAACAATTGGAACTCGCGGCCAGAGTGGCTTCCAAGATGCCATTCATGAAAGAGAATCCCGCCGGCTAGGAAGCAAGGTCATTCCGCAGCGCTCATGAGCCAGTTTCTCTCACTTCTCCGTGCCATCTGTAGTTATCTGCCCCTTGAAACGCTGCCTCATCGCCGCGTCGAGGTTTTGTTTCTCCGTTTCTGTGAGCTGTCGCGAGGTCCCCTTCGCAAGATCGCCCAGAATCAGTGGCCCGATGGCAACGCGCACAAGCCGCAGCACTTCAATCCCGAGTGCCGCCAACATGCGGCGAAGGTGACGGTTCTTGCCTTCGTCCAGGACAATCTCTAACCAGCTATTCTTTCCGCCGCGGCGCAGGACGTGCGCAGACTTGGCCCGCAGTTGTTCGCCCTCGCCGTTGGTGATCCCCTTCGTAATGCTTTCAATCAGCACTGCGTCGGCAACGCACGCGACCTGCACGTGATAAGTTTTGTCCAGGTGAGTTTCTGGAGCCGACACGCGAGCTGCCCACTCTGAGTCGTTGGTCAGCAGAAGCAGGCCTTCGCTGGCCTTGTCCAGGCGTCCGACGGGCGCGACCCAGGGCAGCCCGTCGCTGAGGAAGGCATAGACCGTTTCGCGGCCTTTCTCGTCCGCGGCAGTCGTAACCACGCCCCGAGGCTTGTTCAGCAGGAGATAGACCTTGGTTCTTGAGGCGACTTTTCGGCCATCTACCTCGATCCGATCGCTTCCCAGGCGAACTGGGGCCTCTGGGTTACGACGAATCCTTCCGTTTACTGCCACGCGCTGGGCATGAATCAGCTGGCAGGCTCGGGAACGCGAGCAATACCCCATTTTCGATAAGGCTCGGGCCAAGCCAACTTGCGGCAGGCGACTATTCGGGCCGCTCACGGCTTCATGCTAACTGATGTAAGCGCCTGTTGCTCGCATGAGGTCATCCGCAGCTGTGGCTAGAAGGCAACTCTCCGCAACGGGACCTCACCCTTATCGGCCCAGGGGCATATTTAGCAGAGGCAGACGGCAAATAGGAAAATTCTGCTGGGCTCTTTCCCGATGTCAAGCCCAAAGCCGGAATGCCGTTCCCGAAACTGTAGCTTGGCCCGGGCGGTTTCGGTCAGCGGACCTAACGAAAATCAGACGCTGGGGCATAATCATCGATTAGATGCCAGAATTGCACAATAAGCGGTGCAATCGTGATGTGATCTGTGACCAAGAAGGAGAAAAAATCCTTTGGAAATCTCAGATTTTGCTTCCCTTGCATCACGCTTGGTGCAATAATGCTGGCCCTTGAATTGCTCTGGTTCAAGGCGTTAAGAAGATTCCATATAGGTGATCGTAGCTATGTGGCTGGAAAAACTCTCCTGGGGAGTGCTTCGCGTACTCACGCCGCTTGGCCCTCGTTATGTAAGCCCTTCCTTCCTGCAGCGACTTTACCTGCTTTGGATATTCCGCAATTTCCACACGCTTCCTGTAAAGGTGCTGAGCGCAAGACAGCAGAGATGGATTGACGGCATGTGCGCTATGCACGGATTCGTGTCGCTTATGGAACTGAGCGGTTTTTCGGAAACCCCGCTGCTCGGCACTTTGGAACAACGCCCGCCGATGGAACCTCAAAGCCTGCCACCGCGCCGGCCCAATCAGAGCGTTCCCGGTGCTATGCCGCCATTTGTCGCAGACGCCCAGCAGCGTTCCTAGCAACGATCGACCCGCTTCGCGGATTCTTCGGGCCCACCAAATTCCAAATAAAAAGCGTCCTGAACTTTTCAGTTCAGGACGCCTGGCAGCCCTCCCCCAGAACTGCCAAAAACAAGGTTGATAATAGAGGCGCCGCACGGGTGTGTAAATGCGACTTTCGTAATAGGATCCCGCCCAGTCGGTAACCGAATCACATCTCCTAAGTAACCACTCCGCCGGTTACGCTGTTCCGCGTGCCATAGATCGCATTGGCCTGAAAGGAACTGTCGCTAGTTTCCTGCCTACTTGAGCATAATCTCCTGCAGCAGCTCCGAGCTGACGAGTTCGCGGATTTCTGCGCGTTTCTCGGCCACCTGCTGGGCCGGTTGTTTGCCGCCGAGAATCTTGTCGCGAACGGCTTCGCCCTTCGCCGCCAAGCCATCCATGGCAGCGTGGTTCTTGTATTCAACTGCCAGGCACAGATCCCAGTCTTCGGGATTGTTCTTGGTTTCCTTCAGAAAGATTTTGTAATCCATGATGATTCCCTGGCGTTTTTCCTCATCGAGCAGTGGTTTGCTGGACTGGCGAAGGCTGGTGAGATAGGCGTCCATCTGGGTAGGTTTCACACGGACCAGCGATATGCGCCAGACCGGGCCTTCGGTGTAGTGTTCCTG
>DASPSE010000053.1:0-6297 GCA_035624085.1 Terriglobales bacterium
CCGGATTGATTTTCGATGCCTCCGGCAATCTCTACGGCACTACGAGCAGTGGCGGAGTCAATTCGGAGGGAACGGTGTTCGAGGTGATGCCGTGAGCTTTACTCGCAAAGGCTATTTCAGCTTCGCGTACTCGGCTTTGGCCTGCTTCAGGGTGGGGATGTCTGGATCGGCGTCTTTCCAGAGTGTCAGAGAACTATAATATTCCGTTCTTGCTTTCTTCGTGTCTCCTGCGACGACATAGGCGCGGCCCAATCCCAAGTGTGCCAGCGAGCCAATGATATCGCAATTCGAACGCGCCAGTTGAGTTGGTAGCGCTACCGGGAATCGAACTTGAGCCGCTTTGCGGGCGTGAGCGAAGCGGGAGCCTGCAGGCGAAATCCCGAGCCCGGCGAGGGACCTCCTGCACCACTGCATGCCGGGGGAAATGGTAGCGCTACCGGGAATCGAACCCGGGTTTGAAGATTGAGAATCTTCCGTCCTAACCCCTAGACGATAGCGCCGTGGGCCAGCACGATTATAACAAACTGTGGTGTCCGTCCTTTGGTGCTAGGTGCTTGAGAACACGTGGATATCGCGCTCTTGACAAGCCATAGCGCGCCGTAGCAGAATCCTTATAGGCGAATAAAAAGCGAATATCATTCTGGATTCGCTCGGGGTGCTGTCCCGCGCTGTCGTTCCCTGAAAATTTGAGGTCCCTATGTCGTCTTTTCCACTGTTTTCGAGTGCATCCGTAGGCTGTCCTTTTTTCGCGATGCCGTCCGCTGCGTCGCCGCGGAAAATTTCTGCAGAAGCGTTATTGGCAACGTCTCTACCAAATGTCGTACCGGCATCACGGCTGGAAGTGCGTCCGGCGCCGGAATTGGTGTCCAGCGGCATTCGCGAGCTTGATGCGCTCACCGGAGGGCTGCCCCGCGGATGCCTGACTGAAGTGTGTGGGGCTGCCTCTTCGGGCCGCACGAGTTTGTTATTGGCCGTATTGGGGTCTGCAACTCAAAGGCAGGAAACGTGCGCTCTGGTGGACGCGAGTGATGCGTTCGACCCGGCGTCGGCAGCAGCCGTGGGAGTGAATTTTGAAAGATTGCTATGGGTGCGCTGCGGGGCAAGCCCAAAAACATTTTCACCACGGAGACACCGAGACACGGAGAAAAACATTCGGCAAATTGAAACCCCGCTTGAGCAGGCGTTGCGAGTCACCGACCTGCTCTTACAAAGCGGCGGCTTCGGTCTGGTAGCGATTGATCTCGGCGATGTGCCATTCAAAACAGCACGGCGCATTCCACTGACCTCCTGGTTCCGCTTTCAACGTGCCGTGGAGCACACGCCCACAGTGTTGTTCGTGATCACCCGGGCGCCCTGCGCCCAGACCTGCGCTGCATTGCTGCTGAAGATGGAGGCGGAGTCGTTGGCAAGAAAGCCTTCAGCTTTCAGCTCTCAGCTATCAGTTTCACCCGCTCAAAGTCCATCGCATGCGGAACTCTTCAAAGGGTTGGATCTCCATACCGAAGTTCTCCGGTCGCGCCTGCCGCGCAAGCCGGCGAGATCGGTGACGGCTGCATTCGTAACCAAAGCAACAAGATTTGCGTAGCGCCGCCGTCCCGGCGGCATTGCCGGCAGGATGCCGGCGTTACAAAATGCCTTTCGCCTGCATCTTCGTGCCTGATTTTCCCGTGGAGGCATTGCTGCGCACCGAACCCCAGTTGCGCAGGCAGCCCTTGATCGTGCTTGAGGGAAAAGCTCCGCTGCAAAAAGTATTCGCGGTGAATGAAAATGCCCGCCGCTCCGGTGTGAATCCAGGAATGACTAAGCTTCAAGTGGAAACCTGCGCCGGGCTGGTATTGCGTGCCCACTCTTTATTACAGGAGACTGCGGCGCACGCTGCGCTGCTCGATTGCGCACAGTCATTTTCGCCGCAGGTTGAAGATATAGCTCCAGACACTGTCATTATCGATCTGGCCGGTATGGAAACACTTTTTGGCCCACTGCCCAAAATTGCGCGCAGGCTGGCGCAGCGCGCGTCCGAGCTTGGACTGGAAACCAGTGTAGCAGTAGCTGCCAACCCGGATACTGCCATGATCGCGGCCCGTGGATTTTCGGGCATAACCGTGATTCCCGAAGGAAAAGAGGCCGAACAGTTGGGCAGTCTGCCGGTGGAGGTTTTGTTTGCGGAAGAGCACGAAGAATCCACGCAGCTTTTAGAAACCTTCCAGAGCTGGGGTGTGCGTCATTTGCGCGAGTTGGCTGCCTTGCCCGACGTAGCGTTGAGCGAGCGCTTGGGGCAGCGCGGCGTATATCTGCAAAAACTGGCTCGGGGCAACACTTCCCGTACTTTAGTCCCGGTCGAACCTCCGTTGGTTTTTGAGGAAGCCATCGAACTGGAACACCCTCTGGTGTTGCTGGAGCCGCTGGCCTTTTTACTCAGTCGAATGCTGGAGCAATTGTGTATGCGTCTGAGCACACATGCTTTGGCAACCCAGGAATTGCGGCTGGAAATGGAGTTGCAAAATGGGTGGCATGAAGATGGAATTCCATGGAGCGAGGTGGGAGCG
Organism: Terriglobales bacterium; assembly: GCA_035624085.1. Lineage (GTDB taxonomy): Bacteria > Acidobacteriota > Terriglobia > Terriglobales > Acidobacteriaceae > JAFAGX01. The sequence continues at coordinate 2,547 of DASPSE010000053.1, forward strand.
GGCATCTTGGCTCGCCCATCGCGGCAGCATTTTCACCGTACCCTCCGCCTTCCCGTCCCTCTGCTCGACCCTAAAACTTTCCTCAAGCTGCTGCAATTGGATTTGAAGGCGCATCCCCCGGGCGCTCCCATTGTCAAAATTCATCTGGCAGCGGAACCCGTGCGTCCGCGGGCGGCACAGAACGGACTTTTTCTTCCGCCGTCGCCAGAACCGGAAAAACTCGAACTCACCCTGGCCAGGATTGCGGGCATCGTCGGAGAAGACAAAGTGGGATCTCTGCAATTGCTGGACACGCATCGTCCTGCGGGATTCCGCATGCAGCGCTTCACAGGGGCAGAATCTATTGTCATTCCGAGCCGCTCGAAACCGCGCTCGCGCGGCGAGAGTGTGCCAGAGCCTGCCCTGAGCGACACTGCGGAGCGCAGCGACGAAGTGGAGTCGAATGGGAATCTGCAGTTTTCTTCGACTAGCAAACTGCAGATCCCTCGCGTTGCTCGGGATGACAACTCGTTTAATTATCAGCAACCTCCCAATCTCGTTACTGCGCTTCGCATCTTCCGTCCGCCAGCCGCAGTCACGGTCGCGATGCAGGATGGCCGTCCAACACACATTGCGAGCTCGAAGAAAAAAGAAATCCACGGCGAGATTTTGTGGGCCGCAGGGCCCTGGAGATCCTCCGGAGACTGGTGGGAACAGGAGGGATGGGCACGCGATGAATGGGACATCGCCGTTCAGGAAGAGACCGGCGTAGCTTTTTATCGCCTGGTCCGCGATCTGCTTCTGGGACGATGGCTGCTGGAAGGAACTTATGACTAGCACTTAGCATTTAGCCAGGAAAGTTCTTGCAGCTTACCCGAAGTAGCCAAGTGCTAACTGCCAAGTGCTAACTGCTAAGTGCTAACTGCTAAGTGCTAACTGCTAAGTGCTAACTGCTAACTGCTAACTGCTAACTGCCAATGTACATCGAGCTTCACTCCCGTTCGGCGTTCAGTTTTCTTGAAGGCGCATCCCTGCCTGAGAACTTGATCGCCGCTTGCGCAGGTCTGAATATGCCGGCCATGGCGCTGCTCGATCGCGATGGCGTTTATGGCTCGCCGCGCTTCCACATGGCGGCAACGAAGGCAGGCCTGAAAGCGCATATTGGAGCGGAGGTAACGTGCGAATGTTTTTCACCACGGAGACACCCTTCGACTGCGCTCAGGGCAGGCTCCGACACAGAGAAAATCAGGAATCGAGAATCCAAAAATTCCTCCGTGCCTCCGTGCCTCCGTGGTGAATTCCGATTGCCCCTTCTAGTGCATTCCCGCCCCGGCTACCAGAATCTCTGCCGCTTGATCACGAAAATGAAATTGCGCGCAAGTAAAGGGGAAGGCGCAGCACGGGAACAAGAATTGCAGGAACATGCCGCTGGGATCATTTGCCTGACTGGTGGCGACGATGGCCCGCTCGCCTATGCGCTCGCGCGCGGCGGCATAGAGGAAGCGTTCGAATATATCGAACATCTCACCAGAATTTTTGGCCGCAGCAATGTTTATGTGGAACTACAGCGGCATTTTCATCGTGAGCAGGAGGCCCGCAATCGCGCTGCTATTGAAATTGCCCGTTCCCTGCATCTTCCGCTGCTGGCTACCAATGGCGTGTGCTACGCCACGGCTCGCGAGCGCGAACTGTGCGACGTTTTTACTGCCATCCGTCACCATTGCACGCTGGCAACCGCTGGACGTTTATTAGCTCGTAATTCCGAACGCTTTCTGAAATCGCCCCAGGAAATGCAAGCGCTCTTCGCCGATCTTCCCGAAGCGATCACTAACACGACGGAACTTTCCTCCCGGCTCAAGTTCACGTTGGAAGATTTGGGATATGAATTCCCCAAGTACCCCGTGCCGGAAGGCGAGACCATGATGTCGTTCCTGCGTGAACGCACGCGGGAGGGATTTCAGCAGCGCTATGGCCGAGCCACAGCCGGCCTGCAAGACCGCGCCCGTCAGCAGATTGAGTGTGAACTGAAGCTCATTGAAAAGCTTGATCTCCCCGGATATTTCCTGATCGTCTGGGATCTGGTCCGCTTCTGCCGCGAAGAAAAAATCCTGGTGCAGGGGCGCGGCTCGGCGGCCAACAGCGCGGTCTGTTATTCGCTGGGCATTACCGCCGTCGACCCCGTCAAAATGGAACTGCTTTTCGAGCGTTTTCTTTCCGAAGAACGTGGCGAGTGGCCTGACATCGACCTTGATCTTCCCAGCGGCGACCAGCGCGAACGTGTCATTCAATACTTATATAAGCGCTATGGCGAGCGCGGCGCAGCCATGACGGCTAATGTCATTACTTATCGCAGCCGTATGGCCGGGCGCGAAATGGGTAAGGCGCTGGGATTCGATCCGGAAACTCTCGACAAAGTGTCCGCCGCGGTTTCCACCTGGGAATACCGCGATCAGAACGACACATTCGATCACCGTTTTCGCGACGCCGGTTTGGATTTGCATCATCCTCGTCTGCGGAAATACTTCGAGCTGTGTGTTGCGGTGCAGGATTTGCCGCGCCATCTCGGGCAGCACTCCGGTGGCATGGTGATCTGTCAGGGGCAACTCGACTCGGTGGTCCCGCTCGAACCCGCTTCCATGCCGGGACGCGTCGTTGTGCAGTGGGATAAAGAAGACTGTGCGGATCTCGGCATCATCAAAGTTGATTTGCTCGGGCTGGGCATGATGGCGGTGCTGGAGGATTCCCTTCAGCTCATCCGCGACCACTACAAAGAAGAAGTAAGTCTCGCCCATTTGCCGGCAGACGATCCCGCGGTTTATTCCACTTTGCAAAAAGCCGATACCATTGGCATGTTTCAGGTGGAAAGCCGGGCACAGATGTCGTGCCTGCCGCGTCTTCGTCCGCAGCGTTTCTATGACATTGTGGTGGAAGTCGCGATCATTCGTCCCGGGCCCATTGTCGGGCAGATGGTGAATCCTTATTTGCAGCGTCGACAGGGACGCGAGGCCGTCACTTATGCGCATCCCTCGCTCGAGCCTGTGCTGAAGCGCACTCTGGGCGTGCCACTTTTTCAGGAGCAGCTGCTGCGGATGGCCATGGTAGTGGCCAATTTCAGCGGGGGCGAGGCCGAAGAACTGCGGCGCGCCATGGGCTTCAAGCGCTCGCAAGCCCGCATGAAAGAAATCGAGATCAGGCTCCGCGCCGGCATGACGCAGAATGGAATTTCACAGGAAGCTCAGGAACAGATTATTCTTTCCATTACTTCATTCGCGCTTTACGGATTTCCCGAGTCGCACGCTGCCAGCTTCGCGCTCATCGCTTACGCCAGCGCATATTTGAAATGTCATTACCTGGCTGCCTTCACAGCTGCCTTGCTCAACAACCAGCCCATGGGCTTTTATCATCCGGCAACGATTGTGAAAGATGCGCAACGGCACGGTTTGAAGGTATTGCCGATTGATGTCATGAAGTCGGAGTGGAATTGCACGCTGGAGCGGTCAGCACTCAGCATTCAGCATTCAGCCAGTTCTGGCCACTGCCCAGTGATCACTGGTCACTTTTTACTGACCACTGAGCACTGGAAACCGGAAACTGGAAACTGGGATCCTGCCCTCCGCCTTGGCTTGCGTTACGCGCGAGGCTTGCGTGAAGAAGCTGGTCAAGTACTGGTGCAGCAACGCAAGCTGGCCCCGTTCACTTCCATTCGCGATCTTGTCCATCGCGTGCCCGAATTGCGCAAGGATGAATTGAACACTTTGGCCGAGATCGGAGC
>DASPSE010000061.1:0-9626 GCA_035624085.1 Terriglobales bacterium
GCTACTGTGCGTGAAAGGGGCATCTGCTTTTTCAGGCTCATGAAATGTTACCATTCGCGAAAATAACGGTAGTGGTGCAGGTTGATTGTCATCCTGAGCAAGCCTTTTTTGCGCAGCGAAGGATCTGGGCGAGCCGCGCGAACTGTCGCGCTTTTGGCGACAGAGTAATCGCGCGTTGGGCTCGCTTCCTTGTCAAACTGCACCACTACCAAAATAACGCCGCGTAACATTGTTTCCTGTTACTTTCGGTATCATCGAGGCCGTGATAAAAGTGATGCTGGTCACATCCGATCCCACTGCCGGCGCGGCGATAATACTTGCAAAGTAATGATGGTCGGGACTCCAATCGGGGAGGCTGCGAACCATGAGCAACGGCAACCAGCAGGAGCGGCGCGCAGACCCGCGGGTCAAAGTAAGCGTGCCGGTAGAAATACGCGTTGAAGGAGTTGCCAGCCCGATTCGGGGCGCAACATCTGACCTTAGTCTGGGCGGCTGTTACATCGAGTCGATTTTCCCTTTCCCTGTCGGGACAGCACTGGACCTGAAGCTTCACATCGAGAGCGCACTGCCCATCGATGCCACCGTCGTGACCTGCGATCCTCAGGTGGGCAACGGAATGCAGTTCACAAGGATGCTCCCCGAGGACCGCAAAGCTCTGGAAGCGTTCCTGGAAGCGGCTCAACAAGAGAAGGGTCAAGCATCCGGCGCGCACTGAGAAGTCCGAAGTGCGGTAATTATTTGCCAGGTTTTGCCGTGCCAGGCGGGGCAGCCACTTTCAGATCCTCGGCCGCTTTTTCCAAGTCCGCGACCACTTTCGAATCGACTTGATACAGCGAAGGCTCGTTCTCCCGTTTGGCGATATAGTTTCCCCCGGTTTTCGAGATGGAGACTTTTTCTGCCCGCTTGCCATCGTTCGACGTCACCGTCATATCAATCGACGGCGAGCCAAGTCCGGAATCGACCAATTTTGTAGCTGAAAGATCGCGGACTTTATCGATCAGCGATTGCGCAGTGCCAATATCCAGCTTCTGTCCGCTTCCGTTCCACCAATCTTCGCCGCCGCGGGTCAGGAAATAGCTCTTGGCCCCGTCGTGGATTTCGATCTTGTTCGGATCGCTGAAGCCGAAATCGAACAGCCTCTTATTGCGGAAATCGTCGAGGCCCTTATCCATGCCCTGCCCGACACTGCTGGCAACCTTGTAAACGCCGTCCACGACACTTGATTTCGCGTAATAGTCGTCCTTATTTTTCCGGACCTGGAGTTCCTGAGTTCCCGATTCATCGGTCACTTTTGCCGTAGCTAGTGGAGTGGCTGAGGCAAATGCGGCTGCAATCATCTTGGAATCATCCGTTCCACTCATATCCATTTTTGCGTCCGTCAGATTGCGCACCAGGTCATCCACCTGCATTCCATCAGCGCGCAGCGGTTTGGGCTTCACGATCTGCCATTCATCTTTGTTGCGTCCGAACTCAATGTCCTGCTTCTTTGCCAATAGTTCGATCTTGCTGATCTTGTCGGGATTGACCGTAAGCAGCCGCTTGTCTCGCAGGTCATTGACGCTCTTGTCGATGTTGTTTTTTTCGTAAGTGGCAACCGTGAACACCCGGGGATCGCCATCCAGCTTGGCATAGACCGCACTGCCTGTCGGCGTAGCATCGCCCAGCAGCAGCTGCTGAGTCTTGTCTTTCACGGTGACGTCGGCCTCGAGCGCAGGCTCACTCAGCCCGTATTGGCCCAGATTGCTGGCTTTTTCTTCAACCAGTCGATCAGAACTGAGCGATGAGAGAGTTGCGAGCATGCTCGAAACCGTGCTTTGATCCGTCCCCAGCGGCTTTGGGGCGGTAATCTGCCATTGGCCGTTGCTCTTCGCCAGCACAATTTCGTCAGCGCCTTTTTTCTTGAGGTCGATCTTGGAAATGTCGTCTTCCTTGAACGCAAGAATCTTCGGCGGAGTGTTGGCGGATGCCTCTGTGGTCTCAGCTGACTTGGGATGGCGGTTAGACCAGATGAGAACCGCCATAAGTCCCAAGAGCACGACCATCGCCGTGATTAGGCCTCGTAGTTTCACTCGTGCTTCCTAAACTTGCTTTCGGGCGGCGCTGCGCTTCAGCGCTGCGATAAGTGCCGAATGACCTAAGGGCTTCAGCCCCTGAGGTACTATTCACCGTTCGCGGCTGTGAGCGGCCGCGCCACACAGTTACCGCCGCTTCCACCACACCGAGACTCCAGCCACAACCACAATCAGCGGCAACAAAAACTGGCTGGTCGTGCGCACAAGATTCAACTGCGCGCGGGTCATCGTGACCCGCCGGTCTTCCCGCTCCTTGGGCCGAATCGAAATCAGGTCTTCATCGGAAGACAGCCAGTCAACTGTGTTCAACGCCAGATCGCTGTTCCCGTTGAAGTTGATAAATGAATTGGCTGCCCAGGACGAACTCCCTACCACCACAAACCGCCCCTGCGAATCCTGCTTGCCAGTGCTATAGGTGCCGGCAGCGGCGATGGTCAGCGGCCCTTTCCGATTCTTGGGATCGTTCACATCGACCTGCGGCGAACTCAGATTATTCGTCGCCAGGCTGCTCTCCGACGAATCAAACAGCTTCTGCACCGAAGTTTTGTCACCATTCTTTACTTCTATCGACCGTGACAATGGAAATCCGGTCGCCGTACCTTTCAGCCCGCTCACGATCGGCTGCGATTCATACCTCGTGACCAGCGCCACCTGCGGGCCAAGCCCCGCCAGTTGCCCGATCGGGTTCAGATCGAGAATCAAGTTTTTGTCCACGGTCACGCCCCAGTTCTGCAGCAGAGTCGTGAGCGCATCGTTGTCAGCGATCTCAGAACGGCCAATTTTCAACGGGGGATCGAGCATCAGCAGCGCCCGCCCGCCATCTTCCACATACTTCTTGATGGCATCCACTTCCGGCTGCTGATAATCGCGCGTCGGTCCGGCAACCACAAGAACCGTGCAGTCACTCGGCACTTCCGCCTTTTGCAACAGGTCGATCGATTTCGCCTGATAATTCTCCTTACCCAGCAGATCCTTGAACCGCGAGTACCCGCTGCGATCGGAGTCGTCGATCTGATGCTCGCCGCTGCCGCCGACGAAACAAACCGTTCGCGTGTTGTTCTTCAAATCGCGGATAATCGCTCCCGTGATGCCCTCTTCCGTCATGCTCTTGGCTTCTTCTTTCTTATCCCCAATCTGCACCAGGGCAGTCCCGTAATTCTTGATGCCAGCCTCGCGCGCCTCTTGCGGATTCTTGTCCGGGTCCAGGTATTTCACCTGAATCTTCGGCGAGAGGCTGGCGTATTCGCTGAGCAGGTCTTGCGCGGGCTGGAAGCGCGTTCCCTGGTCGAAATAGGTGATTGTCGCAGGCTGCTTGAGTCCCTTCACTATCTTCGCCGTTTGATCGGACAGGCTATAGCGCTTGTTCGCAGTCGCGTCATAAGACTTGTTATAGCGGTCAGCAAGAAAATTAGCGATCACAACTGCAGTCAGGACCACCAGAATATAGACTGCCGCGTACGCCGCGTATTTCGTCTGTCTGGCCTTCAACAAACCCGTATTCACTTATGACCTCCAGCGCAGAGATTCCATGGAGCGAGAAGTAAAGAACAGCCCCACAAAAATCACCGTCAGATAGAAAATTGCGTCCTTGGTATCGAGCACACCTTTAGCAAACGATTCGAAATGTGTGATCACCGACATGTACGCGAGCACCTTTGCCCAGGTTGCGGTTTCATAACCACTGACCCACTCCAGAACCCAAAGCAACAGACAAACGCCAAACGTCGCCGCGCCCGCGATGATCTGGTTCTTAGTCAGGGTTGAAATGAACGTACCAATCGCCAGCAGCCCGCCAGCCTGGAGCAACAGGCCCAAGTATCCAATCGCGAGCGGCTTCCAATCGGGGTTCCCGTACTTAAACAGGAAGGCAAAGTTCAGGGCGGTGAACAGCAGCATGGTCGCGTACAGAGTCATCGCAGCCAGCCATTTGCCAAGGATGATTTCGATATCCCGCACCGGCGAAGTCGCCAGCAGCTCGATTGTCCCGGTGCGCTTCTCCTCTGCAAAAAGGCGCATAGTGATCATCGGAATGAAGAAAAGTCCTATCACGCTGGCATTGGACAATAAAGGCCTGATGACTTCCTCATTCAGATTCATCGGGAACATCTGGCCACGCATTTGCGATTCCATGCCCATCAATACGAAGTAGCCAAGCGCGTTCCAGAAAAAGAAACCGAAGATCAGCGCAAACATAGTCAGCAGAAGATAGGCAATCGGCGAAACAAAATAGCTGCCCAATTCCTTCCGCATAATGATCCAGATATTTCGCATTTTAGTCTGCTCCCTTCGCCGCGACTTCTTCCGCCGAAGCCGCTTCTTCTCCGGTAAGCTGCAGGAAGATTTCCTCAAGACTCATAGCGGCGGGCCGGAGTTCGTTCAGGTCCCAACCGGCCTCGACCACCGCGCGCGCCAGGTCGCCGCGAACGAAGCCTTTCTGGCTCTCGATTTCGAAGACATTGCGGTTGGCGTGGCTGGTCTTGTACTCCACGCGGGCGACGCCGCGGACCTGCTCCAGTCGCCGCTGCACGATTGACAATTCCACACTCCCATTGCGCCCGGCTACTTCCACCAGAACCGACTCTGCCCCACGCGCACGAGCTTGCAAGTTGTGTACCGAGTCCTTCGCCACCAGCTTGCCTTTGTTAATAATGATGACCTGCTGGCAGGTCTGCTCAACCTCCGGCAGAATGTGCGTGCTGAGAATAATCGTGTGATCTCCCGCCAGTCCTCGGATCAGCTCACGAGTCTCATTGATCTGCTTGGGATCGAGTCCGGCCGTCGGCTCATCCAAAATCAGCACGTCCGGATTGTGAATAATGGCTTGCGCCAGGCCCACGCGCTGCCGGTAGCCCTTCGAGAGCTTGCCAAGAAGCTTCGTTTTCACATCGGCGATCGCGCAGCGGTCGCAAACGTAATCGACACGCTTGCTTAATTCCGCGCCGGGGAGTCCTTTCAGCTTGCCGACAAACTTCAGGTATTCGGCTGTCTCCATCTCCGGGTAAAGCGGAGGCGTTTCCGGCAGATAGCCAATGCGCTTCTTGACTTCGAGGGGTTGCTCCAGCACGTCGAATCCAGCCACAGAAGCCGATCCCGACGTCGGCGGCAAAAAGCACGTCAACATGCGCATCGTGGTTGTCTTGCCGGCCCCGTTCGGCCCCAGAAAACCTACAATCTGGCCCTTCTGGACTTCGAACGAAACGTGATCGACGGCAACCGTGCGCGCATACTTCTTGGTAAGCTCTTTAACTGTGATCATAAGAGTTTGATGCAGGTAATCAGGTTTACAGGCCACATCGTGAAACGAACCATTTCCACTTCGAAGGCGAAACTTTATGTTAAAAAGCACATGGGCCCGATGTCAAACCGCCCGGCGGACGCGTATCGTCCTAGTCTTGAACTAGCAGACTTTCTTCGCGAGTTTTTTCGCATTACTTCGCGGTCTTTGCGGTTTCAAAGCTTTTAACCGCCAAGAACGCGGAGAGACGCTAAGCGCGCGAAGAAACATTCGAGAAGTGAGGCATCTCAGTTAAAACCAATATCAACGGGAAACATTTATGAAATACCGCAAGCTTGGCCGTACCGGCTTTGAACTCAGCGAAATCGCCCACGGATTGTGGGGTATGGGCGACTGGCCGGATTCCGACGATCGCCAGTCACTCGAGTCCCTTCAGCTGGCCGTCGATCTCGGCTGCAATTTTTTAGACACTGCCTGGGCCTATGGGAACGGCAAGAGTGACGGCCTGCTAGGCGAAATTATGTCGCGCAATCCCAAAAAGCGCCTTTACGCCGCCTCCAAAATTCCCCCTCTCAACGACAAGTGGCCGGCCTCTCCGAAAGATAAATACGCAGATGTGTTTCCCGCAAGTCACGTTTTCAAGCATACCCAGTTGATTCGTGAAAAGCTCCGCGTGGAAACCATCGATCTGCTGCAATTCCATGTCTGGGACGACGGCTGGGCCAACGAGCCGGAATTCCGCAACACAGTCGAAAAGCTGAAGCACGGTGGCTTGATCCGATTCTTCGGCCTGAGCCTCAACCGCTGGGAGCCAGAGAACGGCATCAAGGCAATCCGCACGGGCCTGGTGGACGTGGTGCAGGTGATCTACAACATTTTCGATCAATCTCCCGAAGACAAGCTTTTTCCCCTGTGCGGGGAACTGAACATCGGAGTAATCGCGCGAGTGCCGCTGGATGAAGGCAGCTTGGGCGGAAAGCTGACGGCGCAAACCAAATTTCCGAAGAACGACTGGCGCTCCCGCTACTTTGGTCCCGAGAACCTTAAAAACACAGTCGCCCGCGTAGACAAGCTAAAGCCACTCGTCCCGAAGAGCATCACACTTCCGGACATGGCATTGCGCTTCATTCTTTCAAATCCGGTTGTGAGCACAACGATTGTAGGAATGAGGAAGCCGGATCACGTTCGCCAAAACCTTGCCGTGAGTGACGCTGGCTCGCTCGATGCGGCTCTGCTCCGAAGCCTGAAGCCACACCGCTGGGACCGGAAACCGCGGCCTTGGTCCGATTAGTCGGCCTCCGGCCACCTATTCCGCAACACTCAGCTCTCCCTCGGTCGTGATGCGGGTGGCCTTGCAGATTTCTTTTGCCATCTTGAGCCCCGCTTCGTTGACGCGGACGGGCTCCTCTGCCGACATGGCCGAGCTGGCAGCCAGGGTGAAAAGCAGAGCGTCTTCCTGCCTGTCGAAATAAAGCACCACCTGATTCGCTGCCATCTGTACCTCCGCAGACTGTCGTTCTTGAAATGATAGGCCGAATTGAACGCCGCCAGACGATAACTCTCTTGGTACCCGGAAACTCAGAAGTGCATGACAGCCGCGAGAGCCCCATGCCCATGGTTAAATGAGCAGCGCCGGGGCAACTCTGTCTTCGTCTGGAACGTCACATCATTGACAGCAGATTCCTTAGGGGAGGTCGCAAATGTCCGCCAGCCTGATCATTCTCCTCTTTGCATCCTGGCTTGTTCCGCCCGCAGCGGCATTGGCCGGTCCAGAAACGCAATCCAATTCTCTGGGCGCGCCTGGCTGCGGCCCAGCGAGCATCAAGTTCGACGTAGAAACGGACCGCAACCAGCATGCGGCGCCGAATCCCGAGCCAGGAAAGGCGCTGCTCGTGCTTCTACAGGATGACTCGCGCTTCGGTGCAAAGCCGAGGCCGACGACACGGTTCGGACTCGATGGTGCTTGGGTGGGCGCCACGCACGCGAATTCTTATTTTTACGTCCCGATCGATCCCGGCGAGCATCATCTCTGCGCAAGCTGGCAATTGCGCGAGATAGTGAATCCACACGCACGGCCAACAGCTGCGGCCCACTTCACCGCCGAAGCGGGCAAAATATATTATTTTCGAGCTCGGGACGTATTCATCTTCGGATCCACCGGTGCTACCGGCCCTGACGTAGAACTGGAGCCACTGGATAGTGACGAGGCGCCCATTCTGCTCAGGTCATTTGCTTTCAGCTCGTCGCACGCCAAGAATTGACCTATCGTCGTAACGTGCCAAAGGCTCCGCGAAGACGCGGCACAAGCCTGCGACCGAAAATGCTACAGTTACACTTTCATGTCCGCCCCTGAATCCCGCTTTGTGAAAGCCTGTAAAGCCCTCCCGGTGGACCGCACTCCGGTGTGGTTTATGCGGCAAGCCGGGCGCTACATGCCCGAATACCGCGCCGTGCGCAAGGAGTATTCGCTCATAGAAATCTGTAAGCAGCCTGAGATCGCAGCGCAGGTAACCATCACCGCCGCTGAGATTCTCGGTGTGGATGCCGCCATCATTTTCGCCGATCTCCTGCTTCCGCTCGAAGTCATGGGTCTGCCCTTCCATTTTACCGCCGGGGAAGGGCCCGTGATCCAAAAGCCAGTGCGGGAAAAAGAAGACGTAGCCCGCCTTCACACCAAAAACGCCGCCGATCTGGGCTATGTCTCCGAAGCCGTGATCCTGGTCTGCAAACACTTCGGAACCCGCATGCCAGTCATCGGATTCTGTGGCGCGCCTTTTACTCTAGCCAGCTACATGATCGAGGGTGGCGGCTCACGCAACTACGTTCACACCAAAAGGATGATGTATTCGTCGCCTCAGACTTGGGACGATCTCATGCGCAAGCTGGTCGCCGTCACTTCTGAATATGCCGCTGAGCAGGCAAGAGCCGGGGCGGACGCCATTCAGGTCTTCGACAGTTGGGTGGGATGCTTGAGCGTGGAAGACTACCGCCGCTATGTGCTCCCACGAACCACTGAGCTGGTAAAGAACCTGCAACGAACCGGTGTGCCCATAATATATTTCGGCACCGAAAGCGCCACTCTGCTGCCTTCCATGCAGGAAACCGGGGCCGAAGTGATTGGTTTGGACTGGCGCATTCCGCTGGACGAAGGCTGGCGCAGCCTCGGCTTCCGAGGAGCCGTGCAAGGCAATCTCGATCCAGTTCTCCTGTTCGCCGACTGGAAAGAGCTGAAGTCAAGAGCCGAGGACGTATTGCGCCGTGCCGGCGGACGTCCTGGACACATTTTCAACCTCGGTCACGGTATCCTGCCGGAAACCCCAGTCGAGAACGTGAAAGCACTGGCAAGATTTGTTCAACAGCGCTGACCCCACCGCCGGGTGCCCCACCCAAGCCGCTTTTGCTTGGGTGGGTAGACGTTAGTCCGGGGATTTCCCCACACCCTCAGGCGGGTGCCCCATCCTAACGGAGCGTTCTTTGCGACGTTAGGGTGGGGATTTTTCCAAACCTGGGCACAATCTGCTGCCGATCCGTGGAAGGGCACGGCTTTAGCGTGCCGAAACCAGCGACAACCCGGACCAGGCGCCGATGCGGCGCAACTATCGGGCAGTTCGACGTACCATCCGTATCGCCATTCCAACCAGCGCAGCGACGAGGAACCTGCTGGCACCGCCCTGTCATCTTGAGCGGAGCAGAATCGGTCGCTCGCGACCGATCCTGCGCAGTCGAAAGATCCCTACCAACTTGATACGGCCCAGGAGCCTCCAGGCATTCTCACCCCAAAATCCGACGGATTCGTGGAAGGCCACGGCGGCGGCCCCTCACCCAACGCTCTCTGCGAGGTTAACGTCGGGACCGCCAAGGCGTTTTCCCTCCTCCATTGTCATCCTGAGGAGCGAATGTCCTTCGCTCGCGAAGGACATCGCGACGAAGGGCCTATGCATTTGAACCGATCCGTGGAAGAACACGCGGGTGCCCCATCCTAACGGAGCGTTCTTTGTGACATTAGGGTGGGGATTTTCCCAGGGCCTGCACAATCCGTGAAAGGGCACGGCTTCAGCCGTGCCGAAAACTGCCAGAACCCGGACCAGGCGCCGATGCGGCGCAACTATCGGGCAGTTCGACGTACCATCCGCAATCGCCATCCCAACCAGCGCAGCGACGAGGAACCTGCTGGCACCCCCCTGTCATCTTGAGCGGAGCAGAATCGGTCGCTCGCGACCGATCCTGCGCAGTCGAAAGATCCCTACCGAGTTGATACCGTCCAGGCGCATCAGGCATTCTCTCCTCGAATGACGTCGGATTTGTGAAACGGCACGGCT
>DASPSE010000065.1:0-10260 GCA_035624085.1 Terriglobales bacterium
AGCGTGAGGCCAAGGCTGCCTCGGCTCTGAATCATCCCAACATCTGTACCATCTACGAAATCGACGATCAGCACGGAAAAGCTTTCATCGTCATGGAGTATCTGGACGGCCTGACGCTGAAACACCGGATCGGCAGCAGACCGCTAGAGGTCGAGACGGTGCTGTCGCTGGGCATCGAGATCGCCGACGCACTCGACGCCGCCCATTCCGCTGGCATCGTCCACCGAGACATCAAGCCCGCGAATATCTTCGTCACTAAAAGAGGACACGCCAAGGTACTCGATTTTGGTTTGGCTAAGGTTGTGCCCACAGCTACCGAAGCGGCAGGAGCGACCGCAGCATCGACCATGACGCTGGAAGCGCACCTAACAAGCCCCGGTCAAGCGGTTGGCACCGTCGCGTACATGTCGCCAGAGCAAGTCCGCGCCAAGGAGCTAGACCCGCGCACTGACTTGTTCTCATTCGGCACAGTCCTTTACGAAATGGCAACAGGAGCGATGCCATTTCGCGGCGAGAGTTCGGGAGTCATCATCAATGCCATTCTGGAACGCCCGCCTGTCTCCCCAGTGCGAATCAACCCAGACGTGCCCACGAAGCTGGAGGAAATCATCAACAAATGTTTGGACAAGGACCGCAACCTGCGTTATCAGCATGCCTCGGAGATAAGAACCGACCTGCAACGGCTGAAGCGGGATACAGAGTCGCATACATCGTCGGCGGCTGTGGAGACTGCACCGGCCACGCGCACTGGACGAACACCTTGGATACTCGGAGCAGTGGCGCTGGTCATCATAGCTGCTGTCGCTGGATATTTCTTTCTGCGTCGCCCGCCAAAACTCACTGAGAAAGACACCATCGTTCTCGCGGATTTTGCGAACACTACAGGCGACCCTGTCTTTGACGGCACGTTACGGCAGGGACTTTCCTCGCAACTGGAGCAGTCTCCCTTCTTAAATCTGCTCTCGGACGAGCGCATCGCAGAGACTCTTTCTCTGATGGCACAGCCCAAAGATACGCGGCTGACGCATGACCTGGCCCGAGAGGTTTGCCAACGCACGGCGAGCGCGGCGGTTCTGGATGGCTCGATTGCGCAGGTTGGCACCGAATACCTTCTGGTGTTAAAGGCGGTGAACTGCTCAAACGGGGAGCCGCTGGCGGGCACGCAGGCTCAGGCGAGTGACAAGAACCATGTTCTCGATGCGCTCGGCAAGATGGCTACAGAAATGCGCTCGAAGCTGGGCGAGTCTCTGGCCTCTGTGCAGAAGTATGACGCGCCACCAGAAAATGTCACCACCGCATCCCTAGAAGCACTGAAAGCATACAGCCGCGGCTATGAGGCAGTTTTTGTCAGGAGTGACTTCACCGCCGCCATTCCGTTATTCCAAAGGGCTACCAGCCTCGACCCGAACTTCGCCATGGCGTACGCGCGGCTGGGAACTACTTACAGCGACTTGGCCGAAACTGACCGTGCAGCCGAATCTACCCGCAGATCTTATGAACTGCGGGAGCGAGTGAGCGAACGGGAGAAGTTCTATATTGTTTCGCATTACGAACACTTCGTTACAGGCAATGTGGACGCCGTCCGCAAAACCTACGACTTGTGGGCACAGACCTATCCGCGCGACACTATGCCACCCACGAATTTAGCTGTTGTATACGTTGAAGTCGGAAATTACGAAAAGGCGCTCGCTGCCAGCCAAGAAGCCCTAAGACTGAACTCGGCAAATGCAATTGCCTACAGTAACATTGTGTCCGATTTCCTTTATCTAAACCGCCTGGACGAGGCGAAGACCATCGTCCAGCAGGCACAAGCCCGTGGTCTTGACACTCCCCAAGTTCACGCGTCCTTCTATTTAGTTAATTTCCTCCAGCATGATGCTGCAGGCATGGAGCGAGAGTCGGCTGGGCTGATGGGCAAGCCGGGATACGAGGACCAAGTACTCTATTACGAATCGGACACCGCTGCCTATGGCGGACAGTTTGGCAAGTCACGGGAACTTACACGGCGTGCAGCCGAGTCTGCCCAGCGAGCCGATGAGAAGGAGACGGCGGCGGGGTATGAGGCCGAAGCTGCGCTACGCGAGGCATTGGTCGGCAACATGGCTTTGGCGAAACAACAGGCTCAGGCTGCACTCACACTCTCAAACGGTAGAGATGTAGAGGCGATGTTGGCCATTGCAGTGGGGCTGACGGGCGATTCCGTGCAAGCCAAGCGTCTGCACGACGATCTGGGCAAGCGGTTCCCGGAAGATACCGTAGTGCAGTCCAACTACTTGCCGACAGTTCGCGCAGCGATCGCTCTACGAGCAGACAGTGCAAGCAAGGCGGTGGAGGCACTGGCAGTGACAACTCCCTATGAACTGGGAGCCCCCGCTCAGACCCTGAATTTCAATCTCTATCCCGTCTATCTGCGCGGTGAGGCATTTCTGGCGGCTCATCAAGGCGCAACCGCTGCCGCTGAACTTCAGAAAATCATTGACCATCCCGGCGTAGTCGTGAACGAACCTATAGGAGCACTCGCGCACTTGGAATTGGGTAGGGCATACACGCTGGCAGGAGATAGCACCAAGGCCCGTGCCGCGTACCAAGACTTCCTCGCGCTTTGGAAAGACGCCGACCCCGACATCCCCATCCTGAAAGAAGCCAAAGCGGAGTACGCGAAGCTGCAGTAGTTCAGTGACAACGACTTCAGAGGAGGGCACTATGGGTCGTGAACGCGCGTTGAAGGTTGTGCTGGTGTTGGTGGGATTGCTCTTCATGGCTACTGTCTATCCCTTGATGATTTTTCTGCGGCAAGAGCCAGCGTTGGCGATGATGATGAGCCTGTACGTCACACTCGGCGTTTTCTTGCTGATCGCAGTGCGCAACCCGGCGGCAAATTCCAGCCTGATCGCCTTCACAGCATGGTCGAGCTTCGCTCACGGCACCGTCATGGCCGTGCAGGCACTTCGTGGTTGGGTCGCACGCGGAGAACTGCTGGGTTCGGTTGTGCTCGTTATCATCGGCGCAGCCCTCATCGCGCTGGCTCCGGCGGAGCCGTCAGGCGAGCGGACATCCACAGTGGGCGCGTAGACCTGCACTCAGGAGAGACGTTAGTCTTTCAATGGGACCATGGTCTGGTCGCCCTTGCAGAAGGTCGCAACCCGTTGCAGCGTGCCTAGTGGTTGCTTTACCAGGAGAACTGGGCCATAGCAGTAAACGGCGTGGCCGGTTTCCGCAAGGTACCATTTGCCGCTGGGATGGGTTTGGGTGGTGATTGCGTGCTCGATCGGCGGTCGCAGCGGCGGCGCAGCCTGCGAGCCGGAGAGACACAACGTCAATAATAATGTTGCCAGGACGTGCACAAGCTATTCCTGGCCCTGGGATCTAGATCCTGACTACAACTCTGCGCACATCGTCCAAGGTGGCGCCGTCTTGCGGAGGTTTTGGCGGGGCCGATTTCCGGAGTTTGTCTGCGTTCCGGTCAATCTTGCTCTGGTCTCGCGGTTTATCCTGGGTCGACGGAGTTTGCACCTGGGAGTGCGTTTTCGCCTCAGCCTGGGCCTGGGCTGCGGCGCGCTGCTTCTGCAAGGCTTCAATTTTCATATGACTCAATTGCGAGCTGTCATTGAAAAGTGACCGGATCAAGGAACGCTGGCTGTCGATCGTGCGTCCTTGCTCGACAATGAGCATGGTCATCAAGCTGTAGGAGATGAGGAACAGCACGATCAGAACTGGGAGCATGGAGTGCTTCCGCTTGGGATTTACGCCGGGCACCAGAACCGGCTTGAGATCCGGGTTTGGTGTCAGGGCAGCACTGCCTGATGTCCAACTCAACACTGTCCACCTCGATCGGCGCCTCGGAGCAGCAGGCGTGATTTCGAGTGCAGCTTGGAAGCCATCAGATCAGAAGGTCCCAACCTGCTCCCGCCAAAGTACTTATCTTTGATTCCACCCGCCGCCGTGCAGTTGGCAGGTGCAACTGTCTGCGCAAAAAGGTAATCAGGCTGCGTTACCGGAGTGACTTCATTGCCAAACGCTGGCCCCTACTTTCCCAGCACCAGCTTGGCAATTGTCGCCAACTGCATGTTGGATGTGCCCTCGTAGATCTTGCCGATCTTCGAGTCGCGCCAGTATTTTTCGACGGGATAATCCTTCGTGAAGCCGTAGCCTCCGTAAATCTCAATGGCCAGCGACGTCACCCGTTCCGCCACCTGCGAACAAAACAGCTTCGTCATCGCCGCTTCTTTAACAAAAGGTATGCCAGCGTCTTTCATGCGAGCAGCGTTGTAGACCATCAGGCGGGCGGCCTCGATTTCGGTCGCCATTTGCGCGATCTGAAACTGGATGCCCTGAAACTCAGCGATAGACTTGCCAAATTGCTTGCGCTCCTGAGCATATTTCGCGGCACATTCCCACGCGCCTCGCGCCACGCCCGCCATCTGAGCCCCAATTCCGATGCGTCCTTCGTTCAAAGTTTCGATGGCAATCTTGTAACCTTTGCCGACCTCGCCCAGAACATTGGATTTCGGCACGCGGCAGTCCTCCAGAATCAGCTCGCAAGTCGAAGAAGCGCGAATGCCCAGCTTGTCTTCTTTCTTGCCCACCGTAAACCCAGGAAATCCCTTTTCGATGAGAAATGCCGTGATGCCCTTATATCCCGCTGCCGGATCGACGGTGGCAAAAAGTATGAAGATGCCAGCCTCTTTGCCATTCGTGATCCACAGCTTGCGCCCATTCAGGGCATAGTCGCTGCCTTTCGGTTCAGCTTTGGTCTGGAGCGCAAAAGCATCGGAACCTGATCCAGCTTCGCTGAGCGCATAAGCACCGCAGGTGTCGGAAGCCATGCGCGGGAGGTAGCGCTTCTTTTGCTCTTCCGTCGCCCAGCGCAACAGGGCATTGTTGACCAGCGTGTTCTGCACGTCCACAATAACGCCGGCGGATGCGTCCACGCTGGAGAGTTCTTCAACCGCGAGGATGGCTTCGAAGAACTTGCCGCCGCCGCCGCCGTATTGTTCCGGAACCTCGACTCCCATCAGCCCGAGCTGGAAGAATTGATGGATCAGGTCTTTATCGAAAACGCCTTTTTCGTCCATTTCCTTGACAAGTGGGCGGACCTTTTCCTCAGCAAATTGGTGGATGTTGTCGCGAAATAGAGTCTCGTCTTCGGTAAAGCTGGTCAGAGCCACGGGGGGCGGAGCTTGCAGGGTTGTGTCATGCATATAAATACCTTTTAAACACGTGAAGTGCGAACTGGAAATTCTAGCATCTTCGCTGCCTGCTGAGTCGATGCCGAGCCTCGTTGGCGTTTCAGTCTGTGTCAGAATATATTCCGTGCCAAAACCTCGCTTAATAATCACGAAACGCTCAGCACAAGGAGCTCCAATAAGGGGTGCGTGCCCAATCTGTGATGAGGAATTCAGCACGGAAGCTTTTGAGGATGATCCGTCCTATGAGCACGAACGCAAGCTAAATGAGGTCTACGAATTGCACTTCCAGGAGCACATCATCAACTAGTGAAATAACGGCGGCAACGGAAACGCGAGTTGTTTGTCCAAGAAATCCAGTATTAAATCCTTTCAATTCGAGTAAACTGAACGGCTCAAGATTCAAGCAGGTGGGAGTCTCACGTGAAAAGCTTGGCCATCATTCTTGTGACTTTCTTCTCGGTCGCGATCTCGGCGCAAACCGTCCGCGTGGACATCACGCATCCCACCAACCACTTCGTGCCCAATCAAACTCTCGGGGCGGGTGTCGACCGCATTCCGGCGGAGGCGATCGACAAAGACCTCGTCCCGGACGTGCTGCAAAAAGTATTCGAGGCCGGATGGCAGCCCGTGACCTATCGTCAGAATACAGAGTTGGCGGCCGAGGCCTGGCACTGGAATCCGCAAGGAACATGGAGCGATCCTGCTGGCAAAGGTTATTTCACCGGCTCGACAACCCCGGGCGATCCGATCCGTTATTCCTACGGCTACTCGTTGCCGCACCGCGGTGACACGCGCAACGATGGAACCGGCAATGCCGGTTTTTCGCGCCTGACCGATGGCGACGTGACCAGCTACTGGAAAAGCAATCCTTACCTCACCCAGCACTTCACCGGCGAAAGCGATTCGCTGCATCCCCAGTGGGTAGTCGCCGACCTGTCGCAAATCCAGCTAGTGGACGCCATTCGCATCAACTGGCAAGGCCCGTATGCCACCCATTACGTCATTCAGTACTGGACAACAGCGGAAGATCCCATGCACGCTCCGACGCGCGGAGTCTGGCAAACTTTCCCGCAGGGTGAAGTCACAAACGGCAAGGGCGGAATCGAGATGGTACACCTCAATTCAACCCCAATCCCAGTGCGCTATCTGCGCATTTGGATGACGGAGTCATCGAATACCTGCGATTCGCACGGCGCGGCCGATCCACGCAACTGCGTCGGCTACGCGATCAACGAGATCTATATCGGGACCATCACGCCGGATGGAGATTTCCACGACATCGCGCGGCACACCGCCGACCAGGAGCAGACGGCTACCTACGTCTCGTCTATCGATCCGTGGCACGAGCCTTCAGACTTGGGCTCAACCCGGCAGGCACAGGTCGGCTTCGATATTTTCTACACCAGCGGAGTTACGCGTGGACTTCCCGCCATGATCCCGGTCGCCATTCTCTACGACACGCCCGAAAATGCCGCTGCGGAAATCGCCTATCTCAAAGCTCGCCATTATCCGATCTCCTATGTCGAGATGGGTGAGGAAGCCGATGGACAATTTACCTTGCCGGAGGATTACGCAGCGCTGTACGTTCAGGCAGCGACAGCGATTCACCGCGTCGACCCAACTCTGAAGCTGGGCGGGCCATCGTTCACCGGGGAGAACAAAGATATCGAAGCCTGGCCCGACGCGAACGGCAAAGTTTCCTGGACAGGCAGATTTCTCGATTACCTGCGGCAACACGGCCGCTTAAACGATCTGGCGTTTTTTTCCTTCGAACACTATCCGTACGACCCATGCCGCGTTCCCTGGGGAAGCCTCTACGATGAGCCGGATTTGGTCAGTCACATCATGCAAGTTTGGCGGGAAGATGGTCTGCCGCCAAATGTGCCGATGTTCATCACCGAGTCAAATCTCTCCTCCGCTGCCAGCGAAACCTATATGGATATCTTCGCCGGCTTGTGGCTCGCCGATTACATCGGATCGTTCTTGAACGCCGGAGGGGGCGGCGTCTATTACTTCCATTATTTGCCGCTGCTCATGGAGCACGGTTGCAACGATTCGCAAGGCACGTTCGGAATGTTTACGGTGGGTCCCGGCTACAAGATCCAGCAGCCGATCTCGCAGTTCTTTACCTCACAGCTGATCAATCTCGAGTGGGTGCAACCGGGCACCGGCGAACATCAGGTATTTCCGGCGAAAGGAGATATCGACGATGGGGCCGGCCATGCGCTCATCACGGCTTATGCCTTGAAGCGTCCGGACGGCCAGTGGTCGCTGATGATCGTCAATCGCGATCAGCAGAATGGGCACAAGGTGCGGATTTCTTTCGATGATCAGGCACGTGAAGCTTCATTTGTGGGATCCGTGGACATTGCCACCTTTGGCGGTGATCAATATCAATGGCACGCCGCCAAAACCCGCTTTGTTCCCCATGCCGAGTTCCCGGGCGAGTGGCCCGTGGTTGCCTATTTCCCAGGCAATGCTGATCCGGATGGGCCAATCGCGCACTCGAAGCAGACGGTGAGCAAAGACACTTCCTATGAACTGCCAGCCGCATCCATGGTGGTGATCCGCGGCAAGATTGGAAGTAAATAGCGCGGCATTTGACATGTCATCCTGAGGCGGCATTGCCGCAGAAGGACATTAGTCGGGAAAATTTGTGCGGTCGGCGACCGGTTGAACGCCTCTTCATTTATTATCACCATGCGAACAGGCTATGGGCAGCAGCGAACAACCAGGACCATACATCGACTTCAAAGACGTCTCGAAATCCTTCGGCGACAAGCACGTGCTCGACGACGTCAGCTTCAACGTCATGCCGTCAGAGACCGTCTGCATCCTGGGTCGCAGCGGCGTGGGCAAATCGGTATCACTCCAGACCATCATGGGCTTTCTCAAGCCGGATTCTGGCCGGGTTATCGTTGCTTATGAAGACATCACCGATTACGACGAAGCCAAGTTGCAGCGAATTCGACAGAAGGTCACCATGGTTTTTCAGAATGGCGCGCTCTTCGACTCGCTCACAGTGGGTGAAAATGTGGCCTTCCCGCTGCGTGAACATCGCGATCTGACCGAGGACCAAATCCTGCAGATCGTCGACGGGCTGCTGGATATGGTCGGGGTCAAGGAAATGCGCGACCTTCTGCCTTCCGATCTTTCAACCGGCATGAAGCGCTCCGTAGCCATCGCGCGGGCGCTGGCAGCGCGGCCGGAGTGCATTCTCTATGACGAGCCCACCACCATGGTGGATCCCCTGATGGCGCAGTTGTTAGGGGATCTGATCAAGCGGCTGAAAGCGCAATTGCACCTGACCAGCGTTGTCGTCACCCACGATATGCGATTGGCCAAGAAGCTGGCGGATCGCGTCGTTTTTCTGCACGAAGCCAAGGCGCTCTTTTTCGGCACTTATCCCGAGATGGAGAAGTGCGACGAACCGATCATTCAGGAATTCTTGACACTGGATTACCTGGACTTGGGGGAAAGCGCTTGATCGATCAGTAGGCGCTGACCGTTCCCGGCCGACTCCTGCTTCTAGAATCCCGCCCGCACGAGCCTTTCTAACGTGATCGAGCCGCCGACCGAGTCGCCCTGTATCATCTTCTCCACGTATTTTGCAATCATGTCTACTTCGAGGTTAACGGGGTCGCCGCGCTTGAGTGACTTCAGATTCGTCATCTCGACCGTGTGCGGAATAATTGCCACGGTCACCGTCGTGCCTTCAATGCCCGCCACCGTCAGGCTGATGCCTTCGATGGAAAGTGATCCTTTGAAAATCACGTAGCGTGCCAACTCAGGCAGAATCTCAATCCGCAGCCAGTAGTTGTCCGTACCGGGAATGGGCTCGAGGGCAAAAAACTTGCCGGTGCCATCGACGTGCCCTTGAACGATGTGTCCACCGAATCGCCCATCGGCGCGCATGGGCAGTTCCAGGTTGACCAGCGCCCCTTCCTTTATGCGCGAGAACGACGTCCGATTCCAGGTTTCCTCAGCCAAATCGAACCCAACCGATTTGGCCGTAATCTCGACTGCGGTCAGGCACACGCCGCTCACTGCAATGCTGTCGCCCTTCTTCAACTCTTTCACGAGATGAGACGAAGAAACAGTAAGGCGGCGATTACCGCCTTTGTGCGTAATTCTGTTGACGCATCCAACTTCTTCGATGATGCCGGTGAACATGCAGGAACCTCCGCATTCAGCTGTTAGCACTTGGCATTTGGCACTTAGCCAGTCACATGGGTCGGTGCTTTCAATGCAAAAGGAAAACTCGGGGGCCAAGTGCCGAATGCTAACCGCTAAGTGCCCTCGTACGGATCCCGCAAATACCCCTCCACCGCAAAATCGTCCCCGAACCGGTGCAGACGGATTGATTTCACGCTCGCCGCGTCGCTCATGCGCGCGAACCCTGCGCCCGCGGCGAAAGGGACTGACCCCGTCCCGGCCAAAATCTTTGGTGCGTAGTAGAGAAAGACCTTGTCCACGATCCCTGAAGCCAGAGCCGCCCAATTGACCATGGCGCCGCCCTCGATCATAACGCTGGCGATTTCCATCTCGCCAAGATGGCGGGCTACAGCCGCCAAGTCAGGATGCCCTTCCGGAGTGGGCTGGGGAATTTGTTCCACCCGGACGCCGCGCTTCGCCAACTGTCCTTTCTTTTTCTCCTCCGCGAAGGAACAGAGTACCAACAGGTCATCCTGGGCCGTTGTCACAATACGTGACTCAAGTGGCAGGCGGAGGCGCGAGTCGAGAATGATCCGCAGCAGCCGCCGCCGGCGTGGTAGGCCGGTGCGGTCGGTAAGCAGCGGGTCATCGGCGATGACAGTGCCAACTCCGACCATGATGGCATCGTGCCCATGCCGAAGTTGCTGGACGTGCGCACGTGCCATTTCGCTCGTAATCCACCCGGCGTGAGCCGCCGCTGCACCGAGCGCGGTCGGATTATGTGATTCATTTGTTGGCGGCGCGATCTTTCCGTCGAGCGTCATCGCCGCTTTTAACGTGATCAATGGGATATGGTGGCGGATGTATTTGGCGAAAGCTTCGTTTAGCGCTTTGGCTTCTTCTTCCAGCATGCCGG
>DASPSE010000096.1:0-17505 GCA_035624085.1 Terriglobales bacterium
CAAAGGATGGTGAAGCAGACCTTTGGCCAATTCCAGTCGCCGCTGCATGCCGCCCGAGAACGTTTCGGCTTTTTCATGGGCGCGGTCCCCCAGCCCCACTCGGCTTAGCATCTCTGCGATTCGCGTCTGCAATGCCCTTCCGTGCAGGCCGTACAAATGGCCTTGGTGCGTAAGATTCTCTGCAGCCGTCAGCTTAACGTCGATGCTCTGCGCCTGAAAAACAACTCCAATCTGGCGCCGCAGACTGTTTGGATCGTGGGCTACGTCGAATCCCATGATGGTAGCTCGGCCGCCCACCGGAACCATGATAGTCGAAAGAATGCGGAACAAAGTCGTCTTTCCGCTGCCGTTCGGACCAAGGAGACCAAATAGTTCGGCCGATTGGACGTCGAATGAAACGCCATCGAGGGCAGTGCGATCGGCATACTTGTGTACGACTTCTTGAACCGAAATGACGGAGGCTTTGGCGACGGCTGGTTCTGCTGCGCTAATAAGAGTGGATTCGGAGGCCACAAGGTATTTTACGATGAGAGCTTGCGGAACAACATCATCATTGGAAATTAGGTAGTGTCCTAATCTCTAACTGCGCGATGTCACGAGCCAAGAAAGCTTCAAGTTGAAAACTAGGACACTGCCGGAAATCGCCTAGGCGGGTACCGGGGTACGCTCATGCCCTCGCACGCGCTCTTCAAACGACACCGGAACGTGCCGCCAAACCTGAATAGCGAGAATCACTGCTGTTGCCAACAGCAACGCCCCGACCGCGACGTGCGCTACGGTGGAGATCACCATCGGCAACTCCGGCTGGACAGCATCGTGCCCCCACGCGATGCGGGTGAGAAACGCAAGGAAACCGAGGCAGAGCTGAGCGATCAGCAACGCCAGAAGCATGATTGCGGGGCGTCGCACAGCCTCAATCTTCGAGTACAGCGATAACGCCCGAATTGCGGTCCAGGTCAACACAATCGCCACGACGGGTGCATTCAGAACGTGCGGCCACCAACTCATTCCGCGGTGCCGGAACATTGCCCCGAGAATGAGTTGCACGTAGAGTACAAAGATCGATAGCAAGCACAGCGTAATTAGTGTCGGGTGTCGCGTATCGAGCTCGACTTGCGGAACCTCCTCGACCCACTTGGGTCCGGTGAAAATAGCGATAGCGACAGTGAGGCAAAAGAAGGTTTGCGCCAACGCCGCATGAGCCGACGAAACCGCCGGAGGAAGATAGAACAACACGGTGAGCCCGCCAAGCACACCTTGGGCGATCACGGTTCCGAGCGCGCCTATGCCGAGATACTTCATCCAGCGCCGCCGATCCGCGCGCCACGTCCAGATCGCCAGAATGATCGTCAGCAGTCCGGCGACTTGAGCAATCATGCGATGGGTATGCTCGAAACGTACCCCGCCCACCATGCGCGGAATCTTGTAAAGCGAGCCGAAAGAAGTGGGCCAGTCGGGCACTGAGAGGCCTGCGTCATTGCTGGTGACCAACGCGCCAGCAATGATCAGTAGAAATGTCCACCCCGCCAGAAAAGTAGCAAAGCTGTGGAGTGCGCGATTGTAGGGTGTGGTGAGGCCTTTCAGCGTCAGCTCCGATCATGTAGCGCCGCCGTCTCGGCGGCATCGTACTTAGGTCAGCCGGCAAGATGCCGGCGCTACGAAGAGATCTACTGCTGCTTGAAGCTCATATCCACCGTCTTGCTGTCCTTGGCGGCCAAGGTCACCTTCTGATCTTGTTCGCCCAGCTTCTCCTGCACAAACGCCAAAGTATAATCGCCCGGCGGCAGGCCCTTGATCTCGTACTTGCCCTTGTCATCGGTCACAGCATAGAAGGGGCTCTTCACCACGTTGATGTACATGCGCATCCACGGATGCTGGTTGCACTTCACCGGCAGCATGATTTCTTCGCGGGCAAAGCTCTTCTCGATGGGGGCAGCCTGCGGGGGCTGAGATTCGTTCCATTCCCGATTGTCTGCTGGCGTTGGGTGAATATTGTGCGTGGTCGGGTCATCGTTCTTGATCTCGATGTTTTGACCAGCCATGACGCCGAGCACGTGAGGGTGATACTTGCAGCCCTGCTGGTCAATGGCGACTGCAGTCGTGGGAACATCAAAGGTGCGATTTCCGAGACCGTCTTTTACGTAGACGAAAACGTTAGCCAGATCGCCGCCGTCCGCAACAATGGTCTCCGCCATATTCATGCCCTTGCACGCCGGGTCCTGGCTCATGTCAATCTTGGCGGGTTTGGGAACCGCGCCGTCTAATTTCACCGAGCCGCTGACACTGGCCACAGTGTTGGGATCAATTGGCGTGGCCGCTGGCTGCGCTGCTGCAGGCGCCGCGGCGGGCTGCGCTTCAGGAGTTTCCTTCTTGCTGCAACCTGCCAACAGCCAGAAGCCCATGCAGAGCAATGCGAGCATTGCAATCCATACCTTCTTATTCATGATGTCGCCCTTTCCTGAAAGTTATTGAAACGATACGGACCGTCGAGCTTGCGCTCGACCTGGACGGCCGAGGTGGCCGTCCTTACGTCTTAGTGATGTTCTACGAGACCTAACATTTTACCGCGAACCGCCGTTGCGTGCAGCGCTCGACGCTTCGGCGGGCTTCCGTCTGCCGGGAGCCTCATTCGACGCTCGCGTTCGTCCCATGGACGCAGCCACGCGCCGCTGTTCTTCCGGTGTGAGCTGGAAAATGTAATCCACTAGCAGCTTGGAGTGGTCCTTGTCGTAGCCTTGGAACGACGGCGGCGTCGGCCCAGCGAACACCCAGCGATCGTTCTCCCGCCGGAACAGCCCGGAGGGCATCGAGGTGCCCGGGCTGATGGCCTGCGGATCCAGCACCCAGCGTTCGGCCCAGTCTGGCTTCAGTCTTTCCTTGGCCAGCAGGAAGTTCGGTGCGGTAGCGATCTTGTCGTGTTGCGCATCGCCCGTAGCGTGACATTTCAGGCAGGGCGCGCCCGTGCTCGAGAACAAGCTGCGCGCCATATCCGTTTCTTTGGCCGTGAGCACGGGAACTTGCTCTGGGATGTACGGTATCGGTTGCTGGGAAAGCGCCTGGAAGAATCGCACCAGCTTGCGCAGTTCGTTATCCGAGAACGAAAAGGTCGGCATGCGAACTTTCAAATACGGACGCACGCCGTTGCGATTCGTATCGGTCTCGCTTAAAGAGGGATTGGACAGGAACCGGCGAAGCCACTCCGGATTCACACGCGCGCCTTCGGTCAAAAGTTTCGGAGGCAATTGCTCTGGCGTATCGCGATACTGTGGTAATCCCATCAGGATGGTCTTTTGCCCGGGAATGAACTGGTGGCATCCCATGCAGTTATATTTCTTGACAATCCACCAGCCTTCCTGAATATCGTGCCGCGCATCGCCCGGCTTGTACTGATAATCACTGGGAAGCGAGCTTTCTTCGCTGCCCAGCAGAAAAGTCGTCAGCGCACGGATCTGTTCCTTATCGAGGTGCAAGTTTGGCATGCGCAGAGCTTCGGTTTCCGACTTGACCTTTCCCTTGTCGTAAACATTCGGTTCCGCCAGTTTGTGCTCGAAAAATCCTTTGTGGTTGTACCAAGGTTCCTTTGCCGGGCCATCTGGCAGCCGCTGCAAATCCTCTGGATCGGTGATCGGCTCCACGCCGCCGCGCTCCGCTGGCACGGTGAAGAGAGCAAAGTCGAGGCGCTCGATCGGCTTGCTGCCCTCAAAGGTCAGCTCAGTTCCAATGCGGCCTTCGTCCTCCATCCCTGCGATTTCGTGGCAACCTGCGCAGCCGTAGTGGCGAATCCATCTCTTACCCTCGGCTTTCAAATTAGGATCGTCCATAAACGAAGCTTCCGCATAAGCCGAAGGCTCCTGCTTTTTCTTCGTCATCAGATATGACGCGATGTCCTGCGCGTCTTCCACGCTCAGCCGCAAGCTCGGCATCACGGTCATATTCTGAACTTGCAGCTCATGCCCATCGTTCGGACACTGGCTGTGCTCAAGGTCGAATTGATAAGGCAAGCCCTTCTTCGCGTAGTCCTCGGGTCCGATATCTTTCTTCTCGTATGGGCAATACGGGCGCGTGCGCTGGCGCGCGTTGTGAATCCAGCGGACCAGATAATCGTAGTTTGCCTTCTCACCCTCGCGCGTGAGGTTGGCCGCAAAATGTCCGCCCATCGTCTCATCGCCTTCGCCCATCGAGTGGCATGCCAGGCAGCCGCGTGTCTCGAACAGTTCTTTTCCGTGTTCTGCATTGCCCGGCTTCTGCTGCGGCAATGGATCGGTTAACGCCGATTGCCACAGGTAGGCCGAGATCGCCTGGACCTGATGATCGGTTAAACGGAAGTTCGGCATCTTCGTGGTCGGACGAAAATCAGTCGGTTTCTTCAGCCAGACCGGAATCCAATTCTTGTTCAGCTTGAGCCGAGCGTCTTTCAGATTCGGCCCGACTTTCTTCATGTCCTGCATCAGGCTGTGCGACTGGAAATCGAGCTGCTGAATGCGACCATCAATCTTGCTGTTCGCAACTTTAAGGGCGATGGCCTTGTCATTCAGCCGGTTGGCTTCTTCGTTAGTCTCGGCCGCATCGGCCTGCTTCATGAGGTCAGCGGCTATCTTCAGATCTTCTGTCTTCTGCTGCTCGAATTGCTTGATCTGCTGGCTGACGCTGTTCAAGTCTTCAGGCTCTTTGTCGTAGCCCTCGTAACGATGACAGCCCATGCAGCCTTTCTGGCGGAACAGGTCCTTGCCCTCACTGATCGTCGAGCCCACGTCGCCCACAACCAGGAGCATGTCGGCTGCGTGGCAAGTTTGGCAGCCTGCTTCGGCATTCTCCTCGGGGAAGAGTGGCCACAGCCAGTGCTCGTAGTTTCCGTGGGCTTTCTCGATGCTGGTCGTGGCTCGTCCATTGCCTTGGTGGCAGGGCGAACAGCCGAACTTGTCAGGATCGTGAATCTTCAGCAGCTCTGGCTCAGGGTGACTTACGAATGCGTTCGCGTATTCATCCGGCTTCTTCTCGCCCTTGGACATCATCGACGCCGGAGTGAGTTTCAGCGGCTCGCGGATTCCCATGTGGCAGGATTCGCAGCGGTCCACGATGTTGGCTTCCGCCACATTGATCTGGACGATTTTGGATTCCCACTCGGCGGTTTTCTTTTTTAACCCTTCGATCTGGGTCGGCGTGAGGTCCACCATGTGATCGTTAATGTAGGCCGACATCTTGGTGTTGGCTTCGGTCACGGGCTTCAGCACCTCGCCCAGTTCCGCATTTAATTTGGTCCGTTCGTCCTTCAGCTCGTTGTACTTTTCTTCGAGCTGATTGAAGTTGTATTTCTCTTTGTGGCCATCGGGATACTCGACCGTAGCCAGCTTTTGCTTGTATTCGCTGATGTCTTTCTGCTTGCTTCGCTTGCCCGAAGCGCTGGTGTCGGTCTCCATTTCATAGGTGAGAGCATTGACGTAAGCGCGACGGTCAGTGAACACGCTCTGCACTGCAAGTATTTTGGCGTTCAGCGCCGTGATCTGCTTCTGCAGATCGTCGCGACGGGGCTTCGCTGCCTGATATGCCTGCTGATAGTTTTCCTCGAGCTTGCGATAGTCCGGGTCCTGCTCCACATCTTTCTCGGATTTTGCCGACTTTGATTCAGCCGTCTTCAGGAAAGCAGAGTAGCGCTGCTTCCATTCGCGCTGAAAAGCTTTCCACGGGCGCTGGCCGAAATCCTCGTCCCACAGCGCCCAGAAGAGCGTAGCCGTGAGGATCACCATAGAAATCACGTAGTACAGGGCGTACGATTTCGTGACTATCGGGTCTTGCTCGGGAATTGGTTTCTCAGGCAACAGACGCTCCAAAAAGCGATTTCACATTTGCGATTGTAGATCGCAGATTTAGTACAGCATTCAACTTCTGCTATCTGAAATCTGACTTCTGCAATCTCCTTCACACGTTAAACCACGGCGTAATCCACACGTACTTGATGTGCCACAGCAGCCTCAGCAATATCTTGCAAGGCAGCGCTACCATGATGAGCAGAAAAACCATCATGATGTTGTATTGCAAAAAGCTCATGCGCTGATAATCCTTCGGGTTGTAGCGGCGGAATAAGGCATGCACGATGAAGCCACCGATCAGGAAATATCCTCCGACCACGATTGCGCCGAAAATTCCTTTTCCTAGATTCGAAGTAATTCCGAAAATATCGGGCAAATCCCGGTTCACTTCATAAATCAACCGATTATGATCCCAGGTTTGTCCCGGCCAGAACCACTGCCAACCGGGGCCGCGAATGAACGTGCCGATAATGATCATCGATACCCACAGGATGATGAAGCCGAACAGAAACGTGCCGATGGCAAACTTGCGCTGCTTCCAAGTGTAATAACCGCTGCCCAGCGGATTGGTGTCGATGTAGGGAATGACCATCAGGCCGACGATGATCAGAGTCGGCATCACCACGCCCGCGATCCAGGGATCGAAGTACACCAGCATCTCCTGCAATCCCAGAAAGTACCAAGGCGCTTTCGCGGGATTCATGGTGAGGTTCGGATTCGATGGCTCCTCAAGCGGCGCGTACAGCGTGATCGACCAAACCATCAAAACCGCGGTGACGATGATGGCTGCAAGGAATTCAATGCGCAGCAGAAATGGCCAGACGTGAACTTCTTTTTGCCAGCCCGGACGGAAAGGCCAGGTCTTGCGATGATGAGTTTTCGCCATCGCGGGATTGGTTTCCAGTTCAGCGATGAGCTGGTCGTTCGCGTGCGCTTGCTTCCAGGCGAGATAGATATAGAAGACCAGCAGCGGAATGAGGGCTACGATCGGAACATTATCAGGCGCGGAAGCGATCTCCCAAAGTTGATGCCAATCCATAAATTCTCCGAATAACCCTCAGGATGACCAATGCCATTTCCCTGCTACTACTCAACTCTTCGCCGCGGCTTGTCGGCCTCTTCGGTCAGCATCACCGGAGCCGGTCCGGAGATGCCACCGTCCTTCCTGACACGCCAGAAGTGCACGATCATCAACACCGACGCCACGATCGGAATGCCGATGCAATGCCAGATGTACGAACGCAGCAACGCATTGGCGTCGACAATCGATCCGCCGAGCAAACCGAAACGAACGTCGTTGTACGGCGTCATGCCTAACTGTTTGCCGAAAGGGCCCTCATGGCCCAGCAGCGGCGTCGCGCGTGCCATATTTGTTCCCACCGTAACCGCCCAGAATCCCAGTTGATCATCGGGAAGCAAATACCCGGTGAAGGACAGCAACAGCGTGAACACGAGCAGCAGAACGCCGATATTCCAGTTGAATTCACGGGGCTTCTTGTATGAGCCGGTCAAAAACACACGGAACATGTGCAGCCAGACTGCAATCACCATCAGGTGCGCCGCCCAGCGGTGCATGTTGCGCAGCAGCTTGCCGAAGGGCACGTCGTGCTCAAGATACAAAACGTCGCGGAATGCTTGAATCTTTGATGGATGGTAATAGAACATCAGCAACACGCCGGTAAACGTGAGCACGATGAAAAGGTAAAACGTGATTCCGCCCATGCCCCAGGTATAGCTGTAACGCACCGCGTCGCGATTGATCTTGGCTGGATGCAGATGCAGGAAAACGTTCGACAGCACGCCCAGCGCGCGATTTCGCGGCGTGTCATCATGCTTGTGGCGAAAGATGGAAGTGTAGACTTGGGTCTTGGTTGGGTCCTTGAGCCCTTCAATCTGCTCTTTGACCTTGGCTGGCATGTCAGTCTTTAGCGACTGAACATCTTCCTTAACGCCGGCCTTCACCCGCTCCAGCAGGCCGACCCGGTTGCCATTCTTTCCGTTTCCATTTCCTTCAGGCATTGCGACCCCTTAAGAACCTCTGCCGGCGAGACGCCGGCGCTACACTTCGTCACACCCGCAGAAACGCCCCATCGTCATTGAACTGGGTGGGCTGGCCCTTGGGCCACTGGTAGAGCTTTGCCACATCCACCAGAATCTGACCGTCTGGCGCGATCTCCACGTGCGCGCGATCCATCGGACGCGGGGCCGGACCTTCGAAGTTCACGCCCTCGCTATCGTAACCGCTACCATGGCATGGACACTTGAACTTGTTTTCGCTCGGTTTCCAATCCGGAGTGCAACCGAGATGCGTGCAGCGCGCATAAATCACGAACAGACGATCCGGCGTGCGGTCTACCCAAATGCGGTATCTCTGCTGCCATTTGGTATCGACGCCGAGGCCGTACTCCTCGGGATAGCCGATCTTGAAGCTGGTGGCCGGTTCAAACAACGTGCGCGGCAAGAAAAAACGGAAGAATGCCAGCAACCAGGCCGTCAGGAACGCGGCTACCGATGCCCACACCATCCGCCGGCGTGCGCGATTGATTTCGTTATCTTCCGGGCCGACGGCTGCAACGCCTCCCGCCGCTGCTGCCTTCGACGTGCCCACCGCGGGAGTTCCCACATACCTGGTGGATTCGCCCGCTCGTGCAACCGAAGCCGCAGCAGAAGCAGCCACCGCCGGAGCTGCGGGACGCGGGGCGGCAACGGAAGCTGCAGCGGCTGGAACTGCCGCCGCCGGCGCCGTCGTAGGAGCGGCCGGTTCTCCCAGCAAGGCCGTGATTTCAGCATCATTGAGAGGAGGCAATCCCTTGCGGCCGCGCCGTGCCTGTTCTGCAGCAATGGAGGACTTGCTCCACTTCTTGCCTTGCGCAACCCACTTTGCGACTTCCTCGCTGATATTGCCGTTCCCGCCGGCCGTGGGAACCGCTGCGGCAGGTGCGGGAGTCGCACTGGGCGCTGTAGCGACGGGAGCCGCAGGTGCCGCTGGAGGCGCGGCCACGGGAGCGGATCCACCAGCCTCCCATGGCATTGGCTGGCCCGCCTTCAGCGCTTCGATTTCAGCATCGGTCAGCATAGGCAGGCCTTTGCGCTGCCGATAGGCTTGCTCCATCGCGATGACCGAATTATTAAGCGCTTTCCGCGGCCACGGCGGAAGGCGACCAAGGATACCGTTCGCAACGCCTTTGGCGGATTCGTCTGCCATCCTCTATCCTTCGCCGCGGTGGAAGCCGCGCTGTTAATCCATGCCGTTGGATGCGCCTGAAGCCAAGCCGAGGTGCGAGCTTGAATTCGAGCCGTGCATCAGAGCTGCGCCCTTAGCCACGATTTCAGTTTCTGTGTTATCACACTTCAGCGCAGTCTTGACCAAATCAACCAGCGCTGCAATGAATGTTGGCGAATTGTTCAGCCCTTCCGTCATCTCAAACTGCGTGATCCCCAGATCGTACGCCCCCTTGCGGGCTTCGTGATCAATCTCTCCCAACGTTTCTACGTGATCGGAGACAAACGAAATGGGAACGACGCAAACCTCGCGGACGTTTTCTGCCTTGAGGGTGCGCAAGGTCTTGTGTAGGGAAGGCTGTAGCCATTTGCTCGCGCCCACCTTGCTCTGATAGCACAGCCGGTGGTGATTCTGCCAACCTCCATGCTTCATCAGCAGCTCGATGGTCTCTTCAATCTGCCGCTGATAGGGGTCGCCTCTCTCGATTACCGCCAACGGGACGCTATGCGCGCTGAATACCAACTCTGCCTTTTCCGGTTGCGGAAATCGCGCGAGCGCCTCATCAACTTTTTCCCCCAGCGCTTCCAGGTAAAGTGGATGCTGATAGAACGCTTCAAGGCTGTGCACAGGAACGTCATCGTGGAAAAGACGTCGCCACTCATTGAGACTGCTGCCGGTCGTTGTGCTCGAGTAATGCGGATAAAGCGGCAGCAGCACCACCTCGTCACAGTGCGCGGTGCGCAACTGCGCAATTGCCTCGGAAGTAAACGGATGCCAGTAACGCATGGCCACGAAGCAACGTGCATCCAAACCGGATTCGGCGAGCTTGAGCTGCAGACAGCGGGCTTGTTGTTCGGTGAAGCGGCGGATCGGTGAGCCGCCGCCAATCACAGCATAGTGGTGCTGCACTTTTCTTGCGCGCGTACTGGAGATCAGCTTGGCCAGCGCTTTCCGTCCCAGACGAGCGCCTGGAAAATCAATAATATCGGGGTCGCAAAAGAGATTAAAAAGAAAAGGCTCAATCGCTTCCAGCGTGTCCGGTCCCCCAAGCTGGAAGAGCACTACACCAATACGCCGTGTTGTGTGAGCCATCCCCCGGATTCCTAGAAGCGAAAGGATGTTATCGCAAGTCAGAACAGTGGGTCAATGCCCCGAACCGACTAGGATTAGAATTCCTAATCAAAGTGATTATGCGAATGGATCGCACGCTTCACACAGTCGTTTTGAGTATCGCTTGTCTGTTGCTAACCGGCACTGCGGCGGCGAAACCAAGGCCGCTGCAGATCTACTTCATCGATGTCGAAGGCGGACAAGCGACGCTCGTCGTCAGCCCCTCTCGTGAATCAGTGTTGATTGACACCGGCTGGGCGGGCGCTCGCGATGCCCAGCGAATTGCAACTGCGGCCAAAACTGCCAGGCTCAAGCGGATCGATTACGTGCTCATTACTCACTATCACCAGGATCACGTGGGCGGAGTGGCCGACCTCCTGCAGCGGATTCCGGTGGGCATGTTCGTGGATCACGGTCCGAATGTCGAGAACTCCGACAGCGCGCGGAACCAGTACGCTGCTTACGAAAAGGCTACCGAGCATTCCAAGCGCGTCCATCTGACACCCAATCAAGGACTGCCGCTCCAAGGAATTACGCTACAGGTGCTGACCGCCGCCGGTGAACACATTAGCGATCCCTTGCCTGGCGCCGGGGAAGCAGATCTCTATTGCGGTTCCGAAGCGGCGAAACCCGATTCCTCTGAAAACGCGCAGTCGCTTGGTATGCTGATCAGCTACGGCAAATTTCGTTTTGTCGATCTG
The DNA here is from genome assembly GCA_035624085.1 of Terriglobales bacterium. GTDB lineage: Bacteria > Acidobacteriota > Terriglobia > Terriglobales > Acidobacteriaceae > JAFAGX01. The sequence continues at coordinate 10,842 of DASPSE010000096.1, forward strand.
GGTGATTTGACTGAGCAGAAGGAACTGGACTTGGTGTGCCCGGATAATCTAATTGGCAGGGTCAGCCTTTACTTGACCACCCATCACGGAATGGCGCCGGATAACCCCAAAGCGCTGGTCTGGGCGTTGCATCCGCAGGTTGCGATCATGAACAATGGCGCACACAAGGGAAGTAATCCGGAAGCGTGGCAGATTGTCCACGACTCCCCGGGTCTCGCAGATTTATGGCAATTGCACTATGCGGTTGACGGGGGCCAAGACCACAACGTCGCGCAAGATTTAATCGCGAATGTGGATGAGAAATCCGATGGCCACTACATCAAGGTCGTGGCAGAGCTGGACGGGGCTTTCACGGTCACCAATTCACGCAACGGGCTGTCGCGGAAGTATGGGCAGAAATAGCCGGGTCACCGGAATCCTCCATCGAAGCCGTTCCGGATCATGCACTTCTCACGCTTCATAGTTTTGGCGTCGATTGTTTACAATAGAGACTTCGTTCTCAGTCCCAGGAATTGCTGTAGCTCCCAGTCTCGGGAGTAGCAGATTTGAACGCCTCAGATCACAAAGCGGATGGCAACGGCACTGAATCGCGCTTGTACTGGCGTGTCGAAGGCAGCCTTTTGGAGCTCACCACTGTCCGTCCGATCGCGTTTTTTACCTGGAACGTGCAGACCTTCGCCGGACGCTGGATCAAGCGCGGGCAGGTTCTGCTTATGGCCTTGCTGCGGCCTTTCCTTTACGCCGCAAACCGCGCTTTCGCCACGCGCGTAGTGCACAGCGTTCTGCGAGGCGTCAGCCGCGACCGGCTCGATCTCCTGGGAGAAGAATACTTTCAATACAAACTACGACCTGAACTTAAGCCCGAAGGCGTACGGCGACTGAAGGCGCTGATCGATTCCGGTGGTGAAGTTGTCCTGGTCAGTCAGGGGCTGGACCATGTCATGCGTCCCCTGGCCCGGCATTTGGGTGCGAAATGGATCATTGCAAACCGGCTCGAGTTCCGGGACGGAATCGCGACCGGGCGACTGCTGGACCCAGTCATCCGGCCGCGAGGGGCGTTTGCGCGTATCACAGGCGCGGGTCCGGATGGGACGCGCAGTTCTCAACAACTGAGTCGCGACCTCGGCTTCCCTGGCCCTGAAACCCTCGACTCGGCCGTGACTGGCGGGGAACGTCAGGTTCGAGCGCTGGCGAGACCGAGAGTTCACTTTGACAATGCCCGACGGGCCGAGCCGCTTTCAGTTCGAAGGGCGCTGAGCGGCAAGCACATCATGCTGATTGGCGTGACTGGGTTCATTGGTAAGGTCTGGCTGGTCAATATGCTGATGGATCTGCCGGCAGTTGGACGTATTTATCTTCTGATCCGCCGCCAGAAGTCGAATCCCGCGCAGCGCCGGTTTGAAAAACTGGTTGAGGACTCGCCCGTTTTTGATCCGCTGTTTGCGCGCTATGGCGCCGGCCTCGCCCGGTTCTTGGCCGACCGTGTCGCGGTGGTAGAGGGCGACGCCTCGAAGCCGGATCTCGGGCTGGCTCCGGAGGTCAGCGAAGGTCTGCGGAAAAAGCTGGATTTGGTCATCAACAGCTCGGGGCTGACCGATTTCAATCCCGATCTGCGAGATGCGCTTCTCACCAACGTCGAGGCCGCGGTGAATATTGTCAATTTTGTGCGGAACTCGGACCATGCTGGCCTCCTGCATCTTTCGACTTGCTATGTAGCGGGAACGCGCGACGGGAGGGTCACCGAGAAGCTGCGGGTGAATTACACACCGGCTGGAGTTGCCGCTTTCGACGCCGAGCGCGAGTGGCAGTCGTTGCGTGACCTCACTGGCAAAGCGGCAGATAAAGCTGACAGCGCTGAAATCGACGGGGAACTTCGCCGGCAAGCTTTGCACAAGGAGCATGCCGCCAAGGACCTGCACGGCGCGGCGCTGGAAAATCAGGTTCGCAAGAACCGCGTACGGTGGCTGCGTGATCATTTGACGGAGGCGGGTACAACGCGGGCTCTCGAGCTAGGCTGGCCTAATACGTACACGTTTACCAAGAGCCTGGCCGAATCGCTGATTGGGAAATACGGCGAGGGCTTGCCCATCGCTATCGTCCGGCCCGCCATCGTCGAAACCTCAGTGCAGAAGCCATTTCTCGGCTGGAACGAAGGCATCAATACCTCGGCTTCGCTTTCTTACTTGCTGGGGACGTACTTCCGGCAACTTCCCACCAATGAGCGCAAGCGCCTGGATGTAATCCCGGTAGATTCTGTTTGCCGCGGCATGACGCTGATTGCGGCTGCTATCGTCGAGCGTCGTAATGACGCGGTGTATCAGCTTGCCACTTCGGTGACCAATCCCTGTGACATGCGGCGATCGATCGAGCTGACCTCGCTCGCCCATCGCAAGCATTATCGTGCCCAGGAGGGCCTGGAATACTGGTTGCGATTGCGCTTCGATGCGATTCCGGTGTCGAAAGAGCGTTATCAACGCATGTCCGCCCCCGCGCAGAAGGCCGTCATTAAGTCGATTCAGAAAGCCATGTCGGCATTCCCGCTGAAAAAAGCGCCTTTCGCCAAGGCCGAGCGCAACCTGGAAAAGGTTGAAAAATTGATTGAACTCTTCGAGCCTTTCATTTTGCGGAACGAGCATGACTTTGTCGCCGAGAACGTCGAGCGGTTGGCACAGGCGCTTGTGCCCGAAGAGCACGCCACTTTCGGTTATGACACGCGCGCGATTGACTGGTGGGATTACTGGATCAATATTCACATTCCGGCGTTGCGCCGCTGGACGTATCCGTTGATCGAAGGGCGTCCGCTTGAGGCGCGGCCGGCGCGCGTCTTCCAGTTGGCCGGCGCTGAGAACGATGCCGAGATCATCAAAACTGGAACAAACGGGGCAACGTGGCGATATTCCTGACCGGTTCCACCGGATATATAGGCGCCCATGTCGCGGCCAACCTGCTGCAAGAGCACAGTGCTTGTCTGAACGTGCTGGTCCGGGCGCGTGATCCGCGCGAAGCCGAATTGCGGTTGTGGCATGCCTTGCAATTGCATCTGGATTTTCCTCGCTTCTATGAACATTTGCAGACTCGCGTGCGGATTTTCCGGGGAGATCTGGCGAACCTGCAATTTGGCATGGCTCGCGACGACTACGACCGCTTGATCCATACCACGGATTCGGTCATTCATTGTGCCGCCTCGTTGAACCGGAAGTCGGAGAAGAGTTGCCTGAACGTCAACCTTCGGGGAACACTGGAAGTGCTGCAACTTGCCATGCGCGTGCATCATTATCATGGGCTGCGGCGCTTTAGCCATGTCAGTACCGTGGCCGTGGCCGGAAAACGGCAGGATGAGGTGGTCACGGAAGATAACTCAATCGATTGGAACCGGTCGGATTACGATCCTTATGCCCGCACCAAGAAATTCTGCGAACACATGATCCGGCAGCTTTTGCCGGAGGTGCCAATTACGATTTTTCGTCCCAGCATCGTGCTCGGCGACAGCCGGCGCGCGGAAACGACGCAGTTCGACATGGTCAAGGCGTTTGTCTTCCTGGCTGGCTTGCCGGTTCTGCCTTTTCGTCCGCACGACAAGATTGACATCGTGAACGTGGACTTTGTGGCTGACGCTATCGCAACCCTACATTCGAAGGAGCAGACGCAGCACGACACTTATCATCTTTCGTCGGGGCGAGATTCGCAGACCTTCCGCGAGTTGACCAGTGCATTGGCCGCCGCACAGCAGAAGCGTCCGCCGGTTTTCATGCCGGTTCTGGAGCGGCCGTTTGCGGGCACCGTGAACGTGCTTTCGAACTATAGGAGCAAGATCTCGTACGGCGCGTCCTTGATGAAAGTGTTCATGCCGTACCTGGTTTGGAATACCGTGTTTGACAACACACGAGTGACTGGCGAGCTCAGCCGCAAGCCCGTGCCGTTTTCGCAATACAGCTTTCCGCTGCTGAGGTTCAGCCGCGACACAAACTTTACCTACCGCTACCAGGATTGGCCTGCCACGGCCGGAGGTTCAGCCGCATGATGGACCTGATGCTCGAAGCCTGGGTGAGCGCCTCGATTGAAAAGTCGAAGTTGGCGTGGATGCTCGGCACAGGCAAGCCGTGGCAACCCGGAGAGAAGTTGAAACTGCTGTTTGCCGGCTACAACGGCACGCGCAACATGGGATCCGACGTGCGCGTGCAGGAGATGCTGCGGCAGATTCGTCACATTCTCGGCGCTGATAACGTGGATTTCAGCGTGATGTCGATGAATTTCAAGTTTTCCGAGAGATACTTCGGGGGCACACGGCAGGTTCACCTTCCGGATATTTTCCCACCGTTTCTCGCCGACGAAGTGCCGAAGCACCACGGCGTGGTCGCCTGCGAGGGTTCCATGTTCAAAAGCAAATTCGCAAATGCGCTGACCACGATGATGATCGGATCGTTGGGAATTGCAGCAGCAGAAAACAAGCTATCGGTCGGCTACGGCGCCGAAGCCGGGCACATGGATCCGTTAATCAGAAAAATGTGCGCTCGATTCTGCAGAAATTCGCTGATTATCACACGCAACGAGGAATCGCGAATGCTGCTACGGGATTTGGGGGTTCCGACGGAACTCGGCACAGACACTGCCTGGACTTTTGAACCGCAGCCGGCGGAATACGGTAAAAAAACTTTGCGGGACGTAGGATGGGACGGCGCCACGCCGGTTTTGGTCGTGTGTCCTATCAATCCGTTTGAGTGGCCGGTCAAGGCCTCGGTGGCGAAATTGGCTTTACACAGTCTTGCCGGGGCATACAAGGAGAGCCACTATCGGGGGCCATATTTTCACAATTCAGGACCCGAGGCGGATCGCGCTTATCAGCACTACTTGACGGCAATCGCAAACGCGGTTGATGCGTTCCGCAAACGGCGAAAAGTCTTTGTCATTCTTGCCGCAACCGAACGACTGGATGCGCGCCCGTGCAAGCGAATTTCAGAAAAATTGGGCGGCGTCCCTGTTGTAACCTCCGAGCAGTACGACATTTGCGAGTTGGTAAGCATTCTGCGCTCTTGCCACATGATGGCATCCTCGCGTTATCACGGGATTGTAACCTCGATGCCGGCGCTGGTGCCGTCGGCCGGGATCACCATGGACGAGCGCATCCGTAACCTTATGAGAGAGCGTGGGCATGAAGACTTGCTCATGAACGTGGACGATGCCGATCTGGAGCCGAGGCTGCTGGCTGCCTTAGAAAAGCTGGCGACGGACGGGGAAAAGATTGCCGACGGGATCGCCCGTACTGTAGTCAAAAATTTGAAAGTCATGGCGCGGATGGGGGTTTATTTCGAGGAAGAGCTGCTGCGACGCTACCCCGAGTTCCCCACCCGTACAGGCGAATGGAGTTGGGAGAATTATCTCCCGCCGATGAGCGCGGGAATGCGAGGTTTGGTTGAGGCCTACGATGCCGCCTCACAAACCTGTACAGGAAATGTCGCGGAAGGGCAACGCTTCAGGCGTGCCGGCTGACTAGGGCATCTATCGTGAGTTTCCTCGAACACATCTTCGTGCAGCTTGAGAAGGCGTCCGATACCGTCATCCTTCGAGAATTACGAGAGGGAGATATTGTCCAAGCGACTGGCCGCGATCTTCTGGCGATGATTGCGCAGGCGAGAACATTTCTGGCAAGCAAAGGATTCAGAAAGGGCGACCGCTGCGCATTGCTAGGCCACAATAGTATTCGCTGGGTTGCCATCGATCTGGCAATTGTTGCGGAAGAATTGATTGTGGTCCCGCTTTACGCGCGCCAGGCTCCCGCGGAACTCGTTGCCATGATGAAGGACTGTTCACCATCTTTGATTTGCTGTGGAGATGCCGCACTGCGCGATAGCATTCTGCAGGCCTGGCCAGAGGCTTCGCCGCAATTCTTGTTTGATGAGATTTTCGCAACTCAAGCGAGGCCGGCGGCTAAGCCGAGTCTCGCTGAATCCGATCCTATAGCGATCATCTACACCTCAGGCACTTCGGGCGAGCCCAAAGGAGTTGTGCTTACCGCAGGGAATGTCGGGCACATCCTCGGGTGCACGTCGGCCCGTCTCGATCTTTTGATGAACAATCGCCCGGGCCAGGATCGCGTCTATCAGTACGCGCCGCTGTGCTTTGCCGCGGCATGGATTACGCTGCTGACCAGTCTGCTGCGACGCAGTCTGGTCACGATGAACACAGATCTTTCCAAGCTTGCGTCTGAGATCCGCAGCAGTGCGCCGGATTACTTTGTGAATGTTCCCGCACTGCTCGAGCGCATGCGCCGAGCAGTGGATGAACAGCTCTGGAAGACCGGCGGTCTCCCGCTCACCATTTACAGTCACGCGAAGGCTGCGTGGATCAGAAAACAGGAAGGTCGTTCAACTTTCTTGGATTCACTTTGGCTGGTCCTCGCTGGCGCACTGATCTTTCCCGCGATTCGCAAGAAGATGATTGGCTCGAACCTGAAAGCTCTCATCTGCGGGTCGGCGCCGCTCAGTTTGGAGACGCAACTCTATTTCATGATGCTTGGAATCCTTGTGCTGCAGGTCTACGGTTTGACAGAAACCACGGCCATCTGCACGATGGATGATCCGCGGCATGTCGAGCCCGGGCGAGTTGGCCCGGCCATCAATGGGATCGACATGAAGCTTGGCGAAAACGATGAAATTCTGGTGCGCGG
>DASPSE010000104.1:0-22038 GCA_035624085.1 Terriglobales bacterium
GCCGCGAGTCGAAAACCCATGCACCAGCCAGCGAACTGCGCTAAGGTTCTTGGCCTTGAGAATGGTGGGAGCAGCTTTAGGCGAGGTTCTAATGGACATCCGCCACCATCTTATCGCCTTCGTTTCAGATGCTGTATTCACCCCGCATTGTCATCCTGAGGAAGCGTAGGCTTTCGCTCGGCGAAAGCATACCGACGAAGGATCTCTGCATTTCTCAAAATTGTGAACTACATAGGTCCTTTCTCGGGAGCCTTCGCTTGCGCGAGTCCCCACTTCGAGGATGACAGCGGGTCTTGAAATGGAATCGGGTCTTTGACCCGCCTGTCCGGGTCGGAGACCCGGACCCACACCGTCCCTGCTATTGGCTGGCTTTTGCAATCTCTGCCAGGATCTTCGTCTGGCGATAACTTCGGATTTCCAGAATGGCGGTGGCGATCAAGGCAATGCAGGCGGCGACTTCGGCTACCGGTAAAGCTACGTGACGATAGGCGACCGTCATGTTGGGATGAGTGCCCAGCAAACGACTACGAATCACGATTGCGAGAATCCCCAGCAGCAAGCTCGCTGCAAAGGATAGCAATGTAAGGAGAAACGTCACGAGCAAAACCCGCACCGGGATCAGATACCAACGTGGTTTTGCGGGCAGCGTCCGCGTAGCGGGCATGGCCCTCATTGTAGCGCCGGAGACGTGGAGCTTTCCGCCTGGCAACCGCGGCCCTCCCTGGTGGCGCAGTTTGCTAGGGAAGCGAGCCAAACGCGCGTTATTCTGTCGCCAAGAGCGCGACAGTTCGCGCGGCTCGCCCAGATTCCCTCGACTCCGCTCGGGACAGGCTCTTCGCTGCGCAAAAGAGGCTTGCTCAGGATGACAATCAAACTGCACAACTACCCCTCCCCAGGCGATTTCGAGCGAACCTTCAGTGGTGCGATAGAATACAAGGATGTCGCAAGCTGCGCCCGCCATCACGCGGCCCCCGGCGGAGGTGGTCCGCCGAACTCCCGTCTCGCAGGCGCAAAACGGCATCTGCTACGCCATTGCCGGTGAAGTCACGGTTTCGGCGTCCGACTTGGAGCGCATGGTCGGTGCAGTGCCCGATGCCGCCGCTGCTGCCTTGCAGCGCAAGGCTTATTATTTTGTCCCCCTCACCGTCAATCAAGGAAACGACACAGTAATTGCCGATCGCTATGACGTGACGCTCAGCGACAACGCGGTCTGCCACCGCAATCTTGACCTTGGCGACTCGCAGTGCGTGTTTATCTCCACGCGGCTGATGGACGACAAATTCTCTGTCGCGTTCGAGTTCTACATTAACGTAGGTCATGCGATTGTGGAACGGGCGGGTGTGTCGCAGGCGTTTGCCGAGATGGTCTGGAAGCAGGTGGAGTCGAACGCTCGTGGCGAAACTTCACTCGATGCCTGGGAATCACGAAAGCTGGCGGCTGGGCACGGTGCCGATGCCGAGAAACACAAGAACGAATACCTGGCCGCGACGTTTTCCGACGCGATTTCGATCTATCTGCTGTCGTTGTTTATTGACGTCGATTACTACGATCTGCGGGAGCGTGATTATCCGCTGTTAGCCCCGGCTCAGCTGGCGGAACGGCTAAGAAAGGTTGCGGAGCTGTTCCCGGCAAATCCGGGATACGAGTTCGCGATTTACTACAAGCGGAGAGGGTGAACCGCCGACCCCATCAAGCTTGTCATCCTGAGCGGAGCAGCAGGATTCGCGTGGCGAATCGTGCTGCGAGGTCGAAGGACCCCCGCACTCCCACGTGCCGCCGAGGGTATTGAGAAGAACTTTCTGCGGACCACCTCATTTCACGAGAAAATTCCTCGACATGCTTGTGATAGCAGTTTACCGGGATGGGATCATTCGACTCCGGGAGGGTTGTCGCTAGCGACAGCCCTCGCTCCGCTCAAGATGACGGGTGGATAGTTGGCTGATGAGGTTAGAATCAACAATCCATGCCTGTCACCGTTCGATCCTTCGCCAAGATCAATCTCGGGCTGCGCATTGGTGCGCTGCGACCGGACGGGTTTCACGAGCTGCGCACGGTCTATCAGACGATTGGTTTGCACGACATCGTGCGAGTGAAGGTCGAACGTGGAAGCGGCATCGAGATTCGCTGCGAAGACCCGCGCGTGCCGAAAGATGATTCGAACACTTGCTATTGCATCGTCAAACGTGTGATGGCTGCGCTGAAAGCGCACGGCCGAGTGATCATTCACATTGAGAAAAGATTGCCGGTGCAAGGAGGGTTGGGCGGAGCATCGGGTAATGCAGTCAGCGCACTGCTGGCGCTCGAACAGGCGTTGAAGAAAAAATTGCCTGGGCCTGAAAGGCTTCGAATCGCAGCAGAGGTTGGCTCGGATTTGCCCTTGTTTCTGGTTGGCGGCACGGTTCTTGGAGTCGGGCACGGGGAAGAGGTTTATCCGTTGCCGGATTTGCCGGCGGTTCCATGTGTAGTAGCTCTGCCAAAGATTGCGGTTTCTACGCCGAACGCTTTCGCAGAGTGGGATGCGCGATTGGCAAGTCTCCAAAGGAATAGTCATTCCGAATTGGCTTCAGCCGATGAGGAATCTGCTTTCAAGGAAAATGCGGGGAAAGCAGATTCCTCGGGGGATAAATCCCCGCTCGGAATGACAAAGCCTTCTGGGGTGTCTAAATTGACGGGTTTTACCCGGTCGGATAGAATGAATGAGTTCAGCCGTATGGTTGCTGCCTGGCTGAGCGTCCAGCCTAAGGCTAAGGCTGGCAAGGGCTTATCCGGTGTCTCTGCCAGGGGCAGGGGCCGGGCCGAGACCCCGCTTCTCGACCTTGTCCGTACCGGGATCGAAAACGACTTCGAACAGGTCGTCTTTCCTCAGTATCCCGAATTGGAAGAGGTCAGGCGTGTGCTGGAGCGTGCCGGCGCGTTTTACGCTTCGCTGTCCGGCTCCGGTTCGGCAGTTTATGGGCTGTTTAGGAGCCGAACGGGAGCAGAGAAAGCGGCGGCCAAGATTCGCGAAAGTGGCGTGGAGGCGCGGGTCACGACCACCCTGACGCGACGGCAGTATTGGAAAGAGATTTTTGATTGACGATTTGAGATTGCAGATTCTTTGTTTGCGCTATTAGCTTTTCAATCTAAAATCTGAAATCATTAATCTGCAATCAGGTTACTGGGCCGTCGACTAATGGTAGGTCAAGTGCCTTTGGAGCACTTTGTCTAGGTTCGAATCCTAGCGGCCCAGCCAGAAAAACAGCTATCAGCCGTCAGCTTTCAGCTCTCAGCCATGCTCCTGGAAGCCGAAAGCAGGAGGCTGAGAGCTGATAGCTGAGAGCTAAACATGGCCACTCTTGCGACAGCGGCAGAAAAGAAAGCTCAGGGGAGCGCCGAGGAAAAGCCGGAGCGCAAACCTACACGCGCACGCGTGGACGATAAGTTCAAGATTTTCTCCGGCACGGCCAACGAGCCGCTAGCCGACGAGGTCTGCGCGTTTCTCGGTTTGAGTCGTGGCCAAGCCATGCTCACGCGCTTCAGCGATGGCGAAGCCTACGTCCAGATCCAGGAGAATGTTCGCGGCGCGGATGTTTTTGTCATGCAGCCGACCTGCCGCCCCGTCGATGAGAACATTATGGAGTTGCTCTTGATCATAGACGCGCTCAAGCGGGCTTCAGCACGCCGCATCACCGCCGTGATTCCATACTTCGGCTACGCCCGGCAGGACCGGAAAGATAAGCCACGAGTCCCGATTTCGTCCAAGCTGGTGGCCGATGTGTTGACCACCGCGGGCGCGGATCGAGCCTTGATTGTGGACTTGCACGCGCCGCAGTTACAGGGCTTCTTCAATATTCCGGTGGATCACTTGTTCGCCTCGCCCGTGCTGGTGGATTACTTCAAACGGGCGACCCTGCCGAACCTGACCGTCGTCTCGCCGGACGCTGGTGGCGTGGAGCGCGCCCGTTTCTTCGCCAAGAAGATGGACTCCGCCCTGGCCATCGTGGATAAGCGCCGCGTCGACATCAACGTAGCCGAGGTCATGCACGTGATCGGTGATGTGAGTGGCCAGACTTGCCTGGTCATTGATGACTTGATTGACACCGCGGGCACGCTGGTGAAGACCGCCAATGCGCTGGTCGAGAACGGCGCAGTTGCGGTTTACGCCTGCGCTTCCCACGCGGTGATGTCAGGACCCGCAGTCGAGAACATTGCGAAGTCGTGCATCAGGGAAGTCGTAGTCACCAATACGATTCCTTTGACTGAGGAAGCGAAGAGGGAGCCCAAGATCAAAGTTCTGACTATTGCGGGTTTGATCGGACGTGCCATCCAGTCGATTCACGAGGAAACGTCCGTTAGCAAATTGTTCGTGTAAAAACAGGACTCAAAGTTATGGTAACTGCAACTGAAAACAACATATTGGAAGCGCAACCACGGGCTGCGGGCGACAAGAACGATGCGCGCCGCGTACGCCGGGCGGGGAAGATTCCCGCCGTGGTGTATGGAGCGGGCAAGGAATCCCGGCCGGTGAGTGTCGATCCGCGGCAGGTTTCGCGCATCCTGCACTCACAATCCGGCCACAACACCATCTTTGATCTCACGCTGGACGGTGAGCGCACCAAGGCGATGATCGTGGATTGGCAGTACGAACCGATCAAAGGCGCGCTGCTGCACATCGATCTGAAACGCATCGCCATGCACGAGAAACTGCGCGTCAAGGTGCCGATCGTCCTCAAAGGCGAAGCCGCGGGTGTGAAGCAGCAGGGAGGCATTCTCGAGCAGATCGCTCGCGAGGTGGAAGTCGAATGTCTACCGGAAAATATTCCGGCGTCAATCGAGGCTGACGTCAGCCACTTGGTGTTCGGCAAAGTGATGCGTATCGCTGATCTGCAGCACATCGACAGGGTCAAGTTTTTGTCTGACCCCAACCAGCCAGTCGCTCACATTATTTCGGTGAAGGAAGAAGTGGCGCCTACTCCGGAAGCAGTGGCGGCGGAAGCGGCAGCAGCACCGGCCGAGCCCGAGGTCATCAAGAAGGGTAAGCAAGAGGTTGAGGAAGAAGGAGCTGAGGCTGCGCCAGAGAAGCCCGAGAAGGCAGAAAAAGCTGAGAAGAAAGAGAAGAAGTGATGGCGTTTGGCGGTCGTTTGAGGCCGCCGCCATCATCCTGAGCGGAGCGAAGGATCTGCTTAGTGGAGCTAGAAGCTTAAGAGCTAGACAGCGTGAAGCTGATCGTAGGCCTCGGAAATCCGGGAATCGAATATCAGTTTACGCCACACAACGTGGGTTTTCTCGCGATTGACCGGATCGCCGAGCAATGCGGCGTGGAAGTGAGAAACCGCCAATGCCGCGCGCTGACCGGCAGGGCGACAATTGGTTCGGAGCCGGTTTTGCTGGCCAAACCGGAAACGTTCATGAACCTGAGCGGCCTTTCGGTGCGTGAGCTGGTGGCTGAGCATGGAGCCGGCGCGGAAAGCGATCTGATAGTCCTTCAGGATGAGCTGGATTTTCCCTTGGGGACGGTACGGCTCCATCGCAATAGGAGTTCGGCGGGACATAACGGGATAGAGTCCTTGATCGGAGCACTCGGCACGCAGAATTTTCTGCGGATCCGCATGGGTGTAGCGCCCGAGCGGAAGGTTGAGGACGGTATGAGCTACTTGCTTTCGCCTTTGCGCAAAGCTGAGCTCAAGGTTGTGGACGGAATGCTTGACGCAGCGGCCGAGGCAGTAAAGGCGATATTGACGGAGGGCGAGGCAGCGGCCATGAACCGCTTCAACCGCAGGCCGGAGAATGAAAAAGAGTAGCCAGAGATGGAGAACAAATGAATCGCACTTATGAGTTAATGTTCATCGTTCGCCCCGATATGACGGAGGAAGATCAGGATAAACTGATTTCCACGCTGGAGTCGGCGGTCACGTCGTCGGCAGGGCGGGTGAAGAATGTCGAGCGCATGGGCAGGCGTCGTCTTGCTTACAAAGTCCGCAAATTTCAGGACGGTATCTACATTCTGCTGACGGTGGAAGGAAGCGGCGGGTTGATTCATGAGCTGGAGCGCCGGTTGCGGGTTACCGAACCGGTGATAAAGTTCCTGACTGTGCGCATTGACGAGGAGCAGAAACGACTGGAGAAGATCAAGGCGATCCGCGACGCTCGGCGCAAGACTTCAACCACCGCAGCGCCGGCTGAAACCGCCGGGGAAGCATCGGCGGTTACGGCTTAAAGCTGCCGAGCTCTGCTCGGCCGGACGGGCGAGGGCGCCCGTCCCCACACGATCCAGTTCAAGTTTAAGGAGCATCATGGCTGACGAAACTAGACCAATTTCGGGACCGACGGGAGATGCGGCGCCCAGCGGCGAGCGTACCGATCGGGGCGAGCGGCGCCCACCTCGCGGCGGCCCGGGTGGACCACGCGGCGAAGGTGGCCCCGGCGGGCGCAAATATTTCCGCCGCAAGAAAGTTTGCAAGTTCTGCGTGGAAAAGATCGAGGCGATCAACTACAAGGACGTCCGTCTGCTGGCACAATTTGTGGCAGAAAGCGGCAAGATCGTTCCGCGGCGGCTGACCGGTGTCTGCACGCCGCACCAGCGGAGGTTATCCTCGGCGATCAAGCAGGCTCGCAATATTGCGTTGCTGCCGTTCGCTGGTCGGGCCTCGTAATCGCGCGCTGCCGCCCTTCGGGCGGCCTGCACGGCCGAAACCTACACGACCTTTAACGGGAGTTATTTCATGGAAGTCATTCTGAAAGAGGATGTAGCCAAGCTGGGGTCGCGCGGCGACGTAGTGAAAGTCGCCGAAGGCTATGGCCGCAATTACTTGCTGCCGCGCAAGCTCGCCATCGAAGCCTCGACAAGCAACAAGGCGGTCATTGAGCAGATGAAAGCCGCCGCGGTGCGCCGTTCGGCCAAGGAAAAGGCCCAGGCGGAGGAGCTGTCCAAACAGTTTGACGGCCTCTCGGTGAACTTCACACGCCGTTCGGGCGAGCACGACCAGCTTTTCGGATCAGTCACGTCCGGTGACATCGCCGAGGCACTGGAAAAGAAAAGCTTCAACATTGATCGCCGCAAGGTGCAGTTGCACGAACCGCTCAAGACTTTAGGCGAGTTTACCGTCCCCATCAAGCTGCACAAGGACGTAACGGCGCACTTGAAGGTAGTGATCGAGAAGGCAGCGACAGAGTAAACGGTTGGCGCGAAGAACTGAGTGCGCGTGCACTACTTGTCCGGGGGCTTTCCTTGAGGGGCAGTTCGCCGTTTTTTCGTAATGTCTTTAAATAACCGCATTGCTATCAGTTTTTTCCAGGGATTTCAGCGGCAGCAAAAATCCTGCCAAACTCCCCTAACTCTGCTCACGGTTCTCATCCTGAAACGTCCATAGCTATGCGACCGGGAACAACGGCAATGGCGCCCGGGGCAGTCGAGGACCAAGAAAAAATATGCCGGCCGACGCGTTAGCTGTACCATTTGCGGTTGGCGAGTGTAGCCATCGGGGAGCAGGGCAGAACCAAGGAGCTAGCGGCACCCAGGACCCCTCACCGCGGGGCCTTATGGCTGGGCAGAGTCTAGGCCGTATCGATGACACTTTACTGGTCCGCGAAGCGCAGCGCGGTAATCGCGCCGCTTTCGAGGAGCTGGTGCGGCACTACGACCAGGCGGTGCTCCGGTTGGCCATCCATCTCACCGGCTCGGAGCACGAAGCCCAGGACATTTATCAGGAAGCGTTCCTGAAGGCCTACAAGAACGTCGGCAATTTCCGCTTCGAGTGCTCTTTCTATACATGGATTTACCGTATAGTGACCAATTTGTGCCTCGATCACCTGCGGAAGCGGCAAGTGCGGAAGGAAGAACCGCCGGTAGCCACGGATCCTACCGGCGAGCAGTACGACGTGCTGGAACAGGTTCCTGACGGGCGGGCGGCAGCCAATCCCGAGCGCGACCTGATGAGCCGGGAGTTGGCCAGCAGGATCAGTCGCGCACTGGAAAAACTGACGCCCCGGGAGCGAATGGTGTTCGAGTTGAAGCACTATCACGGGCTGAAGTTGAGAACCGTAGGCGAAGTGCTCAACACGACAGAAGAAACAGCCAAGAACACTTTGTTTCGCGCTACGCAGAAATTGCGCGGCGCGCTGGCGGACATGCGATGAAATTACTCAGGTGCAATTATGAAATGTGAATGGGTCAGAGAAAACATTCTGCTCTACGTCTACAACGAATTGCCGGACGACGCCCGGTACGAACTGGAGCAGCATCTGGCGCGCTGCACCAACTGCACAGTCGAACTGAAGTCGACGCGTAAGTTCCATGCGGTGCTCTCCGAGTTGCCGGTCGAGGAACCGTCCCCGAATCTTGTAGCGGCCTCTCGCATGAGACTGCAGGAAGCGCTCGAAACCACCCAGCCGGGCAGTTTCTGGCATCGGCTGGTATTTGATCCTGGCGCGTGGCTTCGGCAAGTTCGTTTTTCACCCGCACTGGCTGCGGTCCTTTTCATTGCCGGCTTTGCCGGCGGCATTGGCGCAACCTACAAGATCGTGAGCAACGGCGGGGCCGTCAGCTCAATCGCTCCGGGCACATCCATTCAGCCAGCCGAATCTTCCATCGCCGGCATCCGTTCAGTCACTCAAGATCCTGGATCGAACAAAATCAGCATAAAATACGACACGGTTTCCACTCAGGAAACGCAGGGTTCCTTAAACGATCAGCGCATTCAGCAGTTGCTGCTATTTGCGGCGCGGAACAACTACAACTCGGGTGTCCGGATGGATTCGGTCGACTTGCTCACGCAGCAGCCCAATGATACCCACGTTCGCGAAGCCCTGATTTATGCGCTGCGCTATGACTCGAATCCTGGAGTGCGGCTGAAGGCGCTGGATGGCCTGGGCGCTTATGTGAAAAGCGATCCGCGGGTTCGCGATGCGGTGCTTGAGGCTTTGATGAACGATTCCAATCCGGGGGTGCGAACCGAGGCTCTGCATCTGCTCGAACCGGTTCGGGGGGACAGCAGTGTGCGGGCCGTGTTGCAGGGTCTCGCCCAAAACGATTCGAACCAATACATCAAATCGCAGGCTCGTACCATGCTGGCCCAACTTCCGGAGTTTGATTGATGCAGACGCCGGCGGAATGGCTCGCGTAGAGATCGAAGGGTGAGGATGAAAATGGAGAGGTGGAACTTTGAAGCGATTCTCTAGACTGGTTGGGTTTCTGCTGCTGAGCTTGCCGCTGGCAACAGCACAACAGACCCGGGTATATGGCGACGGTGGAAACTGGACCGAGGAGATCACAGGGTCTCTCGCCGCGGTAAGAAATCTGAGAGTAAAAGTGGATGTCGGCTCAGTTCGAGTCAACGGCGGTTCGCAGCAGAGTATCGACTATACGATTCGCAATCATTCCTATAGCGGCTCGGAACAGAAGGCTCGCCACGAGTTTGAGAATTACAAAATCAGCGCTTATGTCCGAGGCGATACTGCGTGGATTGTGGCCGATTGGCAGGGCGGCAGGGCGCACAGGTTTTCCGGGGAATTCAACATTAGCGTCCCGCGGGAAATGGATGAGGTAAAGGTTGAAACCGACGGCGGCGGCGTTTCTGCCACCGGAGTCTCCGGGCGAGTCGATGCGGAAAGCGGCGGCGGGAATATCCGGTTCGACGACATCGGAGGCGCCGCCAACGCCGAAACCGGTGGCGGCAGCATCGATGTGGGCAACGTCGCTTCCGAGGTCAGCTTGCATACCGGCGGCGGCTCCATCAAGGTTAATTCGGCCAAGGGCAAGATCGTCGCAGAAAGTGGCGGCGGCAGCGTCGTCGTGGTCTCCGGATCGCAGGGCGCTGAGCTGGAAACCGGCGGGGGCAGCATCCACGTGGAACGCTGCGACGGCCGGGTAAAGGCGAGCACCGGCGGAGGAAGCATTGACCTCGGCGACATCGGAGGTCCGGCGGAGATCTCAACTGGCGGCGGAAGCATCCGGCTGAATTCTGCGAAGGGGCCGGTGCGGGCGGAAACCGGCGGGGGCACCATTGAACTCTGGGGAGTGCCTTCGGCACGTGCTGAAACCGGCGCCGGCGGCATTGAGGCCAAGTTCGTGCCCGGTGGCGAGCGCAGCGATTCCATGCTCGAAACTTCGGCTGGCGATATCACGGTTTATATAGCGGCAAACGTGAATATCAGCATTCGGGCTTCGATCGAAGTCGCCAACGGTCATTCCATCCATTCGGATTTTCCCGAGATCAGAGTTACCAGCGAAGGTGGTGACTACGGTCCGAAAACGGTCACCGCGGAAGGAAACTTGAACGGGGGTGGCCCGATGCTTAAAGTGCGGACGACGACGGGCGATATCTCATTTCGCCGCGCCAGCCATTAACAAGAAAGTTGGAGGGCAGCCATGCGACGCACAATCCTGATTACCGCTTTCATCCTGCCAGTCCTGGCGCTCGCAGCCTACGCGGATGTGCTTGCCTCCTCTCCGCGCGACGAGGTTTACGGGGTTTCTAGCGAGGACCTTGGCGGCAGTCCCTACCTGGGTGTGGACACCCGCGACATCACTCCCGACCGCCTCAGCGCCCTGCGTTTGAAGGAAGAAAGTGGCGTCGAGATCACCATGGTCGATCAGGATGCGCCCGCCGGCAAAGCCGGCCTGAAAGAGCAGGACGTAATCCTCACGCTAAACGGCGAGAAAATCGCAAGCGTGGAACAGCTGCGCCGCATAATCCGGGAAACCCCCTCCGGCCGGGTGGTAACGCTGGGCATCAGCCGCAATGGTCAACCGATGACCTTCAAAGTACAGCTTTCGGATCGCAAGAAAGGTTTCGCCTATAACTTCGAGCCCAAGGACTTCCACTTTGAGATGCCGGCCATCCCGGCTATCCCTGAGATTGATGTACCTGTTTCCATCGTGGTCGTGCATTTCTCGGCGCGCAGCGGTTTGATGGTGGAAAATCTCACGCCGCAGCTGGGAGATTTCTTTGGCGCCAAGAACGGCCAGGGTGTTCTGGTGCGGTCAGTGGAAAAAGGCAGCCGCGCGGATAAGGCGGGCTTTCGGGCTGGAGACGTGATTGTCAAAATCAACGGCGAGCCGATCCACGATGCGGGTGACTTTTCCCATGCTCTGCGTTCTCGCAAGGACAACACAGCCACTATCAGCATCCTGCGCGATAAGAAAGAACAAACCATTACGCTCACGCTACCGGAGCGAAAAGAATCGGAGCTGAATAGTGAGAGTTGGGAGATTCCGGACGTCGATGCTCAGACGTTGGATCTCGGTCGATTGGAATCGGAGTGGGCCCGCGTCGGACCGGAGATGGAAGAAGCCATTGATCAGCATCTGCTTGAGATGAAGCCGGAAATTGAGGGCATAAATCGGGAGTTTCAGAAAATTGGGCCGGAAATTCAACGCGCGCAAAGAGAACTTTGCAGTCATCGCCGTGATCTTCAGAAGCAGATGCGTGACATGCAGCGTCGAATGCGCGAGCACCTGCGCCAGATGCGAGAGCTCAGGACGCAACACAGTACTGACATCTGAGCGTCGTGCTGTTACTTACCGCTAACTTGCGCCCGTCTGCGCGACAGGTCCGGCGCCAGACAAACCCGATTCCTTCCCGCCTGTTTTGCAGCATAAAGGCCCGCGTCCGCCGCCTTCACCAATTCATCGCGAGTAGTCCCATGCTCCGGATAACTGGCTGCACCCGCGCTGATGGTCACGGGGCGTGCCACGCCGGGAAACTGCCAGGTCTCCACAATCCGGCGCAGCTTTTCCGCCACTGCCAGCGAGTGCTGCGGGCCGGTTTGCGAAAGCAGAATAGCGAACTCTTCTCCACCATAGCGGCACACGACATCGATTCTTCGCAGCTGCTGATGAAAAATCGAGGAAACCTGGCGCAGCACTTCATCTCCCAGCAAGTGTCCGAACTCGTCATTCAGTCGCTTGAACTGGTCGATATCGATCATGACCACACCCAGGCCGGATCCGAACCGGCGGGCGCGCTCGATTTCCTGCGCAATACGCATTTCAAAGAAGCGGCGATTGAAAATCCCCGTCAATCCGTCCAAATATGCAAGCTGTTTGACGCGGTCCACGTAATAGGCGTTCTGAATGGCGGTCGCGCAAATATCGGCAACCGACTCCAGCGGCTGAGTGTCACTTGCGTGGAAGGCACCCTGCCGATCACTGTCGAGCACCAGCACCCCGAGTGTCTTCCCGAAGGAGACCAATGGAATGTACATCTGCGAGCTGCTTTCGAGATATAAGCTTGTCCCCGGGGAATTGCCGGCGTCATTCTCGATCAGGGTCTTTACCGCTTCCAAAGCCTGACCCCACGGTCCCTCTGCTGCGTGCAAACGCCCGCCTTCCGGCACGCGGGCGGTAAGCGTTCCATGGCTGGCTCGCACTACCAGTTCTTCCTCGTCTTTCAGCAGTACGGAAACATGCGATACGCGGAATGCCTCCTGGATCAGCACACACACCTTGATAAGCAGCTCGTTCAAGTCCAGCACCGCCGTCATCTGCTGTGCGATGGCATTGATAGCTTCGAGCTGCGAAGCGCGCCGCCGCTCCAGCGAATACAGCCGGGCATTCTCCAGGGCCATCGAAGCCTGCGTGGAAAACAGAGTTAGCAAGTCCACAGTTTCGGAATCGAAGTGGTTCGGGTTCTCGCTCTGGCAGTCGAGCACTCCCACCACTTGATCGCGGACCATCAGCGGCACGGCCAGTTCGGATCGGGTCGTCTTCGCCGACTTGATGTAACGAGGATCTTTGCTGACATCTGGCGCGTAGATGGGGCGCTTCTGTTGCGCGGCTGCTCCGGTGATACCCCTTCCGACCACTACCCGCACCTTGTCGTGGCCCTCATCCCAGCCCACCTGCCGTCGCACGAAAAGTTCCCCGCTTTCCTTGTCCAGCAGCAAGATAGCGACGTTCTGCAGGTGGAAGTAATCGCGCGCAATCACCAGAATCTGCTGCAGGACCTCATCCAGGTCGAACGTGGACAGCACGGCTTGGCTGGCGTCGTAGAGGATGGCGATCTTTTGCATGGTGCTGGCGGGATTTTATCGGGAATTTCCGGCATTACCGAGGTGCCTAAGGTAACCTGTCAGGCCTAAAGATTTGGCCAGGTGCCTATGCAAGATATCTAACGCCTCAGAATCAGGCGCCGGATGGGGCGGAATTCAGGACCTGGGCGGTTTCGACTCTCGCTTCCATCCCACCACCGTCTTGATGATTCCAAACACGACCAGGCAGAACCAGAAGTCCACAACCATCCCCAGATCGATCTTGAAGGGCACGTGATGAGCTCGCGCCGGCAGGTATTTTTCCAGCAAGAAGTAGGCCGCATTTCCTGCGATCACGGCCACAAGAGCATGCCAGAAGTTAGCGGCTGATTTCGACATAGGTTTCATCGGCTTCGAGCCGGCGCGGCCTCGGACTGTAGCAGCTTACACTGTCCTGCTAACATCCCTTCAGATGCTGGAACCAGGCACGTCCGTTCAATACGTGAAAGGAATTGGCCCTCGTCTGGCCGATGTGCTGGCCGGCAAAGGAATTCATACCGTCGATGACCTTCTGCACTATCTGCCATTCCGTTACGAAGATCGTCTGAATCCGCGCAGCATCCCGGAACTGCGCCCGGGAGAAATGGCCACAGTCATTGCCGAAGTCCGCACCTCAGGCCTTTTCCGCACGCGACGTATGCCGATTTTTCAAATGACCGCCGGACAAGGGCGAGCGCGGCTGAAGTGTATCTGGTTCAACGCTCCTTATCTGCAAGACAAGTTCAAACCGGGTCAATTGGTGGCCCTGTATGGAAAAGTGGAGGAAGACTACCACGGTGGCGAACTGCAAATCGTCCAGCCGCAGTTTGAGATTCTCGGGGATTCTGGCGAGGAGGATTCGGGCGACGCCGCCGAACGAAAAATGGCTGTTTCGCTCGAAATCGGCCGGATTGTGCCCATTTACGAATCGGCTGGGCAAGGCCGCCTGACCTCCCGGTGGTTCCGGCGCATCATTCACGCGGCGCTGGAGAATCTCAGTCCCGATTTGCCGGACCCCATCCCCGCCCTGGTACGCCGTCACCTGGGTCTGATCCCACCGCGCGAAGCCCTCTGGAAAGTGCATTGGCCGGAGCCGGACGCGAACATGGAAGATCTCCAATCGTCCCGCACGCCGGCTCACGTCCGGCTCATTTTCGAAGAGTTGTTTTTTGTCGAGCTGGGATTGGAACTCAAACGCCGCGAGCAGAAAACGCAGACCGGAATCGCTTTCCAGCTGGATGACCGGGTGCGCGACGCAATCAAGAAAATACTTCCATTTCATCCCACCGCGGCACAAAAGCGGGCTCTCAAGGAAATTGCTTCCGACATGGAGAAGCCGGTTCCCATGCGCCGCTTGCTGCAAGGCGACGTAGGTTCCGGTAAGACAATCGTCGCTTTCGAAGCGGCGATCATTGCCATCGAAAATGGCTTCCAGGTGGCGCTGATGGCGCCGACCGAGATTCTTGCCCAGCAACACTATTTTTCCGCGCGCCGCATTCTCGAAGCCGCTGGCTACCGGATCGTGCTTTTAACCGGATCCCTTGAAGACGACCGTAAGCGCGAGACTCGCCGTCACATTGCTCAAGGCAATGCGCAGTTGGTGATTGGTACACACGCCCTTATCGAACAGAAAGTTGAATTCGCCAAGTTGGGCCTCGTGATCGTAGATGAGCAGCACCGCTTCGGCGTCCTGCAGCGGTTCAAATTGATGAAGAAATCAGGCGATGTAGGCGCAGTCGTCGCGCCCGTGCAAGCCAAGGCTGGCTCAGCCCTCGGCGAACCCGACGTCCTGGTCATGACCGCTACGCCAATCCCTCGCACTCTCGCGCTCACCCTGTATGGCGATTTGGACATAAGCATCATCGACGAAATGCCTCCGGGCCGCACACCCATTGTCACGCGTTGCGTTGCGGATGACCGCTCCAGCGAAGTATGGGATTTCGTGCGCAAACAAGTGACCGGGGGCCATCAAACCTATGTCGTATATCCAGTAATCGAAGAGAATGAAGAGCGCGAGCTCAAGGCCGCCATGAAGATGTACAAAGAGCTCAGCCAGCGCGTATTCCCCGATCTGCGTGTCGGCTTGTTGCACGGGCGCATGGACCCGGATCTCAAAGAGCAGGTTATGAGGATGTTCCAGAAGGGCGAGCTGAACATTCTGGTTTCGACTACGGTGATCGAAGTCGGCGTGGATGTCCCCAATGCCAACGTGATGGTCATCGAGCACGCCGAGCGCTTTGGACTGGCCCAATTGCATCAGCTTCGCGGACGCATCGGGCGAGGAGCGGCGAAATCGTACTGCGTTCTCATGACGGGCGGGAAGGTTTCCGAGGACGGGGAACGCCGCCTGGACGCCATGGTACGCACCAACGACGGCTTTCAGATCGCAGAGCTTGATTTGGAGCTGCGCGGCCCCGGCGAATTTTTCGGAACCCGCCAGGCCGGTCTACCCAGCTTTCGCGTGGCGAGTTTGATACGCGATCGGCAGTTGCTGGAGGCTGCCAAACGCGAGGCGGCTGCGGTCCTCGCCGGACCGAATTCCGAAGTTAGCCGTGAAGAAATCGATCGCGCCCTGCGGCACATGCGTACCCACTGGCAGAAGAGTTACGGGCTAGTGGAAGTAGGGTGAACGTGTTGAGGTCGCTCAGTGTTCCCTGTGTCCTCTGTGGTTAAATTGGCTTTGGCTTCCGCTCCCGGCGAATGGGATAATCATCGCCAGTGCAAACGGAGTCTAAAGTCGATCTGTATCGAAAGCTTCCCGCCGTGGATGAGCTGGCGCGAAGACCTGGTCTCGCACGGCTCGTCGCGCAGGAAGGCCAGGTGGCAGTAACCGATGCCGCCCGGGCGCTGCTTGCGTCTTTGCGAAGCGAGATTGAGGCTGGCAGGCTCGGCGCCGACGCCATCAATCTTGCCCTCTCTGACCTCGACGCTGGTATCGAGCGCCAACTCCGGCGAGCGCTGCGCTATTCTCTGCGAATTGTAATCAATGCTACGGGAGTCATTCTGCACACAAACTTGGGCCGAGCGCCACTCCCGGCTGCTGCCCTCGATCACATTCGAGAAACATCCTCAACCTATTCGAACCTGGAATTCGACATTGAAACCGGCGAGCGGGGCAAGCGCGATGTGCATGTGGACCGCTTGTTCAGGAAACTGCTGAACGACGATGCTTGTGTGGGGACTCTCCGACCCGTCCAGGCCGAGCGAAGCTCAGCCGAGAAGCCAGTCATCTCCACCATCGTAGCCAATAACAATGCTGCTGCAGTCCTCCTGGCACTCAACACGCTGGCGGAGGGCGGCGAGGTCATTGTTTCCCGCGGCGAACTGGTCGAGATCGGTGGTTCGTTCCGCATTCCCGACGTGATGGCCAAGTCAAATGCGATTCTGCGCGAGGTAGGCACCACCAACCGCACTCGCATCCAGGATTACGAGCGAGCCATCACCGACAAGACTCGACTGCTCCTGCGTGTGCATCGCTCGAACTTCCAGATCACCGGATTCACAGAGCAGCCTGAGCTTGAGCAGTTGGTTCAATTGGCCCGTGGGCGCAAAATTCCGCTCATGGAGGATCTCGGAAGCGGCGCGTTATTCGATCTGCGATCGATAGGTGTGAGCGGGGAGCCGAGCGTGCTCGACAGCTTGCGGGCCGGAGTAGATGTCGTGACTTACAGCGGCGATAAATTGCTGGGTGGTCCGCAGGCGGGAATCCTCAGCGGCCGCGCTGACTTGATCGGTAGGATGCGCTCAAACTCGCTGTTTCGAGCTCTCCGCGTGGACAAGCTGACTTATGCCGCCCTGGAAGCAACTTTGATGGCTTATGTGAAGGGTGACCACGATGCTATTCCTGCGGTCCGCATGATGCGGCTTTCCAAAGAACAGATTGCAAGGCGAGCCGAAGCCGTGGCGGCGGCTCTTGAGTCGCCGAAGCTGTTGGTTGAGCTGATCGATGGCGAATCAGTGATCGGCGGTGGCGCAGCTCCCTCGGCGGTTCTGCCTACGCGGTTGCTGGCAGTGAGTTGCGAGGGTCTGAGTGCAGATGAACTAGCGCAGCGGCTATTGACGTTTGATCCGCCTATCGTCGCGCGCGTCGAAGATGGGCGGGCGCTACTGGACCTGCGCACTGTTTTCCCCGAGCAGGACCGAACGATCATTCAGGCGCTCGAGCAGATCGCAGCCGGTTAGTAAACCACAGAGGACACAGAGATCGCGGAGGTCAAAACGGCACCCATCTCTGTGTCCTGCGTGTCCTCTGTGGTGGAATGTTTTCGTGGCGATTCTCCACACCATCGGTCATTCCACACGTACTCTAAACGAACTGATCGAAGCCTTACGGGCTCATAGCATTCAAACTCTGGTCGATATCCGTTCGTTTCCCATGTCGCGCCGGTTGCCGCATTTCAACCGCGAAGCATTGGAGAAAAGCTTGCCCCAGGTACAAATTCGTTACGTCTGGATGAAGGAACTTGGCGGACGGCGCAAGAAGATCCGCGACGACTCTCCGAATGTTGCCCTACGCAGCCCCGGCTTCCGGAACTATGCCGACTATATGCTCACCGAAGATTTCCAGCATGCGATCAACGAACTCGTCGGGCTAGCTGAGCATTCCCGCACAGCTTATATGTGTGCGGAGCGGCTGTATTTCCGCTGCCATCGCATGCTGGTTTCTGATTGGCTGGTCGCGCACGGTCACGAGGTCCTGCACATTGACGGAACCGGGCCAGTGAAGCGGCATGAATTGATGGCCGAGGCCCGGTTGATCGACGGACAGGTAATCTATCGCGGGGACCGTTTGCTTTAGGCGCCTGGTAGTGGGTGCGTTTGATAAAGGAAGCGAGCCAAACGCGCGATTAGTGCGTCGCAAAGAACGCGACGCTTCGCGCGGCTCGCCCAGATCCCTCGCTGCGCGAAAGCGGCTTGCTCGGGATGACAAAACAAACTGACCCACTACCAGACGGCTGCGTCGCATGGAATTCGATCCACAATGTGCTAACTTGGCAGAATGATTGTCGGCAGCGGGATTGACATCGCCGAAGTACCGCGCATCGCAGAATCAATCAAACGCTTCGGGGACCGGTTTATTCGCAGGGTATTTACGGAAGGCGAGATTCGCTATTGCGATACGAAAGCCAATCGCATAGAGCGCTATGCCGCCCGCTTTGCCGCCAAGGAAGCGGCCATGAAGGCCATTGGAACTGGCTGGAACCGGGGCGTGACATGGCGTGATGTGGAGGTTTGCCGAATGCCGGGTGGGCGCCCCAGCATCACATTCCATGGCAAGGCCGCGGAATTCGCCGCCCAGTTAGGAACAAAGCATGTTGCGCTTTCTCTCTCCCACACCGGGCAGTTCGCGATTGCGCAGGTCATTCTTGAAAGTTAGCCACTCCAGGCTGAAATGTCCTTTCTGTTAGACTGTCGCGTTCCAGCGACAACCCGTGTCTGTAACAAGTCCAACTCTTCCAGCCGCCTCGACGATTGCGGGCCGAGAAGCGCCTAGCCGTGTGCTTGTAACCGGCGTGGCGATCAGCAGCTTCGCCGCGCTTCTGTTGGAACTGGCGCTGACGCGGCTGTTCTCCGTCGTGTTGTTCTACCATTTCGCGTTCCTCGCAATTTCCATTGCGCTACTGGGACTGGGTTCCGGCGGTGTCTTCGCGTACCTCACGAAGAGATGGCTAATGCGGTTTCGAATTCGGCCTCTGCTCACTCTATTGTCTTGCGTGAATGCTCTAGTCGTACCAGTCGTTCTCGAGATTGTGCTCCACCTTCCCGTTTCGCTCGAGCTGTCGCGGGGAAATTTCCTTCGCCTTACGGCGATGTATTTGGCCTCCGCGGCGCCGTTCTTTGTTACCGGATTAGAGTTTTCATCGATCTTTGCGCGTGAATCGCAACACATTCCGCGGCTCTACGGGGCCGACCTCGTGGGCGGAGCCTTGGCTTGCCTGGGAGTTGTCCCTTTGCTTAACTGGCTGGGCGCGCCGAACGCGCTGATGTTTTCGGCTTTCATGTCGGCGGTTGCGGCTTTGATATGGGCGTCCACGTCCATCAGCCGTCGATTCATTTTGGGCTTGGCCGCGGCCTTGGTAATCATCATTGCAGCCAATCGTTCCGGAAAATTGATTGACGTCGTCTATGCCAAGGGCAGGCCCCGCGATCCATCGTGGGTGGAATTCGCGCGTTGGAATGCGATCTCGCGCATCGAGGTTGATCGGCAAGGCGACACCAAGGTGGTCGTCATTGATGCGGACGCATCCACTTACATCATGAACGCCGATCCGCAGCAATGGGAAAACAGCGATTGGCAACGAGAGTTGATGTCGGCTCCTCCGGCGGTTGCCAACGTGCTGCGGCCGCATGGGACTTACGCGATCATTGGCCCCGGTGGCGGGGTTGATGTCCTAAGGGCAGTGGCCAGCGGCAGCCCGAATGTAACCGGAATTGAAATTAATCCCATCATCGCCAACACCGTCATGCGTGAGCGGTATGCAGATTACAGCTACCATCTTTACGATCGACCCGAAGTTCACATTTACGTGAGCGATGGGCGGTCCTTCCTTCGCAATGCCAGTCAACTGTTCGACGTGGTGCAGATGACGCTGGTTGACACCTGGGCCTCCACCGCCGCCGGAGCCTTTGCCTTGAGCGAGAACAGCCTCTATACCGTAGAAGCATTTCGCGCCTATTTCGACCATCTCAATCCCGGCGGCATGGTGGCCATCACACGCTGGGAGTTCCGCCAGCCGCGTGAAGCGTTACGCGTGGTTTCGGTGGCGATGGATGCCCTGCACCAACTCGGAGTCAGGGATCCCGCCAGAAACTTCATAGTGATTTCCGAGGGAGATCTGGATGAAGACGGCATTCCGGTCGCAGTTCTGGCCAAGAGAAGCGCGTTCACGCCACAAGAGGAGCAGGCGGTGCGATCGCATTTGCGGGACCATCCCAGGTTAGTACCGCTCTATCTTCCATCTGAACCTCAGACGAATCCGTTCTCGTCTCTGATTGCGCAGAACGACCCTTACGCTTTCGCGCAGCAATATCCTTACAATGTGGGTCCGGTAAACGACGATGCGCCATTCTTCTTTTTTACGGCCAAGCTTGGCCAGGTACTGCACGGAAGAGGTCTTGAGAACGCGATCGACTGGAAAGTGAACTTGGGCGTCGCAGTGTTGGCGATGTTACTGATGATTTCTTTCGCAGCCGTTCTGGCGTTCTTGGTGATTCCCCTCGGTTGGCACCGCCGGCCCCGGCATCAATCAGCAATTCCCCTGCTTTATTTTGTAGCCATCGGACTCGGCTACATTCTGGCTGAAATTGCTTTCATCCAGCGTTTTGTATTGTTTCTCGGACACCCGACTTATGCCCTGACCGTGGTGGTGTTCCTGCTTCTGCTGTCGAGCGGCGTGGGTAGCCTGACCTCGCGCAGGTGGCTTACCGGGCCTCAACGAGCATGGATTCCCCTGGCTCTCATTGCCTGTGGCCTATTGCTGTACGTACTCACTTTGCCTGCAGTCCTGACCGCTCTGGTCGGGATACCTTTCACGGCAAAGCTGATGGTAAGCGCGGCGTTCCTGGTGCCGTTGGGGTTCGCCATGGGGATGCCATTTCCCACCGGCTTGCGTGCTTTGACCAGCCCCCCAACCACCGCAGATGGGAATGAGGCAGCCGAAAACGCAGTTGAATGGGCATGGGCCCTGAATGCCGGTGCGAGCGTGCTGGGGTCAGTTCTGGCCATGGTGATTGCAGTTCAGTTCGGGCTGAATGCGACTTTGGCCTGCGGCGCGACTGCCTATATCCTGGCCATTCTGTTTTCGCACACTCTTAATCCGCGCCCCGCCTGATATCGAAACTCGCCCATGCCCTCTGCTATGATGCAGGCATCGCTCCAGCTGTGGACCACGCGGAAAGGTTGCAATGACTTTACGGAGAACAAGTGCCTAGCCAGAAGCAGTTGAAGTGGTCTCAACTGAAGGTCGGGCTCACCGTGCTGGCGGGGAGTATCACCCTGGCGGTTCTGATCCTGCTGATGACCAGCACCGGCGGTATTCTGACCCACAAAATCATCCTGAAATCTTATTTCGACAACGCCAGCGGTTTGCAGCCGGGAGCGGTGGTCCGGCTGCAAGGCGTCGATGTTGGCACCGTCACAGGAATCCGGGTCATATCCGACCCTGCCCGCCGGCTGACTCCGGTCGAAATCACCATGAAGGTCAGCACGAGATACCATCAGAATCTGCGTAAGGATTCCGTCACCACTCTGGCCACAGCGGGCGTGCTCGGCGCGACCTACATCGACATTGACAGCGCTTCGGCCAGAGGGCTCGAGCTTCAGGAAGGCGACGTGTTGCAAACTCGCGAAACACCGCAGATCGAGGACGTCGTGCGCGCCAGCCAGAGCACCCTGCAAAACCTCGACGCGCTGGAAAAGCGTGTGGACCGGATTCTCGCTTTCGTGGAAAGCGGTCAGGGCTCTTTTGGCAAACTGATCTATGATCCCAGCCTCTACAACCGCTTAAACTCCACCGTTGCCCAGTTCCAAAGCCTGGTTGCTGACGTGGCCAATGGGAAGGGCAGCATTGGCAAGGCGATCGTCAGCGACGAACTTTACCGCAACGCAAACGATACTATTAGCAAGCTAAATCAGACGATCGATGACTTGAACGCGGGCAAGGGCACAGCAGGCAAGCTCCTGAAGGATCCCACGCTCTATAACAATGCCAATGACACCGTCGCCAATGTAAAGAAATTCACCGAGGACATTAACGCCGGAAAAGGTGCGTTGGGCACGATCGCGCACGATCAGGAATTCGCCGACAAGATGAAGAATACTGTGACCAAGCTCTCCGCCCTAACCGACCGCCTCAATTCAGGTGAGGGCACGATTGGGAAGTTGTTACAGGACGAATCGGTGTACAACAACACCGACCAGCTCCTGGTGGAGACCCGCGACCTGATTAAAGCCATCCGGCAAAATCCCAAGAAGTATCTGACCATTCACCTCAAGCTCTTCTGAGGGGTGAAGAAATACAGGCCTGGGGCGGATTTGAAAGGGCGCGGCCT
>DASPSE010000113.1:0-6163 GCA_035624085.1 Terriglobales bacterium
GACGCCTCGCATTCTCGCAACCCCGAGCTACACTGCTTACATCAAGATCGCCGAAGGTTGCGATCATCCTTGCAGCTTCTGCATCATTCCGCAGATACGCGGGAAGTTCCGCTCCCGGAGGTTTGAGTCGGTAATTGCCGAAGCCGAGCGGCTGGCCCGCTCCGGGGTGCGTGAGATTACGCTTATTGGCCAGGACACCACCTGTTACGGCGAAGACTTCGATCTAAAGGATGGTCTGGCGCTGCTGCTCGAAAAACTGGCTCGCATTGAAGATTTGCGCTGGATTCGATTCTTGTACGCCTATCCGAACAAAATCACCGGCCGCCTGCTCGAAACCGTCGCAGCCCACGACAAGATTTGCTCGTATATCGATGTTCCTTTGCAACACGCATCTGCGAGTGTGCTCAAGCACATGAAACGAGGCGGCGGCGCGGATGTGTTCCTCCATTCCATCGGGGAGATGCGCCGGACAATCCCGGATGTGACGCTGCGAACGTCCTTCATCGCCGGCTTCCCCGGGGAGACTGAAAGGGAATTTGAAGAATTGTGCGACTTCGTGCGCGAGGCTGAGTTCGATTGGATGGGCTGCTTCGGTTACTCCGATCAGGAAGGAGCAGGCGCGTTTTCATTGCACGAAAAGATTTCTGCCCGCGAAATCGAGCGCCGCCGCAAGCACTTGATGCAAATTCAACGCCGTATCAGCAAACGCAAGAAGCAGGCGCAAGTTGGGAAAGAGTTTGAACTCCTGCTGGAGGGTCCGTCGGAAGAAAGTGATCTCCTGCTTGAGGGACGCACCCGCATGCACGCTCCTGAAATCGATGGCAAAGTCTTCGTGAATGATTTGCCGGAAGGCGTGCAGCCACGGCCAGGTCAGTTTTACCGCTGCGTGATTACCGAAGCCCACGATTACGATCTGGTCGCGAAAATCGTTTGAGGACCATGGCTCGAAAGCGCGCTCTCAAGCTGTCCTGCCCTACTTGCAAGAAGCTGGTGCAGCGCAAAGATGCCGAATTCCCTTTCTGCAGCGAACGCTGCCGACTGATCGATCTGGGCAAGTGGGCAAGCGGTGAATATGTGATTTCGTCGCCAGTCAAAGATACTAGCGACCTTCCAGATGTCAGACCTATCGACTCGGATAAGAAGCTCTGAATTTCATCTGGTACGCTACTCTGGATGCTTCCGCGAACTCCCAACCGAACGAGGCAAGATGCTCCCACAACAGCCGCCGAGGACGGCGGCGCTACAGAACCAAGAAGCGGTGCGGCATGAAAGCACCGCTTTGGGCTACCTTGACTTCGACTTTTTTTGGCATCGGGCGTTTGCGCCCCGGGCCTGGCACATGGGCCTCACTGGCAACAGTGCTCATTTGGTGGCTGCTGACTCGTTGGATCACTCCAAGCTGGCAAACGGTTGCTGCCGTCCTGCTGGCTGGCGCCGTGACGTTGATCGGAATTCCTGCTGCGACTCGCGTAGCCCGGGCAGCGGCACTGAAGGATCCCCAATTCGTCGTGATCGACGAAGTCGCCGGCCAACTCATTACGCTGATTGCCGTCCCGGTCTCGTGGAAATCTCTGCTGCTCGGCTTTATACTTTTTCGTGGTTTCGATATTGTGAAGCCGCCTCCGGTGCGTCAGCTGGAGCAACTTCCCGAAGGTCTGGGCATCGTAATAGATGATGTCGGAGCAGGGCTTTACGCATTGTTGATCATGCAAGTGCTGTTGCATTTTGGTTTTTTGCCGAGATAGCTGTCGCAAGGCGTGCTGGGAATTGGAGCCAATGGGAATCTCTGATCGTTTGCTCGGCCGCAAGAACGTCAATGGTAAGCCCCACATCGTGGCGGTGCAGCCCGCGGCTGCGCTGCCGGGTGGTGAAGTGCGCATCACCGGCACCGACTTGCGCCCAGCGGAACTTCGCCGGCCCCGCGTGCGCTTTGGCGAAGTTGAAGGTTCGGTGATTATCAGTTCCGACCAATTCCTGGTTGCCCGCGTGCCGCACGGCGCAGCTTCTGGACCGGTAGTGGTTTCCACCAATAGCCATTCCAGCAACCCGCATCAAATCAAAGTTGCTGTTCCTATCGCCGAAAATCTGCATCCCGTGACGAATCCTGCTCTCGATCCCGAGGGCAACATTTACGTTACTTTCTCAGGCAGCCGGGGGCAGAAGGTTCCCGTATCGATTTTCAAAATCGATACCAACTACAACGTGAAGCCTTTCCTCTCCGATCTGATGAATGCGACCTCGATCGCGTTTGACAAGGCTGGGCAGATGTACGTGTCCTCCCGCATGGATGGCACCGTGTATCGCGTCGCGCCAAACGGAACTATGTCTTCTTACGCGGAGGGGATGGGAGTCGCAACCGGCATCGCTTTCGACCGCGCCGGAAACCTCTATGTCGGCGACCGCAGTGGAACTATTTTCAAGATCGCTCCCGACCGTCAGATTTTCGTTTTCGCTACGCTTGAGCCCAGCGTCTCCGCTTACCACCTGGCTTTTGGACAGCGCGGGGATCTGTTCGTCACCGGCCCGACTACTTCCAGCTTTGATTGCGTATACAAGGTTGATCCCCAGGGAAGCGTTTCGACCTTTTACCGCGGCCTTGGACGTCCGCAAGGGTTGGCCTTCGATCAGGAGGGCAACCTGTACGTTGCGGCGTCGCTGGGCGGCAAGCGCGGCATCGTGAAGGTCAACCCGGCTGGACAGGCGAACCTTGAAGTGGCGGGTAGTGGCCTCGTCGGACTGGCTTTCGCACCCGGCCGTTCAGCCGTCCTGGCAACGACCAACGCCATCCATCATCTCGCCTGGAATATCCAGGGAGCTTCCCTGGTAGATCTGCCCTCCTGAGACTCGACCTCGGTGGCCCCTGTGTCCTGAGTTGTGAATCATTTAGACTTTTAGCCGATGAATGCCGAGATCATCGCCATCGGCTCGGAATTGCTCACGCCTTTCCGCCAGGACACGAATTCTCTGTATCTCACTGAAAAGCTCAACCAGCTTGGCGTGGAAGTAATTTTCAAAACCATCGTGGGCGATTGTAAGGAGCACCTGGTTCAGGCCGCATCGCTAGCGCTGTCCCGGGCAGATGTCGTCATTTTCATGGGCGGCCTGGGTCCGACCGAAGACGACATCACTCGCGAAGCCGTAGCCGAGTCCGTGGGACTTGAACTTCGCCGAGATTCTGAGATCCTCGCCAAGATTGAGCAACGCTTCGCCTCTCGCGGTTGGAAAATGCCTCAGAACAATGTTAAGCAAGCGGACGTCCTGGCCGGGGCTATCGTGCTGATGAACGCCAATGGCACGGCTCCCGGCCAGTGGATCAGCGGGAAATACGATGGCCGGGACAAAATCATCATTCTGCTTCCGGGTCCTCCGCATGAATTGAAGGCGATCTTTGAGGAACAATGTGCGGACCGCCTTCGCGCCAAGCTTCCGCCACAATTTATTGCGACGCGCGAGTTGAAGATCACCGGGATGGGCGAGTCACATTGCGATGCGAGAGTCGCGCCGATTTACAAGCGCGTTCCTGACGTGCAGACGACAATCCTGGCCGGAGCCGGGGAAATTCAGTTGCACCTAAGAAGTCGCGCTGCTTCGTTGGATGCTGCCCAGAAGCGGGTTGATGATCTGGTATCACAAATCGAAGAAGAGCTGGGGGATCACGTCTTCTCCGATAATGGCGAATCCATGGAACAAATTGTCGGCTATTACTTGCAGATGCGGAATGCTACGCTGGCGGTGGCCGAGTCGTGTACCGGCGGCCTGCTCGGGCAACGCATTACTTCGGTCAGCGGGAGTTCGCGTTATTTTGTTGGCGGGGCGATTGTGTATTCCGATGAGCTGAAAACCTCGCTGGCCGGTGTTCCAGCAGAACTGATCGAGAATCACGGCGCAGTGAGCCGCGAGGTTGCCGCCGCTTTGGCGGAGGGAATCCGTACGCGTTGCGCCGCCACGCTGGGGCTGGGAGTTACCGGTGTGGCGGGTCCGACTGGCGGAACTGCGGAAAAGCCAGTAGGCCTGGTGTTTCACGCGCTGGCGAGCGATAGCGGCACCGAGGTCATCGAGCGCAAATTCCCCGGTGACCGCAAACGCATCCGTTGGTTCGCCAGCCAGCAGGCGTTGGATATGGTGAGGAGAAAGCTGATGTGATGGCACTTAGCATTTGGCACTTGGCATTTAGCCAATCAAGACTGGACTCTGATTCTAAGTGCCAATTGCCAACTGCCAATTGCTAAATGCGCATCTTCATCGCTCTCGACATTGACGACACCATCCGTGAGCGCCTCCAGCGTTTCATGGAAGGCGTGCGCGGCTTTGCGCCGGATGCGCGCTGGGTGCGTCCCGAATCGCTGCACGTGACCTTGAAATTCATCGGGGAGAAACCTGCCGAAACCGTAGAGGAGATCAAGCGTACGCTCACCACGGTGCAGTCCAAGCCATTTGATCTTACGTTTCGCGCTTATGGTTTTTTCCCAACGGTAAAATCTGCGCGAGTTTTCTGGGTCGGGATCGAATCCGGTCCCCAGCTTGCCACCCTCGCCAAAACGGTGGATGAGGTCGTATCCTCGCTTGGAGTTCCCCGGGAGGATCATGAATTCAGTCCGCATCTGACGCTGGCGCGCGGTAGCGGACGATCTGGCGCTCCCGGTTGGCGCAAAGCCGACGCTGCAAATAGGAACTTTCAGGTCCTGCAGGAAAAATTGTCCGCTTTGCCGGCTCCGGAGTTTGGTACGATGACGGCCCGTGAGTTTTTCCTGTATGAAAGCAAAATTATGCGCGGAGGTTCGCAATACACAAAGCTAGCCCGGTTTCCGCTCGCGTAGAATCATCGCAGATATGGTTGCTAAACTGCCGGGCTTCGCTCAGGACAGGCTCGTGAAACGCCCGTCCCTGCATATTTAGAGATGACATTCCTCCTCACTGCCGCTTATAGCTACCTGCTGGGATCGATTCCCTTCGGCTATATTCTGATTCGCCTTTTCCGCGGACAGGACGTGCGCCAAACCGGCAGCGGCAATATCGGAGCGACTAATGTTTCGCGCACCTCGCCTGCCCTCGGCGCTGTCACTTTAATTCTCGATGCGTTAAAGGGAGTTGCTGCGGTGCTCATCACGCGGTCGCTCTTTCCGGGTCGGACTGTTTTGCTGGGAGTCGCCGCCTTGATGGCCATCGCCGGTCACGTTTTTCCGATCTGGCTGGGCTTTCGCGGTGGAAAAGGCGTCGCTACCGGATTAGGCTCGTTTGTGGTTTTGGTTCCCAAGACCGTTCTGGTCATGATTGGTATCTTTGTCGCAATTTTCCTCGCATTCCGCTACATCTCTTTGGCTTCGATACTTACCGTGGCTCTGTTTCCGCTAATCGCCTGGATCCTGAATCCTCATCCTGATGCTCCCCAATTATTTCTGTTCATGGCAGCTGCTTCGCTGCTCATCATCGTTAAACATCACGCTAATATTCGCAGGCTTCTGGCGCGCACCGAACCTCGTTTCCATCGGAGGCGGGGATGAGTCAAATTGCGGTTATTGGCGCAGGAGCTTGGGGAACTGCCCTGTCGATCGCCCTGGGACGAAAAGGTACGCACCGCATACAGTTAT
This sequence comes from Terriglobales bacterium, assembly GCA_035624085.1. Classification (GTDB taxonomy): domain Bacteria; phylum Acidobacteriota; class Terriglobia; order Terriglobales; family Acidobacteriaceae; genus JAFAGX01. The sequence continues at coordinate 5,589 of DASPSE010000113.1, forward strand.
GGGCGCACGAAAAAGAGGTGCAAGCCTCCATTTCATCGAAGCGCGTGAACGAACTGTTTCTTCCCGGGCAAGTCATTCCAGAGACCGTCTCCGTTACCGGCGACTTTGAGCAAGCCTTGCGCGCTGCAGAGATTGTGGTGAGCGTGATGCCATCGCCGCACTGCCGGCGGCTTTTCCAGCAGATGCGTCCCTTCGTGAAGCCCGAGATGCTGTTTGTGAGTGCCACGAAAGGACTTGAAGAGGAAAGCCTGTTGCGGATGACGGAGGTCATCTGCTTGGTCATCAGCGACAATGGCGGTTTCAGGCCGCGAATCGGAGCTCTCAGCGGCCCCAGTTTCGCCAAAGAGGTGGCCCGCGGCGATCCCACCGCCATCACTATTGCGTCAACTGATGTAACACTCGCGGAAACCGTGCAGCACGAATTCAGCGATCCTCGCTTTCGCATTTATACCAACAGTGACGTACCCGGCGTAGAACTCGGTGGCGCGCTGAAAAACACCATCGCCATCGCAGCGGGAATTTGCGACGGTTTGGGGCTTGGTCACAACTCAATTGCGGCGCTGATTACCCGTGGA
>DASPSE010000142.1:0-36384 GCA_035624085.1 Terriglobales bacterium
TGGCTCGGTCTGCCGGTCGAGCGCGAAGTTGCGACCCCGGCGTGTTCCGTCATAGTGGGTCTCGCGCAGACGCTCAATCTCCACCTCGCCAATGGCCTCACTAACCCACTTGGCAGCGCGTGGTTCAGTGGTACGAAGAAAGATTTTGGTCGCCGGTTGAGAGAGCATTGCCTCGGAGTCCTCGCCGTAGCGGGCCTCCATTGGGCTGCGGCCCTGGAAACCGAGAATGACCGGAGACCGTTGCGGTTGAGCAGTGGCTCAAAACGCTTGTCACAACAAAGTTCGGCAAGCCCAAACCTCTTGCCGGCGGAACGAGAGAGAAGATTCGCGACGCAATGAGCAGTATTTTCAACCATGCAGTCCGATGGGAATTGACGGACCGGAATCCCATCACCGGTCCTACCAAACGTTCAGGAGTGCGAGTCTCCGCAAAGCGAGAACATACACCTGACATTCTGGAGATCCAAGAGATGCAATCGCTTCTGGCAGCTCTTGGGATTCGGGAAAGAGCAATGCTGTTTCTCGACATGCCGTCCGGGCTCCGTCGAGGCGAACTGGCTGGGCTGAAGTGGGAAGACTTCGATTTCAAGAAGCTCCATGTGAGTGTCACCCGGTCACTGGTTGACCAGCACGTGGGCCCCGTGAAAACTGAAGCTTCAAGAAAGCTGATGCCTATCGACGAGTTTGTGGCTAATGAACTATTGGCCTGGTACGCGGTAACGCCCTACAAGAAACCATCCGATTATGTATGGGCCACCGATGCCAACCGTGCTGGAGCCAAGCGCGGGAAGCAGCCCGTTTGGTTGAGCACAGTGATGCGCGACCACATTCAGCCGACGGCCAGACGCCTGGGCATTGAGAAAAAGATGTCGTGGCATACCTTTCGCCACACATTTTCCTCGATTCTCAAGGCCAATGGCGAGGATGTGAAAGTCGTGCAGGAGCTGTTGCGACACTCAACGTCGAGGATGACGCTGGACACCTACACCCAAGCTCTCGGGCCCGATAAGCGGGCCGCGCAAAGCAAAGTTGTAGGTATGATCCGGCCCAAACCGCGTGTATTTTCTGTGTATCGCGAGCCAGACGGGGTTTCCGTGTAAGACATTGATTTGGTTTGGCGTCCCCGACGGGATTTGAACCCGTGTTACCGCCGTGAAAGGGCGATGTCCTAGGCCGGGCTAGACGACGGGGACGAGCAAGGCGGGAGCCGACAGCCAAACTGATCCTAGCAGCGCGCCTTCCGAGGTGTCAAAGCGGGAAGCATCAAAGCCCTTGCCGCCGCCCGCGGTTCGTGGCCAGCATGTACACCCTATGAGTATCCAGATGCATGCATATCGCGACGGGGATATCAAGAACCCTATAGAAATCCGATGCCGGACGCTGCGTCCGCTCAGGAATCAGCCTAGAATTGAAGAAACCGACAGGAGAGATTGTGGCTGATCCGCTGTATTTGAGTCTTTGGTTCTCGAACTTCGAGGTAGAGGAGATGCTGCCTCGAGCTATGTCGGTAATGCGGCAATTCCCATTCTCCGCACAACAGCCCGGGATCACGTCAGTGGCGCTACATCCGGTTTCGTGGAATGAAGCGACTATTCTAGAACGCCGGTTCAAACCGGGGATCACGCCCGAGCAGGCAGTGCTGATCGCTTCGGATCTGCTTCACGAGGACTACGCCTATGTTTTCGAGGCAGCGTGGGACTTGTGGATTTTCGATGAAGAGGAAGAGCGATGGATGGTGAAGCCGTCTCCGGTAAGGTTTTTGGTCCATGGTGAAGAATTCGATGAGGGGGCGTATCAAGAGGAAGGCCACATCCAGGTGGATTTCGGTTTCGACTCGCCATTCTTGCAGGAAGAGCTGCAACTCACTCCAGAAGCTGAGCAACGAGTACGGACGAACGTGCAAAAGTTGGTGGACTTCACCGCTAAAGCAGAAAAGAGTTCCGGGGCGAGTTCGCGGCTATTGAGATCCGAATCGGAAGAAAATCTCGCCCAAAAATTGATTGCACGGCTGCAGAAAGTGCAGTGAAGTTAACTGCGGAGGACGCAAAGGACACAGAGGCTGCGGAGCTTCGCTCCGCCGGGCGGGTGAGGACACCCGCCCCTACACATCCACCGGCACTCTGCGGTTTTCATTTTGTTCTGCCGCCTTCTACTTTCAGCTTCTCGCTGGCGGCCGCTTGCGCCGCGGCCAAGCGAGCCGTGAGCACGCGGAAAGGTGAACAAGCAACGTAGTCCATTCCCACTTGATGGCAGAACTCGACTGATGACGGCTCACCGCCATGCTCGCCGCAGATGCCGACCTCCAGGTGCGGGCGGGTTTTGCGTCCGCGTTCGATTCCGATGCGAACCAACGCTCCGACTCCCTCACGGTCGAGGACGGCGAAAGGATCCTGCTTAAGAATGCCCTCCGCGAGATACGTCGGGAGAATCTTGTTGATGTCATCGCGTGAGAAGCCGAACGTGGTCTGGGTGAGATCATTGGTTCCGAAGCTGAAGAATTCCGCTTCCTTGGCGATTTCGTCAGCAACTATAGCGGCGCGCGGCAGCTCAATCATCGTCCCTACCAGGTAGTGAACTTTCTGACCTTTTTCTTCGAATACTTCGTCGGCAACACGCCGAACTATGGCGGCCTGGTTCGCCATTTCTTTCAGTGTTGCAGTCAGCGGAATCATGACCTCGACATGAGTCTTGACGCCTTCTTTCTCCACGGCCACAGCGGCCTCGAAGATGGCGCGGGCCTGCATCTCGGTGATCTCGGGATAAGTGATTCCCAGGCGGCAGCCGCGATGACCGAGCATGGGATTGAACTCATGCAACTCCTCCACGCGGCTAAGCACCTTGGGAAGCACCTTCTTCAGATCGGCGGCACTTTTTGCGCCGAAGCGCCGATACTTTTCCACCAGCGATTTTTTCTGCTTGGCGTTCGCGTGAGGAAGGATCGCGATCTCGACCATTAGCTCTTCGCGCTTGGGGAGAAATTCATGCAGCGGCGGATCGAGCAAGCGAATGGTTACCGGAAGAGCATCCATCGCCTGGAACAGGCCCGCAAAGTCGTCGCGCTGCATGGGTAGAAGCTTTTTCAGCGCGGCACGGCGTTCTTTTTCGTCGCGGGCCATGATCATGGCCTGCATATGCGGAATGCGGTCCTCGGCGAAGAACATGTGCTCGGTGCGGCACAAGCCAATGCCTTCCGCGCCGAACGCGCGCGCCTGAATGGCATCGCGCGGAATATCGGCATTGGCGCGGACTCCGATTTTGCGGAAAGGCTCCGCCCAACTCAACAGCTTTGTCAGTTCGGGATCGTCTGGACTCGCTTCGACTGTCTTGAGTTTTCCTCTGATCACGCGGCCCGTGGTACCGTCGAGCGAAATCCAATCGCCCTCTTTAAAGACCTGCCCTTTGACGCGCATCTCGCGCGTATGCTCGTCAACTTGCACCTCTCCGGCGCCAGCCACGCAACACTTGCCCATGCCGCGAGTTACAACTGCGGCATGACTCGTCATTCCGCCGCGCGAGGTCAGAATACCGACGGCGACTTCCATGCCGTGGATATCTTCCGGGGTGGTCTCAGCGCGCACCAGGATTACTGGATTCTTCTTCGCCCCGTGTCCGGCTTTTTCTACGGCATCGTCGGCGGTGAAAACAATCTGACCGACGGCCGCACCCGGCGAGGCGGGCAGGCCTTTGTCGGTGAGAATGTTTTCAGGTTTGATTTCTTTTTCGTCGAGGCGCGGAACTAGAAAATCGTAAAGCTGATTGGGTTCGACGCGAAAAATCGCTTCTTCTTTGGTAATCAGGCCTTCTTCAACCATCTGGATAGCAACCCGGACAGCGGCACGCCCGGTGCGCTTACCGTTACGGGTTTGCAGCATGTAGAGCTTGCCGTCCTGGATGGTGAATTCAAAATCCTGCATGTCGCGGTAATGTTTTTCCAGGCGCGTGGTGATTTGGTGGAGCTGCCGGTAAACCTCCGGCATGATTTTTTCCAGCTCAGAAATGTGTATGGGCGTGCGAATGCCGGCAACGACGTCTTCGCCTTGTGCGTTCATCAGGAACTCGCCGTAGAATTCGTTGTTGCCGGTGGCAGGATTGCGAGTGAAGCCGACGCCAGTGCCGCTGGTCTCGCCGAGATTGCCGTAGACCATGGCCTGCACGTTGACCGCGGTGCCAAGATCGTCCGAAATATTGTTGATACGGCGGTAGTGTTTGGCGCGGTCGTTATTCCAGGAGCGGAAGACGGCGTCACGCGCCATCACAAGCTGTTCGTGTGGATCCTGTGGAAAGTCGCGATGGGCATGCTTTTTGACGACTTTCTTGTATTCGGCAATGACTTCCTTGAGAGCTTTAGCATCGAGGCCGGTGTCAAGCTTGGCTTTCTTTTGTTTCTTCTTGGCCTCGAAGACTTCGTCAAACGCTGGCTTCGGAATTTCCAGCACGACGTTGCCGAACATCTGGATTAAACGGCGGTAAGAGTCGTACGCAAAGCGCGGATTGCCGCTGAGCTTGGCCAAGGCTTCAACGCTCTGATCGTTAAGGCCGAGGTTGAGGATCGTGTCCATCATGCCTGGCATGGAAAACTTGGCGCCGGAGCGCACGCTGACGAGCAGAGGGTTGTCGCCTTTGCCGAGCTTCTGGCCTTGTAGCTGCTCCAGACGCTTGAGCGCCTCCTCCATCTGGCGATCGACTTCGCTCGAGACTTGATTCTTCCGCATGTATTCGCGGCAGGCCTCGGTCTGAATGGAAGCCGGGAGGCACGGGGAGGCCTGCGTTGGTCATTTCCGCGAGGCCGGCGCCCTTGCCGCCGAGTTCATCTTTCATCTTGCCGTTGCCATCGGCCTTGCCATCGCCGAAGAAATAGACATATTTGGTGGCTTGCGGCTTCGGTCTTGCTATTTCGGTTTCGGGAAGAGTGGTGGTTGCCATAAGAGTCCTTTATTTTGAAGTTTGCACATCGGCGAGTTCGCAAGAGAAGTTTGCCGTCGTTTTGCAATCGCTCGCCACGTTGGTTTTGTTGTCATCCCGAGCATAGCGAGGGATCGGCAGTTCGATCTTCTCGCCCCATCCTTCAGCCAAATCCTGCCAGGTCGGGTTCAAGCTCTTGATCAGTGCAACTCGTTTAGCGCGTGTCCACGCTTTGATTTGTTTTTCCCGCGCGATGGCGTTGTTTACATATTTGAAGACTTCGTAGTAGACGAGCCGGCTAATGTTGTAATGCTTCGTGAAGCCCCGGAACACCCCAGCCTTATGTTCCAGTACTCGCCGGAAAATGTTATCGGTAATTCCCGTATATAGGTTCAGCGATCTGCTTGCCATGATGTACACGTAATAGCGCCGTTCAGCTTTCAACTTCAGATCCCTCGCTACGCTCGGGATGACAACAAAAAGTCACCCTTCGACACAAATTACAAGCCTTGTCATTCCGAGCCTTCCGCAGCCGCGATGCGCGGCGAGGAAGCGCGAGGAATCTGCAGTTCCAAAGATCGCATTATTCATCGGTACACTCAGCTTTCAACTGCGGGTCCCTCGCTACGCTCGGGATGACAACAAGAAAAACATGGTGCTCATCAAATTTTGTTCTCAGTCACGATTTCGGAGAAGTCGGCAATGGTGGAAAACTCCTTCAATAGTGTCCACAGGAGCGCGAGCCGGTTGGCCCGGATGCGATCCTCGTCGACCATGACCATGACCTTATCAAAGAACCGATCAACTGTGGGCCGGAGCTTTGAAATTTCTAGAAGGGCTTGCTCGTAGTTGCCATTTGCTCGCAGCGCTTCCACGGTCTTGGATGTCTGCGGAACCTTGAATGCCAGTTCTCTTTCGACTCCGTCCTGGAGCAGGTTCGGATCGATTGCAACGCCTACTTCTTTCCCAGTTTCGGCCGCCTGGCGGAGAATGTTTTTCATGCGCTTAAACGCGATTGAGATGGACTCAAAATCCGTCGAGGGGCGCACCTTAGCGACCGCCTCCGCACGCGCGAGAGCATCCACGACGTTGTCAGCGTCTGCTGCGAGTACCGCGTTCACCACATCGTACTTGAAGCCCAGGACATCTCGAAGATAGAACTCCAGACGTTCGCGAAAGAAAGCGTGCAGTGCGCCGGCGTTGTCAAGCCCGGCCGGGAACTTCCTTTCAGCGTCTGCTCCGCGGTAGGTTTCGCGAGCATAGGTAAATATCTGACTTAGTCTGAACGGCAGCTTGTGCTCGGCGATGATTTTCACGATGCCATTGGCCTGGCGACGCAAGGCGAACGGATCTTTCGATCCGGTGGGCTGAAGGCCGAGGGCAAACATGCCGGCAATCGTATCCGCTTTGTCGGCAATGGAAAGAACCGCGCCTTCGATCGTGCGCGGCACTGAGTCTTCCACCGACTCCGGCTTGTATTGATCGTAGATCACCTGGGCGATCAACTGGCGCGTGGCGTCGGGCATATCGGTGTCGAGTTCCTGCACGCGAGCGTAAAGTCCGCCGACGATACCTTGCAGTTCCGTAAATTCCTTCACCAGTTCGGTAGTCAGATCGGTCTTCGCCAGATAGGCGGCTTTGTGCACAACGCCCGGCCGAATCGCCATTCCACTTTGGCGGATGATCTCGCACAGCCAACTGCAGAGGCGCTGCACTCGCAGGGTTTTTTCGTAATAGCTGCCCAGGTCTTTCTGAAAAGTGACGTGCTTGAGCCACGTCGTTCGCTCGCGCAGCGGATGCTTTTGGTCGGTTTGCCAGAAAAAGCGCGCGTCGTTAAAACGGGCGCGCAGTACGCGCTCGTGGCCGTGGCGGATGATGCTCTGCGGATCGCCATCAGTGTTCAGGACTGCCAGGAAATGTGGCAGCAGCTTGCCATTCGCATTCTCGACGGCAAAATATTTCTGATGATCACGCATTACTGTGACTAGAACTTCCTCCGGCAACTCCAGGAATTCGCGATCGAAATTGCCGATGATGACGGAAGGCCATTCGGTGAGGTTGACGACGGTGTCGAGAAGATCCTTGTCCTCACGCCAGCGTGCGCCGGGAATGGTACGAGTGGAGGCGTCAAGCGCTTTGCGGATTTGCTGCTCGCGAGTAGAGCGACTGAGAACCTTTGCCGCGCACAATGCGCTCACATAAGCCTCGCCAGCGGCTGGGATCTGCACGGGCCTATCGGCAAGAACTCGATGGCCGCGCGATTCGCTTCCGGCGCGGATGCCGTCAAATTCCAGAGGAATCACTTCCCTGTCGAGCATGGCTACAAGCCAGCGAACTGGACGCACGAAAAAGTCGTCCGGCCGCCGCCAGTACATAGTCTTCGGCCAGTAAATAGAGCTGAGTTCTTTGGGAAGCAGCTCCGACAGAACATCCGCTGCGGATCGGCCCTTTCTTGTAACTCTCGCCGCCAGGTATTCACCTTTTGCTGTTGTAACCTTTTCTAACCGGGAAACCTCGACTCCGGCCTTCCTGGCAAAGGCGTGAGCGGCCGGAGTGGGCTGACCATCCTTGAATGCAACTGTAACCGAAGGGCCGGTGACTTGCTCCGTCACATCGGGCTGAGCCGCAGGGATCCCGGAAGCGAGAATCGCGAGCCGGCGCGGCGAATCAAGATATGTGATTTCTCCGCTCGCGGGGAGGCGCTCGCGTTCCAGCAACCTGAACACTCGCTCTCGCAACTCAAGCGAGGCCGCGTCGATCATGCGCGCGGGGATTTCTTCGCAGCCGATTTCGAGGAGAAAGTCAGGCATTCAGCAAGCCTTTATTTTCGCAGAAATCAAGAACGTGTGCTTGCGAAGTTACGTCACGAAGCATGTCCGTCGTGCCATTCTGGGCGTGACGGGGAGGGGCTGGTACACGGGAAGTGTAATGCAGAGATCCTTCGGCTCGTAGCTGCTTTCGCGAGCGAAAGCAGCTACTACCGCTCAGCATGACAATTAAGACGCTGTGGGCGCGACTTGTAACTTTTTCTTGGGCTTCTTTTCTGGTTCCTCTTCGGATGCCGGAGTCTTGCCTTGCTGTTGATCGACGTATGCCTTCGCGATGCCGACCGCCAGAGCTCGAACACGCGCGATTACGCCGACCCGCTCGGTGACGGAAATTGCTCCGCGGGCATCGAGGATATTAAAGAGGTGTGAGCATTTCAGACAGAGATCGTAGGCTGGAAGCAGCGGATAACTCCTCTTGTCGCGCGCCACGCCATCGCCAGCCTTCGCGTCTCTAAGCACGGCATATTGCCTTAGCAGAGTCTTGCACTCTGCCTCACACAGCTCGAAGTGCTTCCAAGTTTCTTGTATATCTGCCGCCTCAAAGTTGTACACGGAAAACTGCTCTTCTTCCGCCAGGCGCACATCAGCATAGGTCGTGATGTGATTTGTCTCAGGATCGCGCGCCCAGACGATGTCGTAAACTGAATCTTTGTCCTGCAAGAAAGCTGCGATTCGTTCCAAACCGTATGTGAGCTCAGCCGAAATCGGGTCCAGGTCCAGTCCACCGCATTGCTGGAAGTAAGTGAACTGAGTGATTTCGAGACCATCGAGCATAACCTGCCAGCCTACGCCCCAGGCGCTGAGCGTAGGTGCTTCCCAATTGTCTTCTTCGAACTTTATGTCGTGCTGGCGCAGATCGATTCCGATGGCGCCGAGCGATTCCAAATAGAGCTCCTGCACATTGTCCGGCGGAGGCTTAAGGATGACTTGCAACTGCGTGTGCTTATATAGACGGTTGGGATTTTCGCCGTAACGGCCGTCGGCGGGACGCCGCGAAGGCTGTATATACGCAACTTTGTACGGCTGCGGCCCGAGCACGCGCAGAAATGTCTCCGGCGCCATGGTGCCGGCGCCGACTTCCAGGTCGTAAGGTTGCTGGAGTACGCATCCGCGCTCCGCCCAGAAAGTCTGCAGACGGAGGATAAGCTCCTGGAATGTAAGCGAGTTGGAATTGGGCGAGGTCACGTTCTAAGAGCAGATTCCTCAGCGCTAAAGCGCGTTCGGAATGACAAAGCTAAGGTTAAAGATTAACTGATTTTTTCCAGCATTCCTGCGGTCACCAGCTTCTTTTCAATGTGCCGCTGAAGCGTTTGTAACAAGAATTTACGCAGATCAGCTCCCCGTTTCTTGGACCAAGGGCTCGCGCCAAAACTTTCTACCGGCATACGGAACATTTGATCGGCCAGTCTGCGCGATTCGGCGCAAATTTCCGACGAAGCCAACCGTTTGTCGTCCAGGCACATCAGCCCGTCAGACAAAGCATGAAAAAATGCGCGGCTTCCGTTCAGAGTTCGCCCGCAGACGATGCACTCAGAAAGCTCGGGCAAATAGCCCATCAGCCGCGTGATCCACAATTCGAAATAGGTAATGGGCAGCCAAACATCCGAGCCGCGTAGTCCAGCCAAAACCGAGAGCGCCAGCCGGAACACGGCATCGTTGGGCTCGCGCTCGGGCAATAACTCATCGAGCAATTCCGCCACATGGCCCAGCGCAACCACTCGAGCGTAAGTCACCTCGGAGGCCAGCGGCGATTCCAGAACCTCGCAGGAATCGAGCCGCGCCAACTCCTGACCTTCGCGGTCCTCATAGTACGCCCGGACGCAGGTGAGCGGTTCCAGGGCCCCGCCAAAGCGCCGCTTTGACTTTTTGGCCGAACGCGCCACCCCGTGGACCTTGCCTTCTAACCGAGTAAACAGCGTAACCAGCAGGTCGGCCTCGCGCAAAGGGTAGGTCCGCAAGACGATTGCTTCCGACTCCTTCAGCGCCATGAGTGCCTGTTCGGCGCGTGTTTGCACAAGAAACACACGCGCTACACCAGCAACTTACCGCAGACTCATGACCGATTGTAATTGCACGGCAGAAAGATGAAAAGCCGGATGAATCTCTGGTAGTGGCTCAGTTTGCCATCCAGGGATGCGCACCAAGCATGCGATTGAGTGCCTCGCAACAAACGCGAGGCATTCGCACGCCGCGCCCAGATCCCTCCAGAAGCGGGCGGCTCGGGATGACAAGGCAAACTGAGCCACTACTGAATCTTTGTTTCGCTTCCGTCATCCTAGACTGAAGGGAAGGGTCTGGTCAGCCACCACCTGCTGCTGGAACTTGATAAACTGGCACGGACTGGGGTCTGTTCAGAACATTTCAGAAGTGAGGAAGTTGATCCGAGATTGTAATCATTAGCACCGGAAGGGGGCGACTTGCCATGGCGGTGAGTGAGCAGACATTGACGAGCAAGCAACTGGAGACCCTGAGCATCAACACCATCCGCACCCTAGCAATCGACGCTGTGCAACAAGCGAATTCCGGCCATCCCGGCGCGCCTATGGCGTTGGCGCCGGTGGCTTACTGTTTGTGGCAACAATTCCTGCGCTTCGATCCCGCCGATCCCGTCTGGCCCAATCGCGATCGATTTGTTCTTTCCAACGGCCATGCCTCGATGCTGCTGTACGCCATGTTGTACCTGACAGGAGTTCGCGGCACCAATCCTGAATACGAGTCGACGGGAGAATACGCTGTCACCTTGGATGACATCAAACGATTCCGCCAAATCGACAGCAAAACGCCGGGGCATCCTGAATATCGGATCACCGCCGGTGTGGAGACCACAACGGGTCCACTGGGCCAAGGAGTTGGGAACAGCGTCGGCATGGCGATTGCCGCGAACTGGCTAGCGTCGCGTTTCAATCGGCCGGGTTTTGAAATCTTCGATTACAGCGTGTACGCATTCTGCGGTGATGGCGATCTGATGGAAGGTATCGGGGGCGAGGCGGCATCGCTGGCGGGTCATTTGAAGCTTCCCAACCTCTGCTGGATTTACGACAACAATCGGGTCACGCTCGACGGGCCGGCTGACTGGTCTTTCACCGAGGACGTCGGCGAACGATTCGCGGGTTATGGCTGGAATGTGGCGCATGTCGCGGATGCAAATGACCTGAATGCACTGGCCAACGCATATAGCGCTTTCCGGCAGACGAAGGACGGTCCGACTCTCATCATTGTGAACAGCCATATTGGCTACGGCGCGCCGCACAAGCAAGACACCAATGAGGCGCACGGAGAGCCCTTAGGCGAGGCTGAAAGCCGGCTCGCCAAGAAATCGTATGGTTGGCCTGAAGACGCCAAGTTCCTTGTCCCCGATGGAGTCCTGGAACATTTCCGGCAAGGCATTGGCCAGCGCGGCCGCGAACTACGAGAGCGATGGACGAAGTTGTTCGGAGAATACGGAAAGAAATACCCGGAGCTCGCGGAAGAGATCAACTGCATGCAGCGGCGCGAGTTGCCCAATGAATGGGACAAAAACCTGCCGGTCTTCCCTGCCGACGCAAAAGGGTTGGCTACGCGAGACAGCTCAGGAAAAGTTCTGAATCTAATTGCGCAAAATGTGCCGTGGCTCATGGGCGGCTCGGCGGATTTGGCGACTTCCGACCGAACGCGGCTCAAGTTTGAGGGTGCAGGTGACTTTCAGGCGGGCAGCTATGGCGGACGGAATCTTCACTTTGGCGTTCGCGAGCACGGGATGGGCGCGGCTTTGAATGGCCTGGCGGTTTGCAAAATTCGTCCATACGGCGGCACATTCTTCAATTTCAACGACTACATGAAACCGTCCGTCCGGCTGGCAGCGCTGATGGAGATTCCTGTCATCTACATTTACACGCACGATTCGATCGGCTTGGGCGAAGACGGTCCGACCCACCAGCCGATCGAGCAGTTGGCGCAGTTGCGGGCTGTGCCTGAGTTGGTGCTTTTTCGTCCTGCGGACGCGAACGAAGTCGTTGAGGCATGGAAAGTGATCACGCAACTGAAGCACAAGCCGGCGGCGCTGGTGCTGACCCGCCAGGCCGTTCCTACGCTGGACCGGTCGAAATATGCATCCGCATCCGGCCTCGCAAAGGGCGCATACATTCTGGCGGACGCGCCTGGTGGGAGTCCGGAAGTGATCCTGATCGGAACCGGGAGCGAGGTCTCGCTGTGCGTCAGCGCGTACGAACAACTCATCTCGGAAGGAGTGAGGGCACGCGTGGTCAGCATGCCTTCATGGGCCATCTTCGAAACACAAAGCGATGAGTACAAGAAACAGGTTCTGCCTCCCTCCGTGAGGGCGCGGGTATCGGTGGAAGCAGCGGCGACGCTGGGTTGGGATCGATACGTGGGGCCAACCGGTAAGATGATTGGGATGCATCGCTTTGGAGCCTCGGCGCCACTTAGAGATTTGCTGACGAAGTTCGGATTCACGACGGAGAAGGTAGTTGAGGCCGCGCGAGAAGCGATCGCGCAGTCGAAATAGGGTATTCCTTCGTGTACCCTGGTGTCCTTTATGGTTTTGGCTCTTGAGTAACCACCAAGGGCACGAAGGTCCACGAAGTAAAGCGGAAAACATTTTGGAACAGCGAGGTTCATATGCAGCCAACTGGAATTCTGGAAACAGCAAGAGCTACAAATCCTGTGAAAGATCTTTTGAAGTTCGGTCAGTCGGTGTGGCTGGACTATATTCGCCGGGATCTGCTCGAAACTGGGGAGCTTAAACGTTTGATCGACGAGGACGGCCTGCGCGGCATGACCTCAAACCCCTCGATCTTCGAGAAAGCCGTCGGCGAGAGCAATTACTACTCGGATCTGCTGAACGAATTGAATCGCAGGACCGATCTCGATGCGAACGGTCGCTATGAGATTCTCGCCATCCGCGATATTCAGGATGCGGCTGACGTACTGCGGGCTGTTTATCAGAGCACAAAGCGCCGCGACGGATACGTCAGCCTGGAGGTGTCTCCTTTTCTGGCCCGCGACACGGAAGCAACGCTGAAAGAAGCGCGGCGCTTGTGGAAGGCGGTTGGCCGGGAAAACATCATGATCAAAGTTCCTGGGACTGCGGAAGGAATTCCGGCGTTTCAGCAATTGATCAGCGAAGGGATCAATATCAACGTTACGCTGCTGTTCGCGCAGGAAGTTTATGAGGAAGTGGCAGAAGCTTATATCGCTGGTATGGCACAACTGGCAGCCAGCGGCAGCGACGTCAGCAAAATCGCCAGCGTGGCCAGTTTCTTCATCAGCCGCATTGATACGCTGGTCGATTCGATCGTTGAGCAACGGCTGAAAGCCTCTAAAGAAGAGAGAGAGAAAGACGGACTGCAAAGCATCATGGGCAAGGTGGCGATTGCGAATGGCAAGCAGACCTATCAGCGCTACCTGCGGATCTTCGGCGCCGATCAATGGAAGAAACTCGCCGCTAAAGGAGCGCAGACGCAGCGCGTGCTCTGGGCCAGCACCAGCACGAAGAATCCGAAGTATAGCGACGTAATGTACGTGGAGGAGTTGATTGGACGCGATACCGTGAACACCGTGCCCCCTGCCACACTCGATGCTTACCGGGATCACGGGCGTCCGCGGCCGAGTTTGACCGAAGACGTCGAGTCCGCCAACCGAATCATGGAGACGGTCGCCAAACTGGGGATTTCCATGAAGCAAGTCACTGACAAGCTGACCGAAGACGGCGTTCGGCTATTTGCGGAGGCTTTCCAGAAGCTTCTCAAGGCAGTCGAGGCAACCTCGAAGTCAAAGTGAGGTGGCGAGCAAGGCAGTTCAGCTACAAATGTTCTAAGACAGGCGTTGCTCACTTGGAGATTTGCGGACTAATTTAACCACCGAGGAAATGAAAGAAAGCCCACGAGGTCGATCATGCTCGACACAGCGACAATTCCGATGACGCAGCCGCGGCAAGTGGGCCGGCCTGGCGACCCCTGCGTGATGGTGATCTTTGGGGCGGCCGGAGACTTAACCAGGCGCAAGCTCATGCCCGCCCTGTACAACCTGGGAAAGCAACAATTGCTGTCGCGCGAGTTTGCTGTGGTGGGGCTTTCTCATGGGTCTATGTCGACTGAAGATTTTCGCAACTGGGTGGCTGACGATATCAAGCACTATGCCGGCAACGATGCGGACGCAGACTTCATCGAGTGGTTTCTGCGCCGCGTCTACTACGTTACGGCCGAGTTCGACGACAAGAATGTTTATGCCACATTGAAGAGTTTTCTGGACAAGGTTGACCAAGATCATTCGACCCACGGCAACTACCTGTTTTATCTGGCAACCGCGCCGCGCTTCTTCGGCTCGATTGCCGAGCAACTGGCCGCGGCTGGGCTGGTGGAGGAAAACAACCAGCATTGGCGGCGAGTCATTATCGAAAAGCCCTTCGGCCACGATCTGGAGTCAGCTAAGGCGCTCAACCAGCAACTGCTGAAAGTCGCAGACGAAAAGCAGATCTACCGGATCGACCACTATCTCGGCAAAGAGACCGTGCAGAACATTTTGGCGTTTCGCTTCGCCAACGGAATCTTCGAGCCGATCTGGAACCGGCGCTACATCGATCATGTTCAGATCTCAGTGTGTGAGACGGTGGGGGTGGAGCAGCGCGGCAGCTATTACGACCACGCCGGCGCGCTGCGCGACATGGTTCCGAATCACATTATGCAACTCATCAGCCTCACGTCGATGGAACCGCCGGTCTCTTTCCAGGCCGACGCGGTGCGGGATGAGCAGGCCAAGATTCTGCATGCCATTCAACCGCTAAGCGCCGAGGAGGTGCTCAGCCGCACGGTGCGTGGGCAGTACGGGAACGGGATGATTGACGGGCAGCGCGTGCCCGGGTACCGGGAAGAAGAAGATGTGCCACACGATTCGAAAACGGAATCGTTTGTGGCCATGAAATTGGCCATCGACAACTGGCGTTGGGCGGACGTTCCCTTCTATTTGCGCACGGGCAAACGGCTGGGCGCACAGAACACGCATATCGTCATTCAGTTCCGCCGGGCGCCGTTTGTTTTATTCCGTGACACGCCGGTCGAAAATCTCATGCCCAACCAATTGGTGCTGCACATCCAGCCGGAAGAAGGCATTTCATTGCAATTCGCGGCCAAGGTTCCTGGGCCGATCATGCGGCTCGGGGCCGTGGATATGAACTTCGAGTATGCCGACTATTTCGGGACACAACCGAGCACGGGTTATGAGCGCCTCCTGCATGACTGCATGATCGGCGATGCGACTCTGTTTCAGCGCGCGGACATGGTTGAAGCCGGATGGTGCGTCGTAAGTCCGGTTCTGGATGTCTGGAAAGCCCTGCCACCGCGAAATTTTCCCAACTATGCCACGGGAACATGGGGACCAAAGGAAGCCGATGAACTGCTGGAGCGCGATGGCCGCCGCTGGAGGAACTTCGAGAAATGATCCTGGCGTCTTCAGTCTTTAGCGCGAAACTCGGCTAACCGTTCTCAACGTGTGTGGGAGCTGCGGCGGCAACACTCTCGATTTCCTTCAGCAGCTCGTCGACGTGAATCGGCTTGGCAATGTAACTGTCCATTCCCGCAGCCAGGCAGCGCTCCCGGTCGCCTGTGAGGGCGTGGGCGGTCATGGCGATGATAGGAAGATGGCCGCCTTTCATCTTTTCCTTCTCCCGAATGGCGGCGGTTGCCTCGAACCCGTCCATCTCCGGCATCTGCACGTCCATTAACACCAGATCAAAATTTTCTGCTTCAAACTTAGCCAGCGCTTCGCGCCCATCCGTCGCGACCTCCACCGCGTTTCCGTTTTTTTCAAGCAAGCGAACCACAAGGGTCCGGTTGACCAGGTTGTCCTCCGCGAGGAGGATGCGAAGTCCTTTCTTGCGCTCTTGTAACGTGTGACGGGTTATCAATGGAGAGGGCTGGTCGGGTTTCTGTGCCTTGGTCCCCAGCGCATGAAGAATGGCGTCGAGCAATTCGGCACGGCCGATGGGTTTGGTCAAGTATGCGGCTACCCTCAGTTGGCGGCAGCGGGCGGCATCACCGCGTTGACCGGCTGAAGTCAACATCATGATCGTTGCCGTTGCTAGTTGTGGGTCCTGCTTGATCTGCTCCACCAAAGTAAATCCGTCGATGCGCGGCATCTTGGCATCAACCAAGACTAACGGAAACGGTCGGCCGGCTTGCGCAGCCTGGTGAAGATGGGTCAGAGCGCTTCCGCCATTCTCGGTCAAGACCGGTTTCATTCCCCAGCCGTGCAGCAGTTCCTCCAGGACGCGCCGATTGGTCGAATTGTCGTCCACTACCAACACCGGCATATCTTTCAGGTTCACTGTTGTTAAAGGCGCCGGTCGTGGAGAGCCGACAGCAAAGTGTGCAATAAAGTGGAAAATGCTGCCTTGGCCGACGACGCTCTCCACCCAAAGGCGTCCGCCGAACTTTGCCACCAACTGGCGAGAGATGCTGAGTCCCAACCCAGTCCCGCCGTAGCGTCGCGTGGTCGAACCATCCGCTTGGGTGAAGGCGCCAAAGATGGCATCCAGTTTGTTCTCAGGAATGCCGATGCCCGTATCGGCGACACTGACGTGAAGCACAACGCCGCCAGCCTTTTCCGGCTGCTGTTCGACCTGCACGGTTACTTCGCCGCGTTCGGTAAACTTGATGGCGTTCCCCACCAGGTTGACAATGATCTGCCGGAAACGGCTGGGGTCGCCGATCAGGACTTCCGGGACCTCAGGCTCGACTCGGCAGTTTAGTTCCAGGCCTTTCTCGTGCGCGCGCGGGGCGAGGAGCTTCAGCGTCGCTTCCAGACTGCTGCGGAAATTGAACTCGATCGATTCGAACTCCAGTTTGCCGGCTTCGATCTTGGAGAAATCCAGAATGTCGTTGATGACGCCGAGCAACGAGTCTGCGGAAGACTTCACCATGGTTAAGTATTCCCGCTGCTCGGAGGTCAGCTCGGTAGCTAGCGCAAGCTCCGTCATGCCCATGATGCCGTTCATGGGAGTCCGCAGTTCATGGCTCATGTTGGCCAGGAACTCGCTCTTAGCTCGGCTGGCAGCTTCGGCGGCGTCCTTCGCGGCCTGGATTGCGTCGAGCACTCGACGCTGTTCGCTAATATCCTCGGCAATTCCAACGGCACGGATAAACTTGCCGGCAGAGTCGCAGACGGGAAAACTGCGCGCGTGAATCCAACGGACAGAGCCGTCCGGCCGCACCACGCGGTATTCCGTCTCCACTGGAACACCCTGCACACACTGCATAAATACGCCGCCAACGCGTTCGCGGTCCTCGGGGTGGACTGAGTCGATCCAGGCTGTGGCCCGCTCATAGACTTCGTAGCGAGATTTTCCGACGACCTGATCGTAAGCCGGGCTCATGTAGACACATCGAGGCGGGTCCGGGGTCAGGATGAAAAAGACCTCGCGAATGTTCTCGGCCAGTTGCCGAAACTGTTCCTCGCTTTCGCGCAAGGCCAATTCTGCTTTCTTGCGCCCGGTGATGTCCCGCGTGATGGCCACGAAATAGCTGCGGCCCAGCACAACGTGCTTCATGGCGATCTCGACAGGAAAGGTCGAACCGTCCTTTCGCCGGTGCAGCCCTTCGAAGACTGTGAAACCTGAACGCTGCAGTTGCTCTTCGACGTTCTTTCGATAGGACTCGTCGCCGGCAAGCGGATAGATATCGGGAACTCTCAAGGAGAGGAACTGCTCGCGGGTGTAACCCAGGTCGGAACAGGCTCTGTCATTTACGTCGAGGAAGCGCAGCGTTTCCGGATCAATTACCTCGATGGCATCGGTGGATTGATCGATCAGCGTGCGGAATAACTGCAGGGACTGTTCAGCCTTTTTGCGCTCAGTGATGTCCTGCAATAAACAGGCGGCACGGTCAACACCGCGCGGACCTTCGATCGGGTAATACGATAGAAATATATCCCTCTCGCCCAGATCGCGGTATGTGCGTTTCACCTCATAGTTGACGGTCTTGCCCTGGAAGCATTCATCTAACTTTTGCTTGACGGTTTCAAAAGCACCCTCCTGCACCACTTCGGAGAGACACCGTCCCAGGAGTTGTTCTCTTGCCGCGGAGTAATACTTCAGGAAGGCGGAATTCACCAGTATGACGCGGTAACTTCGGTCGACCACTGCCACCATCTGGTCCGAGCTTTCCACAACTTTCTCGTACTCCCGCAGCTTTTGCTCCATCCGTTTGCGGGCAGTGATGTCGGAAAAAATCCCGTCGGCGTATTGCACGCCATCCTTTTCGTGAGTACGGACAGCACGATCGTGCAGCCAGATCCATTGTCCATCCTTACGTTGAATCTGGTACTCGACGTCAAAAGGCCGGTTCTCGGCGAAAAGCGACAGGAAGGAGTCAAGCACACGCTGCACGTCATCGGGATGAATCCGCCCAATCCAGAGCTCACTACCGCCTTCGCAAACTTCTCGTGCTGTGTAGCCAAGGATACTTTGTACATTCGGACTGCTATAGGTTGTGTGTCCGTCCTGAGCCGAGGTCCAGACGACATCCGGAATATTGTCAACCAGCCGGCGGTACTTTTCTTCGCTCTGCCGCAAGGCCTGCTCGGATCGTTTGCGCTCGGTGATATCGCGGTAATACCGGACCCGGCCATAGTATGTCCCGTCATCTCCGGTCATCGGGGCAGAATAACGTTCGTAGGTTTTGCCGTCCTTCAACTCGACCTGGTCCTGGTAAATCCCATTGTGGGAGCAGTCGAGAACCTTGACGTTCTTAAGAAAGCTCTGGGAATCGGCCATCTTCTCCAGTCCTACTGCTAGAACTTGGCTGGCAGATCTTGTCGCGAGCACATCAGCCGGAATACCCCACATTTCAGCAAACCGCCGGTTGCAGGAGATGATTTCGTCGTTATCATCATCCACAACCAAGATGCCGTCGAGCGAAACCTCTTGCTGAGTAGAGAGAATCACGTTGCGGAATTTCAGCTCCTGCTCAATTCGTTTGCGTTCGGTGACATCCTGCTTGATGGCGACAAAGTTAGTAATTTTGCCGGCGGCAGAACACACCGGAGAAATCGTCATATCCTCAGTGTAGAGTTGTCCGTCCTTCTTCCGGTTTATGATCTCGGCGGACCAGACTTTTCCGGCGAGAATCGTGTCCCAAAGATTCTGGTAGAAGGACTCGTCTTGCTTCCCCGATTTTAAAAAGCGTGGGTTCTGACCCACTGCCTCTTCAGCACTGTAGCCGGTGAGCCGGGTGAAGGCAGAATTAACCCACTGGATAGTTCCTTGGGCATCGGTGATGACAATCGCGTTCGCCGCCGATTCCAGAGCGGCGGCCTGGAGCCGGACTTTTTCTTCCGCCAGCTTCCGCTCGGTGATGTTCTCGTAAACTCCTAACACGCCATACACGCCACCCTTGGGGTCGACGAGCGGAATCTTGGTGGTGTCAACCCACAGGCGGCTTCCATCCGCTTGCCGCAGGGGCTCGACGATGTGGCGTTTCGCTCGATTGTGCCGGATCACCTCTGCGTCGTCGGCTCGATAGGCTTGGGTCTGCTCTCGCAGCCACGGGAGGTCGTAATCGGTCTTCCCGACAATTGCCTCCGGGGAATCAAACCCAGCCGCCTTGGCGAAGACGGCATTGCATCCGAGGTACGTGCCTTCACGATCTTTCCAGAAGATAGATTGCGGCACGGAGTCCAGGATGTGCGCCAGCATCGTGCGGCTCAGGCGGAGCGCTTCTTCCGCCCGCTTGCGCTTACTGATATCGATGGCCGCGCCCAGAAGGCAGGGCTGGTTATCAATGAAGATCCTCGCGCCTGACAGATAACAGTGGACCCTGGTTCCATCCTTGGCCAGAAGACAGACCTCTGTCTCAGCAGCGCCTTTCTCGAAAACTTGCTGCATGATCTGCCCGAGCAAGCTTCGGTCTTCCTCGGCAACCGTATCCAGGGCTGTTAACTGTTGCGCCTCTGCAGCCGAATACCCAAGCCTCGTTTCCAGTTGATGGTTCCATCGCAAAAATCGACCGTTGCGATCGAAGACGCAAGCGATGGCCGGCAGGCCCTGGAACACAGCTTCGGCGAGCGCTCTTTCCTCGCGGCTCTTTTGCCCCGCCATCTGTTCTCTGTGGAGCAGAGCCAGATTCTCTTCCTGTGCCTGTTTTCGCTCGGCAATTTCCTTCTGTAACTCTCTGGTGCGCTCCTCGATGATGTTCTCCTCCGCCAGAAAGATGCGATACATGGCGATGATGAGACCAACAAGGATGCAGAAGTAGGACAGCAGTCTTACAACATGGGACGCCATGTACATCGGGTCGTAGAGCTTGTCAGAGGCCGCCATGAACACCGACTGGCTAGCGCACAGGATGATCGAGAGCACCAGCCAGTGCTCGAACGAATCGCTCTTCCAGCGGCCCTTTCGGACATAACCGCGGGCGGCCAGAATAAGAAAGAAGGCTGGTAGGAATTCCTGCGGCCGGTGAAAGACTGGCACTACTCCGTAACCGAAAGGAAGAGTGACAAAGGCGACAAGACAAAAGCACCCCAGCGTCCACAGGCTGGCGATCAGGTAAACAGTAAGTTCAGGGGCTCTGCCCGATTCTCCACGCTTGGTTTCCCTCGCCCCGAACACCCAGCTCAGCCAGAGGAGCACCGACAAGAAGAGTCGCGGGACGAATCCACTCCACGGAATGAGGGCCGAAGGCGGGGATGGAGAATACTGCTCTAATGCCGCAACTGAAATAATCGTGTGATAGCCACCGAGCAGCCCCGTTCCGATAAATCCGGTGCCGATGAAAAGAAACGTATTGTCTTTTCTGCTGTAAAAGCGGACGAGCGCAAGCACGCCGACAAACAAGGCCAGGAGGGTAGCCGCAGGTTCCATCAGCGCGTGCAGTTGGTCACTGCCTTGCCAAGTAGAACGCCTTAACAAGAGATAGGCAATGAACAGGAGTGCGCAGGTCGCGCCGTACGTGATCCGACGGCCTAATGCTCTATCTTCTTCAGCCAAGCTGCTATTCACGGAGGGATGCCTTCAGACGATCTCTGCATCTTCCTCATGGTTATCGGCAGTCCTGACGGTTCACTTCTGGCAGCAGCGGAGCGGGTAAATTTGGGTTCCCGATTCGGTATCGCGATCTATCTTGGGAAATCTCTCCGAGGAGTGTGGCCACGACCGGCCTGTTTGGTACAGGGCTGCCGGGATCGGGCCAGTTGTGGCCAACGCAAAAGAATAATTGCTGGGCGGTTTGTTCTCAGGTTCCAAGTGTCGAGCTAGAACACGGGCACCAGATTGTGTTTCTTTTGGTACATCTTCCGATCCACGGTACGCAGCACGTCGGCGACATCGCTGCCGGTAACATAAGGCGCTAAGGCCCAGGCAAAGGAGAGCTCATAGTGCTTACCGCTGCTGGCATTCCAGTGCTCCACGGCGCGCAGCAGGCGGCGCAAAGGGGGCTGGGCTTCTTCCTCATCCGTGTCGGGCATCAGGACCAGAAATTCATCGCCACCCTGGCGGAAAATCATATCGCCGCCGCGAAATGTGGCTTTCAGCATCTTGGCAAATTCCCGGAGCAGCAGGTTGCCCTCCAAAGCTCCAAGCTTGGAATTGATTTCCCGAAAGCCATCGAGGTCCATAGTCATGAACGTAAGACGGCTTCCCAGACGATTCGCACGGGCAACCTCCCGCGGAATCAGCTCATTTAAGGCGCGCCGATTGAGCAGTTCGGTGAGTGGGTCGATCAACGACAGGCTCTCCAGCCGCTCGTTGAGAACCAGTTCGCTGATCAGGGCACGACGTGTGTTGTTCAGGCTGATCTTCTGCCCAATGAGATAGATGTTAAACAGCAGAACCAGTGAGATTAGACCAAAGAACAACTGTGGCAGGTAAGCTGATTCGATGTGGATGACACGCTGCGCCCAAACGATGTTGGGAAAAATCAGGGCTAGCATGCCGGCTGCAAGCACCAACATCACCAGAATCCCAATCGACCACAACTGCAGGTCGCGGCCCGAAAGTTGGTGAATTTCGCGCTGAATTTGCTCAGCGCGTTCGAGCATGGAGGGCGCTACAACCTGCTCCTCTTCAATCGGAAACAATCTTCCCGTTTGCAACATCTCTTCCTCGGAGATCCACCCTAGTTCGTGACACTGATACTTAGGAATTCTCCAACGAGAGCGTCCTCAGGAGCGAGTTTGAAGTTGGGATCGAGATTACGTTGGTAATTCTGAGGTGTGAGATTCAGGCGTAGGTCACACCTACTAATACGTTCTGGCCAGCCTCTTTGCGCATGGTGATCTGCACCTTCTGTCCCACGGGAAGCGCATTGCGCATGTCACCAGCCAGGACCAGCATCTGGGGCGAGCGATCGCTATCAGACAGAGTCACAATGGATTTGTTCGGCTCTCCGACGTTGGCTTCGAAGAAAATCACTTCCTTCACCTTTCCCCTTCTCACCAAGCCTCCGGGCGAAACCGAGTGTGCGGAACCAGCCGTCGAGCCGGAGCCAAACATTTTTCGCCGCAGCTCGAACAAGGCAGTTGTCCCGAGGATTCCCGACATGGTGAGCAAAATCAGAGACATAAAGAGGGCGTCGACCGTCGGCTGGGAAAATAGAGAGCCATAGATGGCGATCCAAGCGATGCCCAGCAGAGGAATGAATGCCAATATCAAAAGTAAGACCAGAACCATAGAATTGTTCTCGGTAAGGCCACGAAATGGCCAAGCTCGGCAACCAGACTAGCAGAAAATTGCGGGGTTTTGCAGGTGCTATCCAGGCTCAGGCACAACGGTCGCGCCAGTCGCCGATTTCCTTGAGTCCCTCGAGCCGGGTCTGTTCGAACAAGCGAACCCGGTGGCGGGTGTGCTCAAATTCATGGATATCGGCCCAAACTTCGGCAAGCCAGGGTTCGTCGTGAACTGCCATTTCTCCGCAGGTGGCACAGCGGGTGTGGAATTTTCGGTTCTCCCGCACTCGATCTTCCGGCTTGAGTGGCCCGACGCGCCCTTGGCAGCCATACAACTCAATGAAGATGCAGCGCACTTCCTCTATCTCATCGTTGGCGTCGATCAGATGTTCGTAGCGCAGCAGATAGCCGAATCCGAGCTTGCGGGCCTCGGCTTCGGCTTCGGCGCGGGTATGAAAAGGGCCATATTCGGCGCGTAGTTGCTCGACCGAATCGCAGGCCATCCAGAAGGTTTCTTTACTTGCCATTCCGCCTTGGACTTCGAGAAATACCGGAGCGTTACGTCCCGCTCTTGGAAGCAATTGGAGTACCGACCAGTTTGCGGGCAAACGCTTTATTTGCCGGTCTGTCTCACCGATCTTAGGGTGTACTATCGTGCAAGCTTTTGCAGTGTTTTCCCCCTGGCGGTGCTGCGCTCAAGGGGATGTGGATACCGAATTATTTTGGCGGCCACAGGCTTTGCAGTAGAATCACGTTTCCAATACCCAGCCTCACACATCTGGCCGATTTATGGGCAAACGCCGCGAACCCAGAAAGGACATCAGGGTGCCTGTCCGAATCTTTGGTACGGACAGCGCGGGGCGAATTTTCTCGGAGAAGGTCTTCACGGTCAATGTCAGCCGACACGGGGTTGAACTCAGCGGGGTGCAAGCCCAGCTCAACATTGACGAGATCATCGGGTTGACCTACGGAGAAATCAAGAGCCACTTTCGGGTGAAATGGGTGGGGCCGCCGGGAACGGCGGCACTTGGCCATGTGGGATTCCTAAACCTGTCTCCGGAAAAAACTCTCTGGGACTTCCCCCTGCCCGGACCGAGTGTCGACGGATCTCCCCGCGACGCTCATGATCGGCGGGCGCATCCGCGCATCAAGTGCACGAACTCAGTTGAGGTCTACCCTAACAACGAAACCGCCCCAATCCGGGCGCGAACTGGCGACATGAGTTTGGGTGGATGTTTTGTTGAAATGACGAATCCCCTTCCGAAGGGAACCGAGATAAGGATCGCTATGTGGGTGAAAGACACCAAGCTGTGGGCCAGAGGAAAAGTGATTTTCAGCACTCCCGGGTACGGAATCGGGGTGCAATTCACAGAGATCGCGGAGCAAGAAAAGACGCAACTGAAGCGATTCCTCGATAGCGCGATTCGAATTCCAATTTAAGGACGCGTCAGTTGGGGCGGGGCAATCCGCTGAACGGTATCGCAACGACACTGGCGTTGGGCTGCCGAGACCGCTCAGGTAACGGCTGAATCAAGCACCGCTCGAGTGCGGCCGACAGATACAAATGCTGGATCGGCTTTACCAGGTAAGCTTGCGCGCCCATTCGGAGGGCTTGGCGAATAAGGTCTGGATCATCTAGAGCGGAACACATGATCACTTTCAGGCTCGGGTAAGCTGTACGCAAGCGCTGCAAAGTCTGCAGTCCGTCCATGCCGGGCATCTGCATGTCGAGAAGCACAACCCCAGGAGTGCAACCCTTGCGCAGACGCTGCAGACCTTCTTCACCATTGTCTGCAACCTCGACTCGATAGTGATCCAGCTCCAGCACAAAGCGGAAGTACCGCTGTACTTCGGGAGAGTCCTCGATAACCAGAACCGTGGCTTTAGGTTGGTGGGTCTCGGCGCTCAACATTTTCGTACCAGCATATCCGTCTCGCCGGTCGCTCAATCTAGGCTTGCGGATCGCCAAGCCGTGCTCTTGAGCAGATCAAGTTGGGTCAATCGGAAATGCCAACCGAGACGGAGAATCCTCCTGGGGAGAATCAACCCTGAGGACTTCCGGGTGTGTATCTCAGACAGAGTACCCGGTCAACCGCTTTCGCTTAACCGTAAGTTATGATTTTTGTGTGAGATGCCAGCTCTCCACAGACGCAGGCACAAAGAAATGTGCAACTCGCATAGCTTGATCGTCTGGGTAGCCGCCAACGAAGCTAGACGCTATTTCTCGCAGCCGAATCTACGACAGCTGGCTCGGTCCCGCAATCGCGCCTGTGAAAAATTGGGCAGAAATCAGAACCAGCAGGGTTTTCCAGCAGATCTGCTTTAGCCAGACGCCGTTAGTTTTCGCACCTGCCTGGCGACTTAACCGGCCTGCGGCAAAGCTGGCAGGGCCGCGCCCGGCGCCGCCGCCCGCTGCCAATCGAGCGGTTTCCTCCATTCCGCGCCGCCGTGGCTGGCCACATAGAGAGCGAGTTCGAGCCGGCTCCAAACGCCAAGTTTGTCGAATGTGTTGCGCAGATAGTTCTTTACCACCTGCTCAGTCGTGCCGATTGCAGTAGCGATTTCGCGATTCGTGAAGCCTTGCCAAACCAGCGTCGCCACCTGTACTTCCTTTGCTGTTAGCCGGTCACATGGCTGCATAGTTCCCTCTGCCCTTTCTGGTACATCGCAGTCGCGAGTTTCACGCGTTTGCGTCCTTGTGTAATGCCCGCCCGCAGAAACAGCGTCCGTAGGTGCTGTTTCACAGTGCGGGGGCTGATGTGCAACTGCTCCGCGATTTCTTTGTTGCTGCATCCTTGAACCAGCAGGTTGAGGACGTCTTCATCGCGGCGGGTAATTTTTATGTCGTCGAGACTCATCATGGCTTTTTCCTGCAGCACTTCTCCTTGAGGTCGCGCTCCCTAGGAAGCGCACGCCGCAGAGCAGTGCAACTCCTTCGCCAAACCTTCGCTAATCGCCACGAATGGCTGAAGACCTTTGAATCCCACAGGTTGGCTTATTCATGATTCAGTTGTGGTGTTGTTGCGAGCCAGATATGGGAGAAGCGGTTTCAGAACGGGCATTAGAGGCATCTGTTCTTTATCGGCAGCGCTGAGAGTAAGTGCCGGAGAGGAGATTGCTGGCCACAGTGCTTCCCTTCTTCGAAGCCGCCAGCAGAAGCAAACGAGCCTGTTCGCAATTCTGGGCCACACGTACACCGTCCAAATACATCTTGGCCAGCTCGATTTCCGCACCCGCATCGCCTCGCGCAACTCTCTTCCACAATTGGGCGGGATCATCTGCAATCTCAATAGTCTTTTTCGCGGCGGGTGTGGCACCTGGAAAGCTTCCAGTTGCAGGGACGGCCAGCTGGGGAGCGCTTTCCGGAGCAGTGACGCTCCGCGTGCGTGTCTCGGGGGAAGTAGTTGAAACCACGGAGGCCGACGCGCCTTGCTTTGGCATTCTGCCGCTGCGGACGATCCAAAAGTACAGCACGCAGATGAGTGCCAGCGGAACGACGACCAGGACCGGGTTCTTGACTACCGGGGCCAGAGCCTTGCGGACCCGCTGTCCGATCATCAGGCCGGTTTCGTGGTGTCCTATAACAGACTTGTTGCCGACACGGCGGCTTTCGTCGGCGGCCTGGCCAACCGCTGCAGCCGATCCACAGAGAGGACAAAATCCCCTGCTCCTCGGGTAGCGGAACCGGCACGAGGAGCACGTCACCCTCTCGTCGTTTTCAGCGAAGGCAGGCACCAATGTCTGCTAGGTGTGACGGGGTGGCGGTGGCGACATTGTACCGCGACCGGGGCTAAGTATCTTTGCAAATCTTTTGTCCGAGACACCAAGGCCGAACTGGAATCCGAGGGTGACCATGGACCAGCAGAAGATCATGACGTTGAGGTGTCCGTCCCCGGGGACAGGGTGCAGCCGGGCGCTTCCAACTGGGTTAAGGACGCGTTAAGGTGTAAGGAGGTACGCTGCGGATAGGTCGATATGCGTGTGCTGATTATCGAAGACGAGACGCGCTTGGCGGAAAACATCGGCCGGAGTCTCCGCGAAAGCGCAGGCTACGCGGTGGACATCGCCAACGATGGTCAGGAAGGACTCTTTATGGCGGAGTCCAACGACTACGATGCCATCCTGCTCGATCTGATGCTGCCGCAAATGGACGGCATGCAGCTGCTCGGGCGCATCCGCAAGGCAGGCCAGAGAACACCTGTCCTGGTGGTAACGGCCCGCGATGACAAAGAATCGGTCGTATCCTTGCTGAACGCGGGCGCTGATGACTATCTGACCAAACCATTCGACCTGGGCGAATTGCTGGCTCGCACGAAAGCACTGATTCGGCGAGGCAAAGGACAACCCTCCCCCGTGTTGTCGATCGCCGACCTCGAATTAAATACCGTCAGCCGCAGCGTGCAGCGCGGCGGGCGGCCGGTGGTGTTAACTGCGATGGAATATCGGGTGCTCGAATACCTGTTGCACCGGCCTCGGGCAGTGGTCTCCAAGACCGAATTGCTGGAGCATCTTTATGACTACAACTGGGAGAAGTTCAGCAATGTGATCGAGGTTTACATCTCGGGTCTGCGGCGCAAACTCGATAATGGTTCTTCTAAACAATTGATTCATACTATTCGTGGGCAAGGTTATATTTTGCAGGAATAGCATGAGACAGACTTCCATCCGACGGCGGCTCATTGTCATCGTGGTGCTCTCGCAAACACTGTTGGCTGCCGGTCTCCTGCTCACCGGCATCTATTACACCGAATGGCGCCTGTTATCTACTCTGGACGTTGCGATGCAAGGGCGGGCCATGAGTGTCGCCGCTCTGGTGCGTTATACCGAGGACAGCAGTGGCAACGTGTATTTCGACGACAGTTTGCTTCCGCCTGCGATCGACCCATCACATCCCGACCTCTTTGCGGTATGGACGGAAAAATCCGGGCTGCTGGTCCGTTCGCGCAATTGGCCCCAGGCATTGGATATCTCGCCAGCAGGAAAAGATCATTGGCGCTTTAAATCGGAGCATGTCCATTATCGTGGATTGAGAGTCTTTCACGTGCCTGTGCTCGATCGAGAAGAAGGCGCCACCTTTCATCCCCAGACCTTGACCGTCGTCTATGCGGCTCCGCTGATCCAACTGAATCAGCAGGTCAAGGCTGCGGGTCTATCAATCGCAGCGTGGAGCATCCTCTTGCTTGCCATAACTGGGATGCTGGCGCTGTGGGGAATTCGCCGCGGCCTGCTGCCTTTGCAGGAACTCGCCGACCGGGCAGCTCTGGTCTCCAGCCAGGACTGGGAGTTGCACGCCCCCGAAGAGGCCGGGCGGACCGCTGAGTTGCGTCCTCTGCTCCAATCGATGACCAACATGCTGGCGCGGCTGGAGCGCTCTTTTGTGCAACAAAAAGAATTCCTGGGAAATGCCGCTCATGAGTTAAAGACACCGCTGGCGGTGGTGAAGTCCACACTCCAATCCCTGCTGCAGCGGCCGCGATCCGCGGAGGAATATCAGGGAGGCCTTGAACATTCTTTGGAGGACTTGCAGCGTCTGGAACAGCTTCTGCAATGGATGCTGCGGCTGGCCCGCGCAGAGCAATGGGCGCACGGGGCTTTGCGGCGGGACCTGCAGGTCATCGACGTGACAACCACTTGCGAGGAAGCAGTGGAACGCGTTCGCCATCTGGCAGCCGAGCGCGGTATGACGATCCGCCTGGCCAAGAACGGCCAAGTCCCGTTGCGAGCCGATCCGGAGGATCTGCAGCTCGTTTGGTCCAACCTGCTGGAGAATGCGCTCCGCTACAGCCCAGAAGGTGGATTAGTAGAAATGAAAGTTGCAACGGTGAACGGCGGCCCGGCTCGAGTCACGGTCGAGGACCACGGGCCGGGAATTGCGGCAGAGGAGCTGCCTCATATCTTCGACCGCTTCTATCGCGGCGACCCATCGCGCAATCGCGCCACCGGGGGCTTTGGCCTGGGTCTGGCCATCGCCAAAGCACTGGTTGAAGCCTATGGGGGGAAGATTACCGCCGAGAGCACCCCGGGCCAAGGAACGCGCATGACGGTGGAACTGCCAACCCACTGAAGACCTCCCGCCCACCATCAGAGAAGCACCCTTCAGCTTTCCTTAATCTTGATTCCAGCAGGATTTGCGGTGTGGTGAGGCCTATGGGTAGTTTCACTGTTGACGTGCGCAATTGGCTGGTAGTCACAGCTCTCATCTTGTTTTTGGCGTCGGCTGTTTTCGCCCAGACCATGCCGAATCAAGCCACAGCAGACAGCAGCCCGCAAAGCGCCAGCACTGCGCCGCTCACTTTAACTTTGCAGGACGCGCTGGAGCGAGCCAAGAAAAACAATCCTGAATACCGCGCAGCCGTGACCGAGACCGGTCTCGCCAAAGAAGACAAGGTGCAAAGCCGCGCGGCGTTGTTGCCCAGCGTAAGCTATCTGAATTCGTTTATCTATACCGAAGGCAATGGAACACCTTCCGCGCGCTTTATCGCCAACAACGGCGTGCATGAATATATCAGCCAGGGAAACGTGCATCAGGAGTTTTCTCTAGCCCACGTTGCAGATTATCGCCGGGCTTTGGCTGCGGAAGCGGTAGCGCGGGCGCGCTCGGAAATCGCGGCTCGTGGATTAGTGCTCACCGTCGTCCAGACCTACTACGGACTTGTCGTGGCGCAAGGAAAATATGCGACGGCACAGCGGGCGGAAGCGGAAGCCGAGCGGTTCTTCAACATCAGCCTGAAACTCGAGCACGGCGGCGAAGTCGCTCACTCGGACGTGATCAAGGCCCAGATCCAATTTCAGGAACAGCAGCGCAATCTGCAGGAAGCGGAACTGGAGATGAACCGCAGCCGTTTGGAATTGGCCGTACTTGTGTTCCCCGATTTCAACGAGAATTTTGCGGTTGTAGACGATCTGCAGGTGCCCGAGCTGCTTCCTACGTTTCCGGAAATTCAAGCTGCAGCGGCTAACAAAAACCCTGAACTGCGGGCCGCGTTGGCGGCGATGCAGACGGCGACTCAGGAGGTCGCCGTGGCGTGGAATGGCTTTTTGCCGTCGCTCAGCATTGACTATTTTTATGGGATCGATGCGAACCATTTCGCGAGCGAGGGGCCGCATGACGTTCACAATCTTGGCTACATGGCGACCGCAACATTGCAGTTACCGATATGGAATTGGGGCGCAAACCGCAGCAAGCTTAAGCAAGCAGATTTCCGGCGCCAGCAGGCACGCGTGGAGTTGAGCTTCACGCAGCGGCGGCTACTGGCCAAAGTACGCACACTTTACGACGAAGCACAAACCTCGCGATCGCAACTGGATTTACTGGAACGCTCGGCCGAGCTGGCAGCGGAAAGCCTGCGCCTGACCACCCTGCGATACCAAGCAGGTGAATCCACGGTATTGGAAGTGGTTGACGCACAGAACACGCTGACGCAGACGCGGAACGCATTGAACGATGGGCAGTCGCGTTATCGCGTGGCTTTGGCAAATCTGCAGACGTTGACGGGGACCTTGTGATGGCGGAAAGACAGACTCGCGCATGCTTACGTAGGGGCAGGTGTCCTCACCTGCCCGCCCAGACGAGGACGTCTGGGCCTACGTGGTCTCAGATCAGGGCCCTGTTGGCGATGATCGCCGCCATAATTCTCCTTGTCGGCTGTTCGAAAGAATCCGGCGAAAAAGAGCCGGTGGCTCCTGTTCAGGTTGCTGCGGTTGAGAGAACAACCCTCGAGCATACGATCAGCGCGGAAGCAGTTCTGTTTCCGCTGGCGCAATCGGCAATTACTCCCAAGATCAGCGCGCCGGTAAAGACTTTTTATGTGAAGCGAGGAAGCCCCGTGCGTGAAGGCCAATTGCTGGCCGTCCTCGAAAACAGAGATCTTGCGGCAGCAGCCCAGGATACGAAGGGCAGCTACGATCAGGCGCAAGCTACCTACGAAATCAGTACGGCGTCAGATTTGCCGCAGGAAATTCAGAAAGCCGAGCTCGACGCGCAGGCGGCGAAGAAGCTCCTGGATGCTCAGCAAAAGGTTTACGACAGCCGGCAAGAGCTTTTTCAGCAGGGTGCGCTTCCGCGCAAGGAACTCGATCAATCCGGCGTGGACCTGACGCAGGCCCGCAATCAGTATGAAATGGCGCAGAAGCATCTCGACGCGCTGATGGCGGTGGGCAAGCAGAATGCGGTTAAGTCGGCGGCGGGGCAGTTGGAATCAGCCAAGGGCAAATACCTGGGCGCGGAGGCGCAACTCAGTTATTCGGAGATTCGCAGCCCGATCGACGGCGTCATCACCGACCGCCCGCTCTATCCCGGCGAAATGGCCGCTGCTGGCACTCCCCTGCTCACGGTAATGGACGTCTCGCAGGTGATTGCGCGCGCCCACATTCCTCAGCCGGACGCGGCGTTGCTCAAGCTGGGCGACCAAGCGACAATCACAGCGCCCGAAGAAGACCAGCCGGTAGAAGGCAAAGTCACGGTGATCAGTCCGGCTTTGGACCCGAACAGCACGACCGTTGAAATTTGGGTTCAGGCGAAGAACCCCGGAAAGCATCTGAAGCCTGGCACGAGCGTACGTGTGTCCATGCTGGCGAAAACTATTCCCGATGCACTCGTGATCCCGGCGGCAAGCCTTCTCACCGCAGAAGACGGCAAAACATCCGTGATGTTTGCGGGCTCGGATGGCCGGGCGCACCAGAAAGAAGTGAAAGTGGGTATCCGCCAGGGCGATCAGGTGCAGATTGTGGAAGGCATCCAAGCCGGCGACCGCGTGGTTGCGTCCGGCGCCTACGGATTGCCGGACAACACTAAGATCACAGTGGAGCAACCTGGCGCACCCAGTGAGAAGCCGTCGGCCGAAAAAGGCGGAGCCGAACAGTGAACCAGGCGGAACATTCGTATTGGTTCGCGCGGCTCTCCAAGCCGGTGATCTTCCTGATCATCACTATCGCGATGCTGGGCGTGTACCTGGCATTCACGATTCCGGTCTCAGTCTTTCCGGAAACCAATTTTCCGCGCATTCTAATCGCAGTTGACAACGGCGTGATGCCCATCGATCAAATGATGGTCACCATCACGCGGCCGATCGAAGAAACCGTCAACAGCGTGCCCGGCCTGCAGCGGGTGCAATCGATCACCAGCCGCGGTTCTGCCGAAATCGATCTGTTCTTCAGCTGGAACGTGGACATGTTCCAGACGCTGCAATATGTGAATGCGGCCATCTCGCGCGTGCAACCGGAATTGCCATCCACAGCGACGGTCGTCGCGAATCGCATGACATTCGCCAGCTTCCCGATCATGGGCTACAGCCTGACTTCTCCGACGGTACCACTGAGCCAGCTTTGGGAGATGGCCACCTACGAAATTAAACCGCGGCTGAACCGGTTGGACGGCGTCTCAACCGTGCTGGTGCAGGGCGGACAGATACCGGAATTCCACATCACACCGGATCCTGCCAAACTGCTGACTGCTAACGTAACGGTGACTGACATTCTGGATACGATGCGGCGAACGAATCTGATTGATTCGCCCGGCTTGTTCGAGCGCAATCATCAATTAGTACTGGGGCTGATCAGCGGTCAGGTGCGCACGCCGGAGCAAATCGCCAGCACGGTGGTTAAGGCCACACCGGCCGGCATTCCCGTTCGCATCGGAGACATCGCGGCTGTCAGCAGGGCGGTCAAACCCGTATACACAATCGTAACCGCGAACGGCAAACCGGCTGTGCTGCTAAACATCAATCGCCAGCCGGACAGCAACACCGTGCAGGTCGCAGATGAAGTTCACACCGAGATCGCACAGATACAGAAATCACTGCCTCCCGCAATCCGCATCAGCCCGTTTTACGATCAGTCAACGATCGTTACTCAGTCGATCAAGAGTGTCCGCGACGCCATTCTGCTGGGACTGATTCTCGCTTCCATCATTCTCGTGGTCTTTCTGAGAGATTGGGGTACATCGATCGTTGCCGGGCTGGTGATTCCGGTCACGATTATGGTGACGTTTGTTGCGCTGAAATTACTGAATCAAAGCTTCAATTTGATGACGCTGGGTGGGCTGGCAGCAGCGGTAGGGTTGGTCATCGATGATGCCATCGTGGTGGTCGAAAATATCGTCCTGCATCGCGATGCCGGTCAGACTCGCCTCCAAGCCATCCACAGCGCGTTGCACGAGATCACAGTTCCTTTGGTAGGCTCAACGGTCACTCCGGTGGTTGTGTTTCTGCCGTTGATTTCCATCACCGGTGTCACTGGCACGTTCTTTCGCGCACTGGCTGTCACCATGGCAGTCGCGCTGTTCACGTCACTGGCACTGGCGCTCACCTGGACTCCGAACCTGAGCTTGTACTTTATTAAGCGTCATTCGATTCTGCCCAAACTGGCTAAAGCGGAGCCAGAGGAAGAGTCCATCACCCACCTGCTCGCGGTTGAGGAAGCATCCCTTTCCGGCTTCTTTCACAAGGTCGTGGATTTCCACGAGCGTTGGCTACGGCGGGCTGTCGGCAAACCCATCTGGCTGGCCGAAGGAGCGGCCGCGTTAATTGTTCTCTCGTTCGTGTGCTATCGATTCTCGGGTTCCGATCTACTCCCCGCTATGGATGAG
Organism: Terriglobales bacterium; assembly: GCA_035624085.1. Taxonomy (GTDB): domain Bacteria; phylum Acidobacteriota; class Terriglobia; order Terriglobales; family Acidobacteriaceae; genus JAFAGX01. The sequence goes on from DASPSE010000142.1 coordinate 32,971, forward strand.
GGCGGTTTTGTCCTGGATTACATTATGCCGGCAGGCAGTTCGCTGGCAGAAACAGACCGCGTGATTTCGCACGTGGAACAGATTCTGCGCAACACGCCGGAAGTTGCGGGTACGTCCCGCCGCACCGGCCTGCAACTGGGACTGGCAGCTGTCACGGAAGCAAACACTGGCGATATTTCGGTGTTGCTGAAGCAGGATCGCAGCCGGGATATTGACGACATCATTGCCGATGTGCGGGCAAAGATCACACAGCAGGAACCTGCGCTGGATGTGGAGTTCATCCAGAGTCTGCAGGACATGATCGGTGACCTGACCAGCGCTCCCGAACCCATCCAGATCAAGTTGTTCTCACAGGATCCTGCTGTGCTCGAAGAGTGGGCGCCGAAGGTTGCGGATGCGATTCATAAAATCCCTGGCGTGGTCGATATTTTGAATGGAATCGACAACACCATTAGTGGACCAGCGGTTACCTTTCAGGTCGATCCCGCGGTGGCGGCGCGCGCCGGGTTCACTCCGGAGGAAGTTGCTACTGACGCCTCGGCCATTGTGGAAGGTGAACCGGCCGCCACGCCGGTGGTGGTCAACGACCGCGCCTATACGGTTCGAGTGCGCTTTCCTGCCAGCAATCGCATTTCGCTCGAGGCGATCCAGAATACTTTGCTCACCAGCAGCAGCGGCAGGACTGCCACGCTGGGAGCACTGGCGACCGTCACCGAACTTCCCGGACAGACTGAAATTCGCCGGGAAAACCTGCAACGCGATGTCGCCGTTACGGCGCGCCTCGAAGGAACCAATCTGGGAAGCGGCATGGCCGCAGTGCAGAAGACAGTCGCCGGCCTTCATCTGCCCTCAAGCATTCGCGTAGTGTATGGAGGAACCTACGAAGAACAACAGAAGTCGTTTCGTGACCTGGTGTTCGTGTTGATCCTGGCAATCCTGCTGGTGTTTATCACGCTGCTATTTGAATTTCGAGCCTTCGCCGCTCCGGTCGCCATTCTGGCTTCGGCGCTTTTGTCGACCTCGGGGGTTTTTATCGCGCTGCTGATCACTCGCACAACTTTCAATGTGTCATCATTCATGGGGATGATCATGGTGATCGGCATCGTTGCCAAGAACGGCATCTTGCTGCTGGACGCGGAGCACAAATTCCGGGTAGTCGGTTGTTCGCGGCAAGACGCAATGCTGCAGGCCAGCCGCCGCCGCTTGCGGCCTATCGTAATGACGGCGCTGGCTACGGTGGCCGGAATGTTGCCGCTGGCGTTTGCCATCGGCGCAGGGTCACAGATGTTGCAGCCGCTGGCGATTGCGGTGATTGGTGGGATTCTGATCTCGATGGTGCTGTCGCTGGTGATTACGCCTGCCGTTCATTATTATCTGACCCACGAAATCTCCGCGGTAGAGGAGCCGCTGCCAGCCAGCCCGTAGCGCCGGTCGTGAGTTGTTTCGCAATGTCCGTCCCAAAAGCCAGGATACTGTGCCCGGCAAACTGCAAAATATTGCACATGGAGAACCGGGGAGCTGGCAGTAATGATTACCAGCCAGACCTCACGGGCGAATCGGCTGCGAGCACACACGCAGCCGAGCTGAGCCGAGCGTATGGTAACTCGAACATGGGCAAGAGGTTGAAGGTGGGAAAGGGCTGGTGGTCTGCCTTGATCATCGCTGCTAGAATCGGGGATTCGCAGGGCGAATCGCCGCATTTGGATTGCGAATTGCACTGTCGTTGGGAGAGTATTTAAGAACAGGGAGAGGAAGGCCGAGGTGCAGCCGCAGGTCGCAAACGGGCAGACAGGACCAGTTCTGGATGAGGCTACATTCCAGCAAATCCTGCAAGCCGCCTACGTCATCCAGCAGCGAAACGACCGTCAGCGCGACGTGCGACCGAAAATCGATCATGCAGCCGCTTTGGCGGTGATCGCCGAGACCCAGGAATTGCTCCACTCGCAGCTCTATGACGCACACGCAGCGGCAAACCTGATTGCCGAGCGTTTGAAAAAGATTACGCACGCGACTGGCGTCGCTATTGCTGTAGTCGCAAACGATCAGCTTACTTATTGCGCGGCCACTGGAAGTTGCGCTTCCCTGGCCGGTTCCAGTGGGCCGATTGCAGCAAGCATCTCCCGGCTTTTACGAGAGCAAGATGCGTCGCGCCGCGCTCCGAACGGTGTTGACGATAACTCGCCCACCGTTTTCCCCATTTACCGCGAGGGGCAAAACGTCGGTTTGTTGCGGCTCAGTTTCCCGAAAAGTGAGCCCATCCAAGAGCATGAGATTCGCAGCTGCCAGCTCATGGCGGGCTTGCTGGGAGAAACCATTTCCCGAGCCGCCGAACAGGAGTGGAAACAGTCCCTTGCTGCCGAGCGTGCCACCATGCTCGAGGCTTTGGAGCAGCTGAGGCCGCAGCTGGAACGCCTAGCCGCGGAGTCGACGGAGGCTGTTCCCTCGGAACCGGCTGTTCAGGCCTCAACCGGGTTGATGGCGAACTCAGCTCACGACGCCACGCTTCCGGATCCAATCGGGGCTGAGCCCGAACCCACCACTGCGGCGGAGATGGCACTCGAGACCGGCCCCGGATTCGCTGACATCGTGAGTGAGATCCTCCCGAACTCTACCTGCGCAAACTGCGGATTTCATTTCAGCGACGGCGAGTTGTTCTGCGGCAGGTGCGGCACCCCACGCTCTGTGGAGATTCCTCCCTCAATCGTGCTGCCGGCTCACCCAGTGATCGAGGAGGCTGCAAAAGAACCTGAAGTCACGCATGAAGCTACTGCGGCTGTCGCGGACAAGCTGCTTGCTGAGGCGGCGCCACCGGCGGTCGCGCAATTTGCCAGCGATACGCCAGACCCTGAAGTCAGCACCGCTTTGGCAATCGACCACGAACCGGCTGAACTTGAGATCGCGGAGGAAAAGCAGCAGAGCAAACCTGAGATCGCGGAGGAGATCGAGAGACCGCTTCAGCCGTCTCCAGGCTCATCCCCTCGGCCGTCTCCCTGGTCATCTGCCACGAGCACTCGAAGGTGGCTTCGTTCCTTGCAGCAGGCGGATAAAGACTGGTTGGCCAAGCACAGTGGAGACGTATCCGTTGTTATCGCCGCACTTGTGCTTCTGCTGGTGCTTTACGGATGGAACACACACCCGGCTCAGAACAAAGTCCATGCCAGCACACAGCCACAGCCATCGTTGACTCTATTTGAGAGGATGCTGGTCAACCTTGGACTGGCAGAAGCTCCGGCGACCCCAGTTCGCATGGGCAATCCCAACGTCCAAGTCTGGGAAGATCTGCACACCGGACTTTATTATTGCCCCAGCTCGGAGCTCTATGGCAAGACACCGGGAGGCAAGCTGACCAGCCAGCGCGACGCGCAACTGGATCACTTCGAACCTGCCGCGCGGCAAGCCTGCGAATAAGCTCTG
>DASPSE010000146.1:0-2639 GCA_035624085.1 Terriglobales bacterium
GGCGTGAACAAAACGGAATTCAACAACGCCGATGACGCGGGAAACTTTTCCTTCGCTGGAAGCGGGTTCGCTGCCACCAACTTCAAGGCGACAATCGACGGATACCTCTACGGAAACGGGCCCTTGATGACCATGAAGAAAGGCGAGCATGTGCGCTGGTATCTGTTGAGCATGGGAGAGGCGGGCAATCTTCACACTCCGCACTGGCATGGCAATGTGGTGATGGATCATGGCAAGCGCACCGATGTAGTCACACTCCTGCCCGCCCAGATGGTGACAGTGGACATGGTCCCCGATGATCCCGGCATTTGGCTTTACCATTGCCACATCGAAGATCACATGGACTTGGGAATGGTGACGCTGTACAAGGTTGAGCCGTAGCGGAATCCTGCAAGTGTCACCAAATTGCGCGGAATTGCACACGGTTAGTCTTGGCTACTGCAGCCTTGCGTACTCGGCTTTGGCTTGCTTCAGGACGGGGATGTCGGGATCGGCGTCTTTCCAGAGCGTAAGGAAATCTTGATAGGCGGATCTTGTTTTCGTCATGTCTTCCGACATTGCATAGGCCCTCGCTAATTGCAGGCTTGCCATTGCGCCGACCGGATCACCGAAACTCAAGCCGCGATGATCAAGAATCTTCTGAAACTCGGCTGCAGCTGCGGCCCCTTGATGTGTGGCTAAATACGCCTCCCCGCGCACATAGATCGGATAAAACTGCCCAAAGAAGAAATTAAAGTCGATGCTGCATACGGCCAGTTCGTAGGGAACCGCTTTTTGTAGCAGCTCAATAGCTTTGGCAGCCTCGCCGCGGTTCAACGCGAAGAGAGCACGAAGCGTTGGTATGTAATTAAACGTGACCGACGTATCCTCGGGAAATCGCTTTTCGAGATCTCCTGCCAAAACTTGCGCGTGCGACGGTTCTCCGGCAAGGGCCATGGCAAAGCCAGCCGCATACGCTACATCGCGGCCCTTCGAAAGCCCGAGCGCCGCCGTCGCGTTTCGCTTTGCAGCGGCTGCATCCCCGAAGAAGGCCTCCCAGACTCCTACTCCGGCTTGGTAAACAGCCGCTCTTTCCTGCAGGCCCGCTTGCCGAGCCAAATCCGCAGCGCGCTGTGAGGTCTCTCTAGCCAGTTGTAACCGGCCAGCACGGGCCAGAACGAGAGCCTCGGAATGAGTTATCCAATCGTCCGCTCCCCTGTTGCCCCGCGACAGGGCCACTGCCCGATCCATGCCCGCCGTGTCGCCCTTTAGGAACGCCACGTAATATCGCAGGACCATAAGTTCCGGGGCATCCAACTTGTGCTCGGCCGCCTCATGAATCGCGTTCTCGGCGTCTTCGGGCCGGTCGAGGTAAAAAAAGCTAAAGCCACTATTTACATAGGCAGGTGTTAGCTCCGGATCGATACTGATTGCCTTCTGAGCTTCCTCGATCGACTGCTCATACTTGCCCAAGCCCTGAGAACCAAATCCAGACAGTAATCCGTGGGCGTCCCTGTCCCGAGGATAAGTTTGTGCCCACAACTCCAACGTCTGGTGTTCCTTTTCCAGGTTTCCCGTTACCTGGCGATCGTACATGGACGTGATGAAGAACTTTTCCCAGTCGCTGGCGCGATCCCTTAACTGATAGGCCTTGGTCGTGCTTTCGAGGGAAAGAACGGATTCTCCAATACTGCTGTAGAAGAGACCCAGATGCGCATATGCCAGCGCGAACTTGGGATCGATTTCAATGGCTCTCTTGAAGAGGGGTACGGCGCCAATACCAACCCTAGAGTGGGCAACCTGAACGGCTGTGCTGTAGGCTTTCAGAGCTTCGAGTGACGTGGTGGTGGCTTCGACGAGCGGAGTGTTGTGTTGCTTGATTGTGGTGAGTGATTCACCTACTCGAGTTCTGAATTTGATGGCAATTTGGCTCAGGGCATTCAGTACATCCTCTTTTTTTGCAGCTTGTACCTGATCTTCGGCGAGCATACTTCCAGTGCGACAATCTTTAGCTCGTAGACCCAGGACGTACTGGCTGCCGAGACTCGCGATCGAACCGTCCAGGACGGCGGCACTGGCTGTCCTCTCGCAGATTTCGCGGGCGATCTCCGGCGTAAGCCGAGTATCGGCCGGTTTGCCCATCAGCCTGAGTGTTTGCTGGATGCGCTCCTCCGGGATCAGACTTAGGAAAGGCGACTGCTCGAGTGCAACGGACATCCCCTGCCGCAGCGTCCCGTCAAACACAGGATCGCCCGTGGTATTGGTGAAATCGGCGAGCGTAATTGTGTCCTGTTCGGTCAGCTTCGGTGCCCGGTGGAGATAAAAGTAACCGAAGACGGAGGCTGCGAGCGCAGCCACAACAGTGGGAACAATCATCTTCCAGCGCTTTGCAACAGCGCTCGCGCTGGCAGTCGGTATTGCCCGCCCCGAATCCGTATCCCGCTTCAGCCGTTGCAAATCGGTGCGGATCTCCGAGGCGTGCTGGTAGCGTAGGTTGCGGTCTTTCTCTAAGCACTTGTTGACGATCCGTTCTAAATCGGTTGGCACGTCGGGGTTCGACCGCACGGCTGGCGTGGGCGTGGCGTCCAGAATGGCTTTGAAGATCACCCCTGTGCTTTCTCCACGAAACGGCAACTGCCCGGTCGCCATCTCGTAGAGAA
>DASPSE010000165.1:0-10213 GCA_035624085.1 Terriglobales bacterium
TCAGGTGCTTGTCGATCATCGCTTTCTTGATTTGCGCCAGCGAGCGATCGGGACCAAGGGGATTCTTGGCTTGAATCAGCCCGCAGCGAACGATCCGGGACATAAAGACCTCCGGGGGCCGACTATAGCAAAAATCTTGGCTTCGCGCTGAGGCAGCTTGCCTAACAGAAACCACTCCCACAGAGAAAAAGACAGCCTCCATCGGCACAGTTTTGCACCATTTTTGTTGCAAGTTGCTGTTTCGGATTCCCTTAGGGACGGATTTCCACTTGCGTGCACAATCCGAGCTCAGGATAATGTGCCCAGAACGAATCCCAAAACCGTGTCCCGATACAGTCGAGCAGACCTGCTCCGGATCCTGCGGCTCACGGCGCGGCAGTTGGCAGCATGGGAAAAGGCCGAACTGGTCACCGCCGCCGAGAGCTATTCTTTCTTCGACCTCCTGCAAATTAAGAAGGTGCGCGACCTGTGCGCCCGCAAGGTGCGCCCCGCGGTGATCCGCGAGTCCCTTCAGGCCATGCAAAAGCAGGCGGCAGGGATGGAGAATCCGCTGCTTGAAGCAGGAGCATTCACCACCGGCCATCGGGTTGCGTTCCGCCACAACGGCAAGGTGGTCGAGCCCATCGCCGGGCAATTCATGTTTGATTTTTCTCCCGAGGACAAGGTCGTCACCAGCACGGCTGTTCCCGAGGTCCGGCCCGAGCCCCAGCCAGAACCAAAAGATGTTGCTGAGCTTTTTGCCCGCGGCATTGCGCTGGAGGAGAATCTCACTACGCAAACGCAGGCCATGGCGGTTTATCAACGGGTGCTGGAAATGGATCCTGAACACGCGGCGGCGAACATCAATTTGGGCACGCTCTATTACAACCGGCAGGATTACGCGCTGGCGGAGAAACATTACCGTATTGCGATCGGAATCGATCCGCGCTACGCACTCGCGTATTTCGATCTCGGCAACGTGCTCGATGAGACCGGGCGTGTGACGGAGGCAATCCAGGCTTATAACACCGCTCTGCAACTGGCGCCCACTTACGGAGACGCGCATTACAACCTGGCGCTGGCATATGAAAAGGTGAAAGAGCCGCGCAAAGCGCTGAAGCACTGGCGTGCTTACGTGAAACTCGATACCAGCGGGCCTTGGGCGGTTCATGCACGCAACCAGATCAAACGCATTCTGCAGGCCGACGGACTAAAGCTGGTGCCCAGGGGCTAGCGGTCTCAGGCCTTTGCTCTGGCTTGTTTCAGATCCTCCGGCGTATTCACGTTCCGAAATATCTCTGCGGAAAAACCGGCACGCACGAGCTCCTTTTCTTCGATAACCCGGGTGCTGACTCGGGCAAAAAGGGGATCGATCTTGTTCTCCCCCGCCCGCAGTGACTCTTCGGCAGCGCTTGCGAATTCCCGCCGGTAAACCGCACACAGTGGCTGAAAACCTCTGCCGACTTTGGGCACGGTGACAATTGAGCCCGATTCGCTGGATTGAGAAATCAAGTAGGCGAGAAATTCCGGCTTCATGAGCGGCAGATCGACGGCCAGCATCAGGTTCAGCTCGGAGGCAGTGTTGGAGAGCGCCGCATGAATTCCGCCAAGCGGGCCACGGTCGCGGTAGACATCCTCAACAACCACGGGCGCTAAGCCGCCAAACTTCTTAGCATCGCCCACGATCCGCACCACACTAGCCACGGTTCCAGCCAATCCCAAAGCGCGATCCAGCAGGGTTTCGTCTCCCCATTGAAGGAATGCTTTGTCGGCGCCCATGCGAGTGCTTTTGCCGCCCGCCAAAACAAAAGCAGTAACATCGTGCATATAGTGAGCTGGGTAGATCTGAGATCCAACGCCGCAGATAGAAGAATCTGAGCGGTATGAACTAGGTACCCTTTCCTGTCACTCTGGGATTCGCGCTTCCCGGACTGTGCGGCTTGGAGGGGCCAGGCTCGGCTCCGACCGCAAGGCTCAAATCCGTAGACCAGCAGTCAACCAGAATCTTCCATTCCCCCGCCTGCCGTGCCGCCAGAATCACATATTTGCCGCGCTCCTCGCGGCGTTTGCCCATGGCTGTCGGCGCAAGCATCGTGCATCGGCCGACCTCGTAGGCGATTTCGCCGAAGACCTCGACCCGCAGGGGTTCCAGTCCCACCTCTCCCAGCCCGGCCTCCAGCACTGCAAAGAAGAGCTCACGAATCGCGGCGGTACTGCGCACCGGCGGCACATTCGGGCGCAGCACCATAGCGTCAGGAGCATAAAGGGAGACCAAGTCGTCCAAGTGTTTCGTATTACAAGCCAGCGCCCAATCCTGGGCCAGCTTGCGCAGTGCAGTCTCTGCGCGGCTGAGTCCGGCCCCGCCCGGCGCACGGACCTTCGAGGCATCCCAGGCTACGGAAGCGCCGCTCGCGGGACGCTGCTCCACGGCCGGGCCCGAAACCACTTCATCCGTCGACGCGAAATAATGATGATGATAATGATGATGGTAATGATGCTGGCCGGCCGGGGACGAGAGTGGATTGATCAACTTCACTTCGCTCGGGGCCGGAGCATCGCCTTCCGGCAGATCGTGCAAGGGAACGCCGCACCTTGCACAGAATCGGTTCTCCCGCGGATTCGGACTGCCGCAGGCATGGCACGCACGCCGCTCCTGCGCTTCAGCTACTTTCCCGACCGATGCATCAGTGTCCATTTGAAGCGCAATCTTCTGCGCCGCCTCGAGAGCGGCGTCAATCTTCTCCTGACCAGGTTTGGAGCCGCCCAGGTCAGATCTCATCCGTCGAAACACCTCCTGCAAGCTGAGATTTCTTGACAACTCGGGTTTGTGCTCGGGGGGCGGCGAATTCTTGAGCTGGCCGGGCTGCTTTTCCTGATCCACGGTTAGATCCGGTGTCTGGGCTGCTTCATTTTAGCCGAAAACCCCAGTGACGAGGGACCACGCTCCTGTGACCAACGTCACATCATGCTATGAGCATTTCTCCGAAAATATCCTTGAGAACACGGCGGCACTCACTTGGTATTGCGGCGATCGCCGGCAGGTTCCGAGGAGGGATGCGATGTTTGAACAAGAGCTGGAGCTGGAAAAACAAGAATCCTCGATCGTGCCTCTCCTGCTGATTGTTGCACTCATTCTTACGGTGGTGGGGGTGGCTGGCTACTACATCATCCAGAACCGAAAAGTGCTGACCATGCAGGAGGCAACCCGGATCGCGACGTCTGTGCTGAAGGACCAAGGGCCAGTGACCTTCCGCTTCCACACCGGACTAGTCAAGTCCTCCGTGGACGACAACCCGCAGGGCCCGCAGTACCGGCTTCTGGAAAAGGCCGGGCTGATCATGCTGGGTAAACCGCAGGGCACCTATGGCACCACATATCCGATCGCGCTGACCACGCCGGGCCAGGAATTTCTGAAGCGGGTTGACGGAGTCACCACCGCCCAAGAGAAAGACGGAACGGAACTTTATCAAGTCCCGGTGGCAGAGCGCCAGTTGGTCGCAGTTTCCAACATCAAGATGCTTAGCCCCACTCGGGCCAACGTCACGATGAGCTGGGATTGGAAGACCACTGCCTTGGGTGAACTCCTGGATGCCTCCGGCCCGACAGTCAAGGCTTTCAATACCTGGGACCGATCGACTCTGATTCAGAAGTATGGGGCGAACTTTTATCATGCGGCCCCAACGGAAGTAACGATCGCATTGGCCAAGGCGGAAAACGGCACCTGGGGAATTGCGACGGAGTAAGCGAAAACAATCAGGTCCGTATCGGGCGAGTCTCCAGGCGCGAAACTCGCCCATCAGTCAAACTTGTCCGCATCCCGGAACAGATAAAACATAAGCTGGTGAGGCCATTTTAGAACACCCTTTCCTGAAGCAACTGCAGAAGGTAGCGTCCGTATCCGTTGTTCTTCATCGCGGCAGCGGTTGCATTCAATTGTTCGGCTGTAATGTAACCATAGCGGTAGGCGATCTCTTCCGGGCACGAGACCATTAGTCCTTGCCGGGTTTCGATGGTTTGAATAAACAGCGACGCCTCCAGCATGGCTTCGTGTGTCCCCGTATCCAGCCATGCCATGCCGCGGCCCATCACGATCACATCTAACTGGCCACGGCGCAAGTACTGTTTGTTAACGTCGGTGATTTCCAGTTCTCCGCGCGCCGACGGCTTCAGTGATTTTGCGATCTCGACGACTTGATTGTCGTAGAAGTACAGCCCAGTGACGGCATAACGGGATTTCGGAACCTTCGGCTTCTCCTCGAGACTGAGCGCCCGTCCCTCGGCATCGAACTCCACGACTCCGTAGCGTTGTGGATCTTGCACCGGATAGGCAAAGATTTGCGCGCCATCATTCTTTTCGCAAGCTTGGAGGAGGCACTTAACCAGATCGTGACCGTAAAAGATGTTGTCGCCCAGCACCAGCGCGCAACAGGAACTGCCGATGAAGCCCTTGCCCACCAAGAAAGCTTGCGCGATGCCCTCCGGGCGGGGCTGCACTGCATACGTGAAACTCACGCCAAACTGCGATCCGTCACCCATAAACTGGCGGAAGCGCGGCAGGTCTTCTGGGGTGGAGATGATGAGAATCTCGCGAATTCCCGCCAGCATCAGCGTGGAAAGCGGGTAGTAAATCATCGGCTTATCGTAGATAGGCAGCAGGCTCTTGCACACCGCGTGGGTCACCGGATAGAGCCGTGTGCCCGACCCGCCCGCGAGAATGATGCCTTTGTAAGCGGAGATTCTTCGGTTGGTGTGTGCTGGCATGTGCTTGTCGTGATAAAGCAATTACCGCTTAGCACTTGGCATTTAGCGATCATGCCGGATTCAGCGAAACAATAACGAGGCTATTGGCCAAATGCTAATTGCTAAGTGCTAACGGCTGCGGTTCTCACATCGAGTACTGCGTGGCAATCCATTGCCGATAACTTCCGCTGGTCACTTCCCGAATCCAGGCTTCGTGCGCGAGATACCACTGGACGGTCTTGCGAATTCCGGTTTCTAAAGTCTCCCGCGGCCGCCAGCCCAACTCTCGCTCAATTTTGTGCGTGTCCATGGCATAACGACGGTCATGTCCCGGCCGATCCTGCACAAAGGTGATCAGCTTACTGTGCGGCACCATAGCATCGCGGGGCCGGAGCTCGTCAAGCACTGCACAGATCGCGCGTATGATTTCGAGGTTCGGTTTCTCGCTGCGTCCGCCGATATTGTAGGTTTCGCCCACGCGACCGTGAGACAGAACGTTTCGGATCGCCGCGCAGTGGTCTTCCACGAATAGCCAGTCGCGGACATTCTGACCATCGCCGTACACCGGAATCGGCTTGCCTTGCATGGCATGCAAAATCGTGAGCGGAATCAGCTTCTCGGGAAACTGATACGGTCCATAGTTGTTGGAACAATTCGTAGTGAGGGTGGGTAACCCGTAGGTGTGATGGTAGGCGCGAACCAGATGGTCAGAAGCCGCTTTGGATGCGGCATACGGGCTATTCGGAGCATAGGGCGTAGTTTCCGAAAACGGCGGATCGCCCGGCCCCAGCGACCCGTAAACTTCATCCGTCGAAACGTGCAGGAAGCGGAAAGCTGATTCTTCCGTGCCGATTTCCGCCACATAAGCGCGGGCTTCTTCCAGCAGGGCGAACGTACCGTTCACATTGGTGCGGACGAAATCGTCCGGCCCATGAATGGAGCGGTCCACATGGCTTTCGGCAGCAAAGTGCACAATCGCGCGCGGCTGATGGCGCTGAAGCAGGTCACACACCAGTTTGCGATCGCCAATATCTCCGTGAACAAAACTGTAGCGTTGATCCGTAGCAACCTCTTCCAGGTTGGCGAGATTCCCGGCGTAGGTGAGCTTGTCGAGATTCACGACCGGGGCGGCCTCGGCCGCGAGCCATTGCAAAATGAAATTTGAGCCGATAAAACCGGCTCCTCCCGTCACCAGAATCGGTCGATGTTTCGCCATTAGTCCCGAAGTTACTCCTGCCACGACTGACTGGTATAACCGCTCATGCTTTACCGGCGTGCAAAATGAACAACGTCACTTCCGGCGTGCAGTTCAATCGAACCGGCAACCGGATCGTGCCCAGACCGACATTGGTATAAAGCGGCAGAGCACCCACAGTATATTGGCCCCGCGGGTATTTTCGCGCATATTCCGGCAGCCAGGGCGCGCCGATTCCGGGCAACCAAATTTGTCCGCCATGGGAGTGTCCGGAAAGCTGTAAATCCACCGGGTACCGCGATGCTTCGTCGGCAAAGTCGGGTTCATGCACCAGCAGCACCACTGCATCATTCCTGGGCACACCGCGCAGTGCGAGATCAAGCCTGGGGTTGCGGTCCAAAGAATCCAGCCCGCAAAACCATAGCGGCGCTCCATTCCGTTCGACGACCTGTGATCGATTGCGCAGAACTGTAATGCCCTGAGACTGCAAAGCTGCCGTTACAAAACCTGGATCAGTTCCTACATCATGATTTCCAAGCACCGCCAGCGATCCGAGCCGAGACCGGAGCTCGCTCAAAAGCTTTGCGCAAGGCTCAGCAACTCTCGCTGATTGTCGCTTGCCATGAAGCGAAAACATCGGCGCGGTTACAAAGTCTCCCGTCAGTACCACCAAATCCGGATTCAGGCGGTTGACCATTTCAATCGCCCTCCGGATGGGAACGATAGAGAAAACCTCGTCGTAATGGAAATCGCTCAACTGAGCGATGGTGAAACCGTCAAAGACGGCGGGCAGCCGGGCCAGCCGGATGTCGATCTTCACGAGTTCCGGATGGTTCGGCTCGCGGATGACCGTGTCTTCCGCCAGGGCAAGTGTGCTGGCGGCCACGAGTCCTGTGGCGATCAGAAATTTGCGACGATTTACCGGGGACAATGATCTCCCTGTGATTCCCTATCGTGCGAAAGAGACTGCAGAGAATCCTTTTGATTGTACCGAAAAACGTGCCTTCCCACCCGCCCAGCGCTGAGCGTTAGCACAAGTGAATTGTGGCTGTACTTCCGAGGACCGCCCTAATTCCTAGCCCCGCACTGTTAACACCGGACAAGGCGCTGCGCTGACCACATCTGATGCGGTCGACCACGGAAGGTGTGACGTAAGCCCCACCGCCGCGTGCCGGTTCACGCCCAACACGATCAAGTCGGTTTCCCGGTCGCGAGCCACTTGCAGGATTCCCTGGGACGGAAAATCGAAGCAAACGACGAAATCGGGAGTGCACCACGACTCAGTTGGCATGAGGCCCTCAAGGCGCTTGCACGTGGTCTCTACGACGGACTCCTTGTACTGATAGGGAACCAACGGAGCCACATGCAGGAAGATCAGTGTGGCCTGGTTTTCTTCCGCCAGCGACAAGGCATAAGGCAACGCGTGCAGAGAAGTCTCGGAGAAATCGGTGGCGAACAGAATGTGCTTCAGCTGCCAGCTTGCTTTGCGGGACGCGGCAATCTCTGGGCATACGGTCAGAACCGGACATTTTGCTTGCCGGTAAATCTTCTCCGCGACTGAGCCGAGCACCACTTTTTTCAGACCTTGCCTTCCGTGGGTGCCCACCACTACAAGGTCGATGTCGTGCTGTTCGATGACGGCCGAAATAACATCCCAGAGCTCACCCCGCTGCAGGATGTCTTCGTGAGGAATCTCTTCCAGGGATCTCGTAGCCACGAACGCCGCCATGTTCTGCTTTTCTCGATTCCAGAACAAATCGAGGTCCACGGGAATTGGCTCCAACGGCACACTGAGATAAGGCTCGTGCGGAACCACGTGGGTTACAAATATCTTGCTTCCGTACCAGCGCGCCAAATTACAGGCATAGCCGAGCGCCGCTTTGGAAACTTCCGAGAAATCAGTCGCCAGCAGGATATTGTTAATCGCGATGCGACTTGTGAGGGGAAGAGTGGTTGCCACGGAACACCTCCACGCGTACCCGAGATGAACTTCACCATTTTCATTACTACCTCAGCTCTGACACGCGGGGCAGTGATGACCGTCACTGGGGTTTGTGCCACGTCGTGCCCTCGTATTGGTAAACCTTTGCAGGCGTGAAACTTCGTAGGTTAGTCGGGTAGGAACCCTGAGCGCAAAGGCGCTGCCGTGCAGAAGGACGAGAGCGAGGCCACCAAATTTTCAACAACGGCTAGATTGCCTGGGGCATCCCATATACGATGTTTGCCGCTCAATCGTCCCAATCTCGATCTGGACCCGGGAGAAGCTTATGACTGCAACCATCGCACAACAGCCGAACGAAGCGCGGAGCTTGTCCCTGCGGGAGCGCTTTACAGAGATTCGCAGCACCAGCATGCGTATCACGGAAGGGCTGTCGCCCGAAGACCAAATGCTTCAGTCCATGCCCGAGGCCAGCCCGACGAAATGGCACCTGGCGCACACGACCTGGTTTTTTGAGACGTTTGTCCTCCAGTCGTACTTGCCCAACTACAAGCCATTTGATCCGCGATACACGTATCTCTTCAATTCCTACTACAAACAGCTCGGTGCTCATCCCTATCGCGGCTCGCGTGGACTGATGTCGCGCCCCAGCCTGCAACAAGTGCATGCTTACAGAAACTACGTCGAACGCGTATTGCTCGGCTTTCTTGAGAAGGCCGGCGACGATGGGCTTGAACTGGTCGAACTCGGCCTGAATCACGAGCAGCAACATCAAGAGCTGATTCTGACAGACATCAAACATGCTATTTGGTCAAGTCCCCTGCGGCCCGAACCCGTGCCCGGTCCTGATGCTCGTGTTTCCACGCCCCGCATGAACTGGACCGAAATCGAAGGTGGTATCCATGCGGTGGGACACCAGGGAAGCGGATTTGCCTTCGACAACGAGAGCCCCCGGCATGAAGTTCTCCTGCAGCCCTTCCGCATCGCCTCGCGGCCTGTCACTAATGCGGAATACCTCGAATTCATGCAGGACGATGGCTATCGCCGGCCGGAATTGTGGCTCTCGGACGGTTGGGATACAGTGTGCGAACAACACTGGGATGCGCCGCTCTATTGGGAGCACCACGACGACGGCTCGTGGTGGCAATTCACCATGAATGGAGTCAAGGAAGTTGATCCGGCCGAACCGGTTTGCCACGTCAGCTTCTACGAAGCCGATGCGTATGCGCGCTGGTGCGGCGCCCGGCTGCCAACGGAGGAAGAATGGGAGGTGGCCGCGGTTCGCATGCCATCCCGAGGAACTTTTCTGGAAGATTACATCTTTCATCCGCAGCCGGCGCGTGGCGAGGGAAATCTGCAGATGTTCGGCGATGTTTGGGAATGGACCGCGAGCCCGTACATCGCTTATCCCGGTTTCCAACCGGCTGCTGGGTTGATCGGCGAATATAACGGCAAGTTCATGTGCAATCAGATGGTGCTGCGGGGGGGCTCGTGCGCCACCCCTGCAAGCCACATCCGTGCCAGTTATCGAAATTTCTTCCCACCACCTGCAAGGTGGCAATTCTCTGGCATCAGGTTATCCCGATGATTGCCCGCGAACTGATAACTCTACCGGCATACGCCGAAGAAGTGCAGGAGGGACTTACCAACTACCCCAAATCCCTGCCCTGCAAACTGTTCTATGACAGTCCCGGCTCAGCGTTGTTCGAGGAGATCACGGGGCTGCCGGAATATTACCTGACCCGCACGGAGCTGGAGATTCTCCGCGAGCGAGCTGGAGAGATGGCGAGCGCAGTAGAGACGGGCGTCACGGTCGTCGAACTGGGAGCCGGCACCGCCGCAAAAACCTGCACTCTTTTGCAGGCATTAGTGCAGCGCCAGATTCGCGTTCCGTACTTCCCGGTAGACATTTCTCCGGCCGCGCTCAACGAAGCTCGGGAGCGTGTTGAGCGGCAATGCCCGCGGGTTTCGGTACGGCCGGTTGTCGCCGATTTCAGCCGAGGCTTCGGTTTTCTGCGCGATATTCCTGGAAAAAAGCTCGTCTTATATCTCGGCTCGAGCATCGGTAACTTTGATCCCGCGGCTGCAGTAGAAATGCTTGCTCAGATTCGGCTTCAGCTCGCAGACCAGGACGCATTACTGCTCGGCACCGACCTGGTCAAGGATCAGTCCATCCTGTTGCCCGCATACGACGATGCGCGGGGCGTAACTGAGCAATTCAACAAGAACATCCTGTGCAGGCTGAACCGGGAACTGGGCGCAGACTTTGACCCGAATTTCTTCCGCCACGTTGCCTCTTGGAATCCGCGGGAATCCCGAATGGAAATTTATCTGGAAAGCTTGCGGCCGCAGGCCGTGGA
>DASPSE010000168.1:0-5369 GCA_035624085.1 Terriglobales bacterium
ATTCGCGAGAAGATCGCTGAGCTGAATTTGAACCGCGTTGTGGTGGCCTCCTGCACGCCGCGAACTCACGAAGCGTTGTTCCGCGACACCATTCGCGAAGCCGGCTTGAATTCCTACTATTTCGAACTGGCCAACATCCGCGATCAGTGCTCCTGGGTTCACATGCATGAGAAGGAGAAGGCCACAGAAAAGGCTAAAGATTTGGTCCGCATCGCGATTGCGAAAGTGCGCCTGGATGCTCCTCTTTATAAGCGCCCGCTGAAGGTGACCCAGGCAGCTTTGGTGATTGGCGGTGGACCGGCTGGAATCACGGCATCACTGGAACTGGCGGACCAGGGTTTCCAGGTTTATCTCGTCGAAAAGAGCAAGGAGCTGGGTGGGCACGCCCGCGATCAGCGGTTCCTGCTGTGGGACGAGGAGGATCCGCAACTGCGGCTGGCGCAGTTGACGGCTCGCGCGCACTCGCATCCCAACATCAAACTTTTCCTCAACAGCCAGGTCACCGCAGTCTCGGGATCGCTTGGCAACTTCAAGTCCACCGTCGCGATTCGAGATGGCCAGCAACATGAGATCGATCATGGCGTGGTGATCGTAGCCACCGGTGCCGAACGTTACCTGCCCACCGAATGCCTCTACGGACAGGATTCGCGTGTTCTGCGCAACTATGACGTGGAAGCGCAGATGTCGGCCGGGAAGTTGAAGACAGACTCGGTCGCGTTCATTCAGTGTGTTGGTTCGCGCAACTCTGAACGGCCCTATTGCAGCCGCAATTGCTGCACCGAAAGCATCAAGACCGCGTTGCGCATCCGGGAGCAGAATCCTGTCAGCCAGGTTTACGTTTTCTATCGTGACATCCGCACTTATGGCTTGCGCGAACGCTCGTATCGCCGCGCCCGCGAGATGGGAGTGAAGTTCATCCGCTATCCCGATCAGCAGCTGCCGGAAGTTACACCACACAACGGACGGCTGCGTGTGACCACGGAAGACCAGTTCACGAAGACTCCCATTGAGCTGGAAGCCGACACCGTGGTTCTGGCTGCGGCCACTGTGCCCAATCCTAAGAACAAGGAGTTGGCGCAGCTTCTTAAAGTGCCTCTTGGGGAAGAGGGATTTTTCCTCGAAGCGCATCGCAAGCTGCGTCCGGTGGATTTTGCCAGCGACGGAATTTTCCTGTGCGGTGCTGCACATTCGCCGATGGGGTTGCGCGAAGCCCTGGCGCAGGCCGCTGGAGCTGCCGCGCGCGCGGCTACGATTCTGTCGCGCGACGTAATCGATCTGGAACCGACAATATCGCACGTCGTCAACGAGAACTGCGATGGCTGCGCCTACTGCGTGGATCCGTGCCCATATAAAGCCATCACTCTGGTCGAATACCAGACCGATGGCGAGACCAAGAAGCGCGTCGAAGTGAACGAGTCGATCTGCAAAGGCTGTGGCACATGCCAGGCTACTTGCCCCAAGAACGCCATCTTCGTGTGGCATTTCCGGCCGGAGCAATTGCTGGCCGAAATCCATGCCGCGCTGGAAGTGAGTGGATAACGCTATGGGAGCCGTTCAGACAATTACCGAGAGCTCAGTCGAGCAGGTCAATCCGGGTTTTGAGCCGCTGATCCTGACCTTCTGCTGCTATTGGTGCGCCTACGCCGGAGCAGATTTGGCCGGAACATCGCGCGTCCAGTACCCGCCGAACATCCGCATCATTCGTGTGCAGTGCAGCGGGATGGTTCATCCCAATCTTGTCATCGAGGCGCTGACGAAAGGTGCGGATGGCGTGCTGATGCTGGGATGTCATCCCGGCGACTGCCACTATTTGGAAGGCAACCTGCGAGCCAGCTCGCGTGCCGATGCCATCAAGCTGATGCTCGAGGATTTCGGATTGGAGCCGGAACGCTTTCGTTTGGAGTGGGTTTCGGCTTCCGAAGGCCAGCGTTTTGCCCAGGTGGTTACAGAGATGGTGGACCAGGTAAGGAAGCTTGGTCCAAGTCCGTATCGAACGCAGTAGTACAGATCGTAAGAAGAACGAAGCAGCACTAATTCAAGTTTGGTAGGGAGGTGCAGCATGGCAGCTCGACTTGCCGAAGAGTGGTTCGCCATATGCGGAGGCTGCGAGGTAACCATCCTCGATATTGGTGAACCGCTCATCGACGTACTCAAACAAGTAGAAATCGTGCACATGCCAGTCATCATGGATCACAAGCTCTTCGGTCAGACTGGCGAGAATGCAGAAATGGAAATCCCGGCGGCGGATGTCGGGCTTATATCGGGAGGGATCCGCAGTGAAGAGCACAAGAAACTGGCGCTAGAGATGCGCAAGAAGTGCAAGATCCTGATTGCCCTGGGTTCATGCGCTTGTTTCGGCGGCGTGCCTGCGCTGGCCAACCAGTTCAGCACAGAAGAAATGCTCGAGAAGGTCTATCGCGGCAGCGTCACCACGGAAAAGAACGGCCTGCCTCACGAGCAAATTCCTGCTCTCACTGATCGAGTCTACGCTGTTCACGAAGTTGTAAAGGTGGACGCGTACCTGCCCGGCTGCCCGACCACGCCGGAAATGGTCGCGAATGCGCTGATCGCACTCCTGGAAGGCAAGCCGCTGCCGGCTCTGTCCACCAAGAGCGTATGCGACGAGTGTCCCACCAAGCGGGAGAAAAAGGCGGTATCCATACTCAAGCGCCGCCTGGATGCGCCGGATTTCAAGCCCGGAGCACCGCTTACCGAGATGCGCTGTCTGATGGAGCAGGGCATCCTGTGCCTTGGGCCAGCCACGCGCGGCGGCTGCGGCGGCAGTGACGGCGTGCCGCGCTGCATCCGCGCTTACATGCCCTGCGAGGGTTGCTTTGGCCCGCTGTCGGACAAAGCCAATCCCATGGTGGACATGATGGGCGCGCTCTCCACCATCGGCCTCGATCCCAAGCAGATTCCGGATCGGGCTGCAACTTTCAACCGTTTTGCTGGCGCTGGCCGTCTGCGGCCAACGCCCCGGAGGTGATCCATGGCAACCAAGACACTGGTCATTCAACCCGTCACCCGCATCGAGGGCCACGCCAAAGTGACGATCCAGCTCAACGATGCCGGCAACGTGGACACCGCCCGGGTGAACGTCATTGAACTGCGCGGCTTCGAACGCTTTTGCATCGGCAAACCGGTCGAAGATCTCCCTCGCATCACCCCGCGCATTTGCGGAGTGTGCCCGTGGTCGCATCACCTGGCTTCGGCCAAGGCTTGCGACGCGGTCTTCGGAGTTGAGCCGCCACCGGCTGGGAAGAAGTTGCGCGAGCTGTGCAACAGCCTCGCGTACATGGAAGAGCACATCCTGCACTTCTACTTCCTGGCGGGCGCTGATTTCCTGCTCGGCCCGGATGCTCCTTACTCGGTGCGCAATGTGATCGGCGTGCTGCAAGCCGCGCCAGACGTTGCAAAACGTGTGGTGAAAGTGCGGCACATGTGCGCCAAGATGCTGGAAGTGCTGGCGGGCAAAGCCATTCACCCACAGGCAGCCGTTCCCGGCGGATTCAGCAAACCTCTTGCGCCCGCCGAGCGCGATCAGTTGCGCAAGCAGGCCGACGAAGCCCTGGAGCTCGCCAAGTTCTCCATCGCTTTCGCGAAAGAGAGCGTCTTCCCCAAGTACCTTGACGTGGTGAAATCGCTGGGAGTGATTACCACCGGCTTCCTCGGCACGGTCAAGGAAAACGGCGCGCTCAACCTGTACGACGGCAAGCTTCGGTTGATGACACCCAGTGGCTCGTACCAGGACTTTCCGTACGATCGCTATACGGAGTTCATTGCCGAGCACATTGAGCCATGGAGCTACCTGAAGTTCCCATATGCCAAGCAATGGGGCGATGGCTTCTCTCTCGATGCCGACCATCCGAAGGGCGTGTACCGCGCCAATACATTGGCCCGGATCAACGTCTGCGACTTCATCGACACGCCGCTGGCTCAGGCTGAACTGGAAGAGTTCCGGCAGAAATTTGGCCGGCCCGCTCAGCTCACCCTGCTCTATCACTGGGCGCGCCTGATTGAGCTGCTCTACAACGCGGAGAATGCTATCCGCCTGCTCGATGATCCGGAGATCACGAGTACGGAAACGCGGGTGAAAGTGACTCCTCGCGCCGCCCGCGGTGTGGGTTGCACCGAAGCGCCGCGCGGCACGTTGATCCACGATTACGAGACCGATGCCGACGGAATCATAACCAACGTGAACCTGATCGTCGGCACCACTCACAACAACGCTCCTATCAATATGTCGGTCACACAGGCCGCCAAGAGTTTTATCCATGACGGCAAGTACGACCAGGGAGTGTTGAACACGGTAGAGATGTCGATCCGCGCCTATGATCCATGCTTCTCCTGCGCAACTCACCGGTTGGATGGGAAGCTGTCGGTCAAGCTGGATATTCTCGACGCGGATGGGAAGTTGCTCGACTCGCTGGCCAACTGAACGGCGGCGATAAGGAGAAACCATGCGGGAGATCGAGCAATCCGATCTCCCCGACTTTTGCTCGAAGCCGACGCTGGTGCTCGGCTGCGGCAACACTCTGTTCGGGGACGACGGCTTCGGGTGCGCAGTGGTTGACTATGTTGACGCACACTACCAGGTACCCGAAGCTGTCTGCCTGCTCGACGTTGGCACCGGCGTGCGCAAGCTGCTGTTCACTCTCTGCTTGAGTCCCGTTCGTCCGCAGCGCTTGATCATCCTGGACGCGATCGATGCTGGACGTAATCCGGGCGAGGTGTTTGAGATCAATCCCGCCGAAATCCCCCTGGCCAAGCTGGACGATTTTTCGCTCCACCAGCTACCCACTTCCAACCTGCTCCGGGAACTGCAGGAAACTTGTGGAGTCGAAGTGCGGGTGCTGGCTTGCCAGACCGGGCCGCTGCCGGAAGAAGTGTGTGCGGGCTTGTCGGAAGCAGTGAGCCGTGCCGTGCCGCAAGCGGCAGAGTGGCTGGTGCGTGAGTATTTCACTACGCCCGCGGCCCGCGAGGTGACATATGCCTAGTAAGCGTGTAATTCAAGTTGGCCACCTGCTGGCGATTCTGTTCGTCGCATTGTTGCTGGTAGGGGCGAGAGGATTTCTCGCCGCTCACCCTGTGCTGGCTGCGGTCCTGCTGGCGGCCTTCGCGCCCTGCTACTACTTTGCGGCGAAGATCACCGGCTATCGCCAGTTTCTTTATCCCTCCGTTCTATTGACAGTGCTGGCATTCCAGCTGTTCCAGTATGGCGCCGGGCTGCCGCTGGCATGGCAACCCTTGAGTTTGCTGATCCCGGTGGCCGTGATTTACCTGGCAGCGTGGGCCGGCGTACCGGGCAGCGTGGAAAACGCTTCGTTGTCGCTGCATGGCGTTAACAATCTCATTATCGCGGTTTTTGC
>DASPSE010000170.1:0-17080 GCA_035624085.1 Terriglobales bacterium
TATGGATTTTGAACTGTGTCGCTGCTGAGCAAACTCGAAGAAACCATGATTTGCCTGAAGGCTGGGCGGGTCACGCTGCCGTATCCCGCCGAGCCGCAGCCGCCGCCTGAGCAGTTCCGCGGGCGTCCGATCTTCGATGCTGCCAAGTGCATCGGCTGTGCCGGCTGTGCCAACAACTGTCCGGCGCGCGAAATTCTGGTATTCGATGTTTGCCAGGAGATTCGCATTCTGAAGTACCTGGGCCGCCGCTGCACCTACTGCGGGCGCTGTGCCGAAGTCTGCCCAGAAAAAGCCATCACCATGAGCCGGGAGTTCGACAGCGCTACCAACAAGATCGGCGACCTCGGGCAACGCCTGGAGCTGTTCATGAGCACATGCCAGCGCTGCGGGCGCTGCTTCAAAGCGCCGTCCGTCCTGGAAGAGCTCAAGATGAAGGGGTACCGCTTTGACGACTTGCAAAACGAGCGCTGGATCTTCCGCGCACAAGCGCGTTTGGAGGGTGAGCCGGTAGTGGACGATGTCGAGATCGAATTGGACTGAGCTATGTTGAAGAACCTCTGCCAGAAAATGTTCGGACGGTCGCTGTGGGTCTACCACGCCAACAGCGGCGGCTGCAACGGCTGCGACATCGAGGTGCTCAACGCGCTCACGCCTTATTACGATGCCGAGCGCTTCGGCATGAAGCTGGTCGGCTCGCCCCGTCATGCCGACGTCATGCTATGCCAGGGCCCGGCCATGCGGTCTACGGCTCAGGCGCTCAAGCGCGCCTACGAAGCTATGCCGGCTCCCAAGCTCGTTTTCGCGATTGGCTCATGCGCCTGCGGCGGGGGCGTCTGGTTCGACAGCTACTCGGTCATTGGCCCGGTGGAGAAGATCATTCCGGTAAGCTACTACATTCCCGGCTGCCCGCCGCGTCCAGAAGCCATCATCTACGGTGTTGCTGTCGCGCTGGGAGTTGTCGACAAAAAGATTGCGCCAGTTGAGTTCAAAGAACTGGAATTGCCGATTCCGTGCTACCATCCCGACGAGCTGCGCGGCCAAGGCGAACTGGTCATCTACGAGAAAGCCGAAAAAGTATAGTTTCGGAACCATCCCCAAAACTTCAAATTTTTGTGATGACGAAATGTAATGGTGTATCGTTTCTTGGGCCGCAGCCGTTCCCATCAGTGCGCCCCCACGCCAATGGACTTTATGAGAAGACGAACTGCCTTCTGTTTTGCCAAGCCCGGTGTGAATTGCAAACTTACTGCACTCGCGGCGGTGATATGTGCCTGCGCCCTTTTTGCGCGCTCGCAGTCGCCGAATCGAACTACGCCCGGGAGCCAGCCCAAGTACGGCATTACCGTTTCCAAGAACGTGATGATTCCCACGCGCGATGGCGTGAAGCTGGCGTGCGACATCTACCGTCCCGCGCTCAACGGTCAAGCGGCAGAAGGTAAATTTCCGGTCATTCTGGAGCGCACGCCTTACGGCAAGGACACGGCGGAACATTGGGCGGAATTTTTCGTTCCGCGCGGTTACATTGCGATCGGCCAGGATGTTCGTGGCCGCTACGACTCCGAAGGCATTTGGCGTCCGTTTCGCGACGATGGCAACGACGGCTATGACACTGCGAAGTGGATTGGGGAGCGGCCTTGGTCTGACGGCAGCATCGGAACTGTCGGAACCTCTTACCCTGGCGGTACGCAGCATGCGCTGGCGCTCTCCAACCCGCCATACCTCAAGACGATGATTCCGGCGGATGCGATGTCAGACTTCGGCCGGTACGGCGTTCGACATAACGGCGCCTTCGAATTGCGCTGGATGAACTGGATTTTCAACATCGGCGGTCCGAATGGAAGCAGGGCGGCTCGCGACCCCCAAACTAGAGAAGCGCTGCTCAAACTCGGGGAACAAGTCCGCGAGTACGCGAGAGGTATGCCCTTGCGCCCGGGAATGACGCCGCTCAAGCTCAACCCCGAATACGAGAACTGGCTGATCGAAGCCATGTCGCACGGCGACTACGACAATTTCTGGAAAGATGCGGGCGCGGACGTGGTTGAGCACGTGGCGGAGTATAAGGACATTCCCGTTTATCACCTGGGCGGCTGGTACGACTCGTGGGGCTCGCAGGTGGCAAACCTGAATTACGTGACGCTCAGCAAGAAGAAAAAGAGCTTGCAGCGGCTGATTATGGGCCCGTGGACGCACGGAGGCCGAACGCGCAGCTATGCCGGTGAGGCGGAGTTCGGGCCGGAGGGCGCGATTAACTTCAACGAGTTTCAGTTGCGCTGGTTCGACCACTGGCTCAAAGGAATTGACAATGGCGTGGAGCGCGAGCCGCCGGTGCGAATCTTCGTCATGGGCGGAGGGGATGCCCACAAAACTTCCGAAGGGCGGATTTTCGTCGGAGGCCATTGGCGGGATGAAAATGAATGGCCGCTCGCGCGGGCCGTAGCAACGCCGTATTATCTGCACGCGAACGGAGTGCTGTCGGCCCAGAAACCCCTGGGTGAAGTGGCCACGTCGTATGAATTTGATCCGCGGCATCCCGTCCCGACACTCGGAGGGAATATCTCTTCGCACAATGCGCCGTCATCGCATCACAACTCCATCGAGCGCGCAAGTGATTCAGAAAATCTGATGGAGCAAGGCGCGTACGACCAGCGGTGCCGAACGGAAATATGGACCTGCGATGATACACGTCCGTTATCAGCCCGTAATGATGTTCTGGTATTCCAAACTGAACCGCTAAAAGAAGACCTTGAGGTGACGGGCCGTCTGATCGTGAGATTGTGGGCCTCGTCGAACGCGCCGGACACCGACTTCACAGCCAAATTAGTCGACGTTTATCCTCCGAACCAGGATTTCCCGGCCGGAGCCGACTTGAATGTGGGCGACAGCATTGTGCGGGCCCGCTATCGCGACTCGCTGGAGCATGCTGAGCTGATGAAGCCGGGAGAAGTTTATGCGTTCACTATCGAGATGTATCCGACCTCGTTGATTTTTGTCAAAGGCCATCGCATTCGGGTGGACATCTCCAGCAGCAATTTCCCTCGCTTCGATGTGAATCCAAACACCGGCGAACCTTTGAACGACAACCGACGCTGGGCGACTGCGGTCAACACCATTTACCACGACGCGCAGCATCCATCCCAAATTGTGCTGCCGGTGATCCCTCCGCACGGGGGATCATCTGCAAAATAAGAAACCGGAGGCTCGTCGAAGACGAGCCTCCGGCCGGTTCGTTTAACAATCAATCTGCCGATACAAAGATCTTGCCGGCTTCCTGAACCACCTTTGGATGACTCTCTTCCGCGTCCACTACAGCCAGGGCTGTCATGTTCACGATCTCCTCCACCTCAGCGCCGCGCGCCAGCACATAAGCAGGCTTGTTGAGTCCCATAACGATGGGCCCGATAGCTTCCGCTTCGCCGACCCGCATCAGCAGCTTGTATGCGGTATTGGCAGAATCGAGGTCGGGGAAGATCAGCACATTGGCATTGCCCTTGAGCGCGGAGAATGGATAATCCTTCTCCATGATTTCGGGCACGACAGCCGTATCTGCCATCACCTCGCCGTCGATGATGAGTGAAGGATCGCGTTGTTTTACCACTTCGGTAGCGCGACGCACCTTCTCGCAGAGCGGATGATTCGTGCTGCCAAAGTTGGAGAAAGACAACATCGCGACACGTGGCGTGACGTCGAAACGGCGAGCCGCGTCAGCGGCGCAGAGCGCGATCTCCGCCAGATCCTCGGCTGTCGGCTCGATGTTCACGGTGCAATCTGCCAGGAAAAGCAGATCGCCCTTTCGCGTGATCAGTACATAAAGTCCGGAAACCCTGTGTACCCCCTCACGCACCTTGATGACTTGCAACGCTGGTCGAATGGTATCGGGATAATGCTGCGTCACTCCCGAGACCAGCGCATCGGCGTCGCCCATGTGAACCATGAGGGAACCGAAGATGTTGCGGTTGTCGATCAACTCCCGCGCTTCGGTCAGGGTTACACCGCGGCGCTGGCGCAGCCAATAGAACTCCTGCGTGTAAACTTCGCGCCAGGCAGAAGTTCTCGTATCCACAATATCCAATCCATTCAGAGGGACGCCAAGCTCTGACGCTCGCGCACGAATGGTGGTCTCGTTGCCCAACAAAATCGGCCGCGCAATTTTATCTTCCACGAGAATACGGGAGGCGCGAAGCACTTTATCGTTATCGCCCTCCGGGAAAACGACTCGCTTGGGCTTGGCCTGCGCCTTGTGAATCACAATGCGCATGACCTCGTGCGCCTTGCCGAGCCGCTTCTCCAGTTGCTCGCGATATTCGTTGATGTCCACAGGCTCCAGAGCTACGCCCGTGTCCATCGCGGCCTTGGCTACTGCCGAGGCTTCCCATACCAGGACACGGGGATCGAATGGAGTGGGAATGATGTAATCCGGCCCAAACGCAAAGCGCTGCACGCCGTAGGCCCGGCAAACCGAGTCGGGCACATCTTCCTTGGCGAGGGCTGCCAGCGCGTACGAAGCAGCCATCTTCATCTCCTCATTGATAGCCGTGGCATGCACATCCAGCGCGCCGCGGAAGATGAACGGGAAACCTAGAACGTTGTTCACCTGGTTTGGATAATCGGAACGGCCGGTACACATCAAAATGTCCTTGCGCACAGCTCGAGCCTCGTCGTAAGTGATCTCCGGGTCCGGGTTGGCCATGGCGATCACGATTGGCTTCGGCGCCATGCTGCGAATCATCTCCGGTGTGAATGCGCCCTTCACCGAAAGGCCCACCAGCAGGTCTGCGCCATCGACCACTTCCGCCAAGGTGCGGAAACTGGTCTGCTGCGCAAAACGCTGCTTGTAGGGATTCATGCCGTCGGTACGGCCCTTGTAGATCAAACCCTTGGTGTCGCACATGAAGATATTCTCCAGCTTGACGCCCAAGCGAACGTAATGCTCCGCCGAGGCGATGCCGGAGGCGCCAGCGCCGTTGAAGACAACTTTAATTTTGCTGATGTCTTTGCCAACGACTTCCAAGGCGTTAAGCAGCGCGGCGCCAGTGATGATGGCGGTGCCGTGCTGATCGTCGTGGAAAACCGGGATCTTCATCGTCTTCTTCAATGTTTCTTCGATGTAGAAGCACTCCGGCGCCTTGATGTCTTCAAGATTGATGCCGCCGAAAGTCGGCTCCAGCAATTGGCAGACCTTGATGACGTCATCCGGATTGTGGCTGTCGACCTCAATGTCAAAAACATTGACATCAGCAAAGCGCTTGAACAGCACCGATTTGCCTTCCATGACGGGTTTGCCCGCAATGGCGCCGATGTCTCCCAGACCCAGCACCGCGGTGCCGTTGGTGACCACAGCCACCAAGTTGCCGCGTCCGGTGTACTTGAACGCATCATGAGCGTTGTTCTTGATCTCCAGGCAAGCTTCGGCGACGCCGGGAGTGTAGGCCATGCTCAAATCACGTTGTGTCCGGCAGGGCTTGGTGGGTGAGATTTCAGTCTTTCCGGGCTTGGGTAATGCGTGATAATCCAACGCGTCTTTCTTCGAAATTGCCATGATTCCTCCTCAAAAAAGGTCTTACTTTCGTGTCATTCCGAGGAGCGAAGCGATGAGGAATCTGCTGTTTTCACACTCTCCGAACTGCAGATCCCTTGTTTCACCCGGGATGACAACAAATCTCTATCGCTTCTCAATCACTTTCCTGATCCGCTCGAACGCCCAGTCGATCTCCTCGCGTTTGATCACCAGGGGCGGCGCGATGCGGACCACTTTGTCGTGAGTTTCCTTACAAAGAATTCCTTCTTCCTTGAGCGCTTCACAGTACGGCCGGGCCAGGCTATGCAACTCAATTCCAATCCACAGGCCCAGACCGCGAATTTCCTTCACGTCGGGGCTGCGCAGGGTCTGGAGCAGCGTCAAAAAGTACATTCCAAGTTCGGCGGACCGCTCCACCATCTTTTCTTCGATCAGAACGCGCAGCGCTGTACGCGCGATGGCGCAGCCTAACGGATTGCCGCCGAAGGTGCTGCCGTGATCACCCGGCTTGTACACGCCAAGAATTTCGCGCGAAGCTAGTACCGCCGAGACGGGATAAAATCCGCCAGCGAGGGCTTTGCCCACAATCAAGACATCAGGCCTGATCTCCTCATGCATGTAAGCGAACAACTTGCCGGTGCGCCCCAGGCCCGACTGGATTTCGTCGATCATCAGCAGAACGCGGTTCCTGCGGCAGAGCTCGGCGGCTTGCTTGAGAAATCCTGCAGGCGGGACGACAATCCCAGCCTCGCCTTGAATCGGCTCAACCAGGAACGCACAGGTGTTCGGCGTGATCGCGCCGCGCAAAGCCTGAAGATCGCCGAATGGAATCACCTTGAAACCCGGTGTAAACGGGCCGAAGCCGTCGCGGTACTGTTCGTCGGTTGAACAGCTCACCATGGTGACCGTGCGTCCGTGAAAATTGTTGGCGCAGACGATGATCTCGGCTTCACCATCCGGAATTCCTTTGACTTTGTAACCCCACTTGCGGGCGGTCTTGACGGCGGTTTCCACCGCTTCGGCGCCGGAGTTCATCGGCAATGCCATGTCGAAGCCGGTCAGGTCGTGAAGGTCTTTATACAGCAGCCCCAACTGATCGTTGCGGAACGCCCGCGACGTGAGCGTGACCTTGCTGGCCTGTTCGATGAGGACTTGCAAAATCTTGGGGTGGCAGTGGCCTTGATTGACGGCCGAGTACGCGGCCAAACAATCGAGATAGCGCTTGCCTTCGACGTCATAAACCCACACGCCTTCGGCGCGCTCAATCACGACATCAAGCGGACGGTAGTTGTGAGCTCCATACTGATTTTCGAGCTCAATAAGATCTTGAGTCTTTAGTCTTGGCTCGGTCAGTAATTCTGTAGGCATCGGCGGTCCTTTCGCAAAGTCGCTAGTAGTTGGTAGCTGGTGGCTAGGAAGATCAAAGGCTGCTAGCTGCTAGCTGCTAGCTACTAGCCCCTAGCCACCGTTACTGATTTCCTGCTACTCCAAAACCATCGTGAGCAGCGCCATGCGCACGTACAGCCCATTTCTCGCCTGGCGGAAATAAAGTGCCCTGGGATCATCGTCCACCGATTTGTCGAGCTCGACGGTGCGGGGCAGCGGATGAAGAATCAGTGCGTCTGGCTTCATCCGGCGGACTGCAGCCGAATCGATGGCATACTTCTTAAGACTTTCCGTGCTGCCCACGCGCTCCGGCCGAATCCGCGTCTGATAAATTACATCCGCTTCGCCGAGCACGCGCTCGATCTCCGGCTCCAGTTCGTAGTGAACACCGTGCTCATCGAGATAGGCCAGGATGTCAGGCCTCATTTGCAATTCGGGCGGACTGACAAAGTACAGCTTGACGCGCTCGAATTTGGCAAGCAGATATGCCAGTGAGCGCGCAGTTCGTCCTTTGTCCAGCTCGCCGACGATGGCGACGCTCAGCCCATTGAGCGGGCGCTCCCGGTAAATGGTGTACAGGTCTAGCAAGGCCTGAGTGGGATGTTGCCCGCCCTCGCCATCTCCGGCGTTGACCACCGGCACGGGCGACACTTGAGCAGCACGCTTGGCTCCACCCTCCTCATGGTGACGGACCACGATGACATCCGCGTAGCCGGCAATGATGCGGATTGTGTCTTCGACTTGCTCCCCTTCCACCGCCGACGAGAAAGCACGGGCATGTTCGGTGGATAAGACTCTTCCGCCCAGCCGTTGCATGGCAGCTTCGAAACAGAACCGAGTGCGGGTAGATGGCGCATAAAACAGCGTCGCCATAATCCGGTTCTGATAATCAAGCGAGCCGCCGCGCGCCACTACCCGCTCCATACCGCGCGAGCGATCGAAAAGCTCCATGAGCACAGGAACCGTGAACTGCTGGGATTCGACGACGTGCCGTAGTTTCTTCTCGGCGCCCAGCCCGAACTCTGAGCCCTGAGTTTGCTCGAGATTCTGCACTGCGGCATTTGATTCCGGCATAGTCAGCGCCCTCCGACCGGAAGTTCAAGCTGGTAATCCAGCGCCACTCTTACTCTTTCTTCGTTCGCGAAAATATGCGTGCCGGCTGATCCACCAACGGCGTCACGCAGGTTCTCGCAGGAAGTGATGATGGCTTCCTTCCCGCCATTCCGCAGGAAGCGCAACACAGATTCTATCTTCGGTCCCATGTTTCCGGGAGGGAAATGGCCCGCCTCCAGGTACTTCTGCAACTCGGGTGCCCCAACTTCTTTTAGCGGTTGCTGCGCCGGCTTCTTGTAGTCCAGGTACACGTAATCCGTATCGGTGGAGATCACAAACAAATCAACGCCAAGCCTTGCGGCCAGCAGCGCAGAAGCGCGATCCTTGTCGATGACGGCTTCGACGCCTTGCAGCTTGCCGTCCTTCCAAATCACCGGGATTCCACCTCCGCCGCAGGCAATGACCAGGACGCCGTGTTCAACAAGGTCCTGAATGACCTCCAGTTCGACAATTTCGATTGGCTCGGGCGACGGCACTACGCGCCGATACCCTCGGGATGCGTCTTCCACAATTTCCCATCCGAACTGGCGCCTGCGTTCCTCGGCATCGGCGCGCGAATAGAAGGGGCCAATCGGTTTCGTCGGGTGTTGCATCGCCGGATCGTCCGGCGAAACGACACTTTGCGTGACAACCGTTACCACGGGCGTGCGAAGGCCTACGATCCTCAATTCGCTTTCCAATGCTTGCTGCAGGATGTAGCCGATTTCACCTTGCGTGGAGGCATCGCACACATCCAGCGAATGGCCCGGAACCTGGCTGGCTCCGCGCTCCGAACGGAGCAGCGCAGCCCCCACCTGCGGACCGTTGCCGTGTGTCAAAAGAATCCGGTAACCCGCTTTGCAAAGACCGGCGATCTCCACTGCCGTGCGGCGCGCATTGGCCATCTGTTGCGCAATACTGCCCCTCTCACCCGCGCGGATGAGCGAGTTACCGCCAATGGCTAGAAGGATCGTTTTCATAGCTAGTGGCTAGTGGTCAGTGGCTAGTGGCCAGTCAGAGCTGACAACTGACCACTCATCACTGAGCACTCTCTCCTACACATGCACCAACTCTTGCAGTTCGACCAATCCCGGCAACTTCACGAACTCGCCTTTCATCAGTTCCAGCATGATGGCTTTTTGTACGTGCAGCCGGTTCTCGGCCTGCTGAAAGACCCGAGATCGTGGCGAGTCAATCACCTCGTTCGTTACTTCTTCTCCTCTGTGCGCCGGCAGGCAGTGAAGAAAAATAGCATCGCGCTTGGCCCGGCGGAAAAGCGGCGCATTGACCTGATAGCAGCGGAAGATCTGACTGCGTTCCTCCACTTCGGCTTCTTTGCCCATGCTCGCCCACACGTCGGTGTAAACCACGTCAGCTCCGGAGACCGCTTCCAGCGGATCATGGGTCAGATGGCAACTGCCACCTGTCTCTGTGCCACGCTCGCGAGCCCATTCGACCGCCTCTGCCTTAGGTTCGTAGCCCGGCGGCGTTGCCACCCACACGTGTACGCCGAGTTGAGCACCGGCGAAAAGCAGAGAATGTGCGACATTGTTACCATCCCCGACGAATGCGACCTTCAGGCCTTCCAGATTGCTCTTGGCCTCCCAGATGGTGAGGTAATCCGCCATCGCCTGACAGGGATGGCTGTAATCGGTGAGTCCGTTAATGACCGGAATGCTGGCGTACTGCGCCATCTGCTCGGCGATCTCGTGAGCAAAGGTGCGGATCATGATGCCCTGCACCATTCTTTCTAGATTCTTGGCCACGTCGTAGACGCACTCGCGCTTGCCGAGGTTGATTTCTGCGGGGGAAAGATAAACAGAAAAGCCCCCGAGCTGCTGAATTCCCACGTCAAAGCTCACGCGCGTGCGCAGCGACGGCTTCTCGAAAATCATGGCGAGCGTCTTTCGCTTGAGCGCGTCGCTGTAGGTCGTCGGGTGGGTCTTCATCTGCCGGCCCAGGATCAGCAGGTACTGAATCTCGGAAGGCGAGAAATCCTTGATGGAGAGAAAGTCTTTGCCGTTCATATTCCGGCTCCTGCAAAATCTGGCTCGTGCTCGTGAGCAAACTTCGCCAGCACTTCGGTCAAACCCGGCTTGGTGAGTTCTTCGACTTCATAGGTGACGCGCAGACTCGGCTTGTCAATGTTGATGACTCGAGTAAGGTCGATGGGGGTGGCAATCACGACCAGGTCACAGGGCGTGCGGCGAATCGTTTCTTCGAGCTCGTGCCGCTGCATGGCGCTGTAACCCATGGCCGGCAAAAGGCTGGTCAGGTGCGGATATCGCTCGTAGGTGTTGTGGATCGACCCGACCGCGTACGGACGCGGATCCACCAGTTCGGCTGCCCCGTATTGCCGCGCCGCCACCGCGCCAGCACCGTAAGGCATCTCGCCGTGGGTGAGGGTGGGCCCATCTTCCACCACCAACACGCGCTTACCCTTCACGGACTCGGGCACAGCGAGAGTGACACGGCAGGCCATCTCGAAAACTGCGGCCGTGGGATTATTAATCTTTATGTTTTGCCGAACCGTCTCAATGTCACGCTGTTCGGCCGTATCCACCTTGTTGATGACTACGACGTCGGCCCGTCTCAGGTTCACCTCCCCGGGATAGTAGGCGAGCTCATGGCCGGGGCGGTGCGGATCTACGACGACAATCTCAAGGTCTGACTTGTAGAACGGAGTGTCATTGTTGCCTCCGTCCCACAGAATCACATCCGCTTCCTGCTCGGCCCGCCGCAGGATTTTTTCGTAATCCACGCCCGCGTACACGACCGTGCCTTGGCGTATGTGCGGCTCATACTCTTCCCGTTCCTCGATGGTGCATTGCTGGATGTCGAGATCCTCCATGGTGGCAAAGCGCTGGACCGCCTGTGCCGCCAGATCTCCATAAGGCATGGGATGGCGTATCACCACCGGCCTGCGGCCGTGCCGCCGCAGCTCTGCAGCTACCAAGCGGGAAACCGGACTCTTGCCGCACCCCGTGCGCACTGCACAAACTGAAATCACCGGAACATGTGACTCGACTTGCGTGTGCTCGGTTCCCAGCAGCCAGAAATCGGCTCCTGTCGCCAGTGCACGCGAGGCAAGATGCATCAGGTTCTGGTGAGAAATGTCGCTGTAGGAGAAGACCACCACATTGATCTCATTTTCGGTGATCAACTTCTCCAAGTCTTTCTCTTCGAAGATGGGAATGCCGTCCGGATATAAGCGACCTGCCAGTTCGTTGGGGTAACGGCGTCCGGCGATGTCCGGAATCTGCGTGGCCGTGAATGCAACCACTTGATAATCAAGATCGTTACGAAAGACCACGTTGAAGTTATGAAAGTCACGGCCGGCAGCGCCTAAGATCAAAATCTTCTTCATAGGACACACCCCTACTCTTTCCGCTTACTTTGGTATCTTCGTTCTCTTCATGCATTTCTGCTGTGCCCTTTGTCACTACCGCCTGTGATTGACGGCACGCCAAAGTGACAGAGGTAAGTGCCCGGTGATTACCATGGCTGTGACCCGAGTCACAGCGGAGAAACCATGACGAATCAATAATTAGCTTGTGGTTCTGGATCAGAACGGGGAGGGACGTATGAAGAAACTCGCTCTTCTATTCGCTCTGCTTATGGCAGTACAGCTTTTGGCCATTGAGAAATCGCAGATTACGGTAAAGGAGACGTCGGTCAGCGGTGATGTGATACTGGTGACTATTCAGGAGTCAGGAAAATCGTACGAACTGCAGTGCACCAAGGGCGCTCCCAACTGCACGACTCCGCCACCAGGAACGTATTGGATGGTCCGGCTTCCCAAGAACCATGGCTATTATGATTGCGCCAACGTGGATCTGTATCCGCAGTCGGCGAATCCCGAGAGTGGCGGCAAGCTTTTCGCCGAGTACTGCATAAGCGAAAAGTAAGGGAAGCTGCCAGGATTCCGATTCGGCCGAATGGAAGACAGATGTGGGCGAGGCTCTCTGTGCATGTAAGAACCTTCTTATGCTCCCGCCCGGGCTTGTCACTTCCTTGCTTTTCACCCACGGCTGGGTTTTACCCTGAGCGTAGTCGAAGGGCCGTGGACTTTAGTCTCCCGCCGCGCTGCCGGTAACTCTTCCCAGCCGATTGGCGCGCTGCGACCACGCCACTATCCCACGCTCGTCAGCGGCACGGCCACAGTCACCTCTGTGCCCTCGCCAACTTGCGATTCTATAGAGACCGTACCGTTCACCAGGTGGGCTCGCTCTCTCATCCCCACGATTCCGATGCCTGCGCCGGTTTTGAGCCCGGCCGGGAGGCCTACACCTTGATCTTTCACGGCCAGGCGAAGTACGCCGTAAACAAATTCCAGCGTTACGAACACCTCTTCCGCTTCCGAGTGTTTGGATACGTTGCGCAGGCTCTCCTGGAAGATGTGATACATGCTGCTCGCGACTTCGGGCGGCAGTGGATCGGGAATGTTCCGGCTGCTGAAGCGGGTGCGAATCCCTGAGCGCTCCTCGAATTCTTCGCAGTACTGCTCCAGCGCCGCCTCCAGCCCAATGTCGTCAAGAATCGAAGGATGCAGCTGGTGCGAGATGTGGCGCACGCTCTCCGCGGCGTCGGCCGCCCGCCGTTGCATAATCCGGAGATCCTCAAGAAACTCCTGGGAGGACGGTTTGGTTGCGAGCTTGCCGATGTCCATCGCCAGATAGGCGAGTTTCTGGCTGAGATCGTCGTGCAAATCTCTAGCAATGCGGCGGCGCTCATCGTCCTGGGCGGTCATCAATCTGCCAGCAAGGAGGCGCAGGTCTTCCCGCTGTTGGCGGATTGCCTGCTCATCCGCTTTGCGCTTGGAAATGTCGGATAAAAAGGCGACAGCTAATGTTCCCGCTGCCGATTGGATGTAGCTTAGACCGATTTCGACGTCGACGACGCTTCCGTCTTTCTTTCTTGCTTGCAGATCAAACCCGAAACCCATGGGCCGGGTTTGCGGATGGCGGAAATATCCGGTCCGGTGACTTATGTGCCCGCTTCGCAAGCTCTCCGGTACCAATAACTCGACCGATTGTCCGATTAATTCGCTTTCTGCGTAGCCCAGCATTTTTTCGGTGGCGGGATTTGCCATCACGATCCGGCCACTCTGGTCCACAACGAAGATGGCCTGCGCCGCGGCCTGAAACAAGGCTCTCGCCGTTGCTGCGCTCTGTTCTTTATCCTGCTGCGCGACGTTGCGCTGTCGCACGGCCCGGCGCACGTCGATCGGAGCAAAGATGAAAGCCACGAGTGCGACTACAGCGGCGGCCAACGTAGCAATGAAACCATCACGCAGCCGGACCTGACGGGTGTGCGTGCGTTCCTGTAACAGGCGGTTTTCCTCGGCTTCTATTTCCTGACTGGCATCTTGAATCTGCTTCATCGCTGCGCGGCTTTGCCCTGCCAGAACAACTGCCCGCGCCGCATCGAATCCCAATTCTCTTCTGTGTCGCAAGGCGTCATTAAGGACTACCAGTCTTTCCTCAATAAGGCTCTGCAGGCTCTTCACCCTTTTCTGTTGCCCCGGATTGTCCGCCACGAGCTGCTGCACGGTTTCAGCACTTTGCGGAATATGTGCCGATGCGGATTGATATTGTTCCAAGTATCCTTCGTCGCCGGTAATGATGTACCCGCGCTCGGCGGATTGAGCGTCCGTTACGTCCGACAAGAGTTGTTGATTAGCGTTGATGACCTCTCGCGTGTGGTCCACCCAGAAATCCGACTCGTCAACCTGGCGCAAAGTATAGGCGGCAATCAGGCCGACAGCCAGCAACATGCCAAGTCCGACGATGGACCATAAGAGGGATCGTTTTTCCAGCGCATGGCTTGCGCTGGCCAGGTGCGGGCTGTGACTGGGCGGTCCGGGATCCAAATGACACCTCCCGAAAGAAGCGGCAGGGGGTTTACACTGCATAATACACTGCTGTCAACTTTACTGACTATGAAGCTGAAGATACTGCTGGGCGACGACCATGCGCTGATTCTCGACGGCCTGCGTTCAGCGTTGCAGGGCCAACATGAAATTGTTGGCTTGGCTAAGGATGGCCGTGCTTTGGTGCAGGCCGCTGAGCGCCTCAAGCCGGATCTGGTCATCGTTGATATCAGCATGCCGTTGCTCAATGGCTTCGAGGCAGCCAAACAGATCAAGAAGAACCTGCCACACACCAAATTGATCTTCCTCAGCCAGCACCTCAATCCGGCGTATCTGAAGCACGCCCTGAGGCTGGGAGCTTCGGGTTACGTGCTCAAATCCGGAGCTACGGAGGAATTGCAACAAGCAATCGGGACCGTTGTACGCGGCAAGACGTACATCACCCCGGCTTTTGGTGAAGAGGTCATCGCCCGCTTGTGGAACCGCGAAGGGGAACTCAGTGAGGAAACCGAAGGACTTACCGACCGCCAGCGGGAGATTCTGCAGCTGATCATCGAAGGGCGCGGCAATAAAGAAATCGCCGAGGTGATTCACGTGTCGGTGAAAACTGTGGAGTTCCACCGGGCTCGCATCATGGCCAAACTGGGCGTCAAGAGCGTCGCCGAACTGACCAAAGTTGCTCTCCAGCAAGGCCTTATCCCAAGCTGAAGAACTAGGGTATACCCTAGTCGCACACTCTCCTAAACATTACTTATTCTGTCCTTGGCGCCCGAACACAAGCGGCAGTAACAACCGGGCGCCTTGAGCTTTACTGATGGCTGGAAGTGCACAACCTGGGGCTGAGATTACAGCGGAAGCCATGAGCCGGAAACGCATTCTGTTGGCTGACGATCATGCAGAAATGCTGCAGGAACTCCGGGCCCTGCTCGATGCCGACTACGAGATCATCGGGGCGGTGGAAAATGGACAGCAACTGGTGGAAGCCGCTAAAGCTCTGAAACCGGATCTGATCGTTTCCGACATAAGTATGCCGGTAATGACCGGGTTTGAGGCCGTTGCCAAAATTCGCGAGTCGGGGATCTCAACCAAGATCATTTTTCTGACAGTGCAGTCGTCATCTGCCTATTTGAAGAAAGCCCGGGCTTTGGGCGCCGACGGCTATGTATTAAAGGTCTATACCAACGAACAATTACCGATTGCCATCACCAGCGTTTTAACCGGAACACCGTATTTTTCTCCTCAATTGAGAGCCGGACGACAGAACTGACCCTCCGGCTCCGCAGATTTAGCCTCACTTCTGGGAGCTCTTGCTGCGTATCCCTCCAATTCGCAGGTCCTCCACTCCAAAGTCACATTTGGTGACTCGTTCGCGTCAACCGCCGAAAAACTAGGGATTTTCCTAGTGGTCACTGTTCGTGACTGCGAATAAAGTCGAAGCATACTCAGGTGGGGTGGAACAACTTCTTGGCGAAAGGAAACAACGATGGCAACTGCAATGGTTAGCGCGATCAGCAGAACGCAACTGCACAGTTTTGGCCCAGCGCCCGAGAGGAGGACCGCGCACTCGCCTTACGGCCTGCCGATTATCGACAACTGCGTCGGATGCAAGCTGCGCAACAACAATTCTTTCTGTGGTCTTTCCCAGGCTGCGATTCAGGACCTGGACGAAATCAAGCATGTCAGCTGCTTCCCGGAAGGCTCGGTGGTTTTTCTGGAAGGGCAAGATGCGCGCGGCGTCTACATTCTTTGCCAGGGACGCGCCAAGCTGACGACTACCAACGCCGAAGGCAAGAGCATGATTCTGAAGATTGCCGAGCCGGGGTCCATTCTCGGCTTGCACGCCTGCATCAGCGGTAGGCAACACGAAGTCACGGTGGAAACCTTGCAGCCGGCCCAGCTGGCTTTTATCCGCCGCGACGACTTCCTGCGCTTTCTGAACCAGCATCCCGATGCCTGCCTGCGTGCCGCGGAGCATGTTGCCCGCGACTGCCACTCCGCCTATGAGGTGATTCGTTCCATCGGCTTGTCCCACTCGGTATCCGAAAAACTGGCCCGGCTTTTGCTCCAATGGTCCACCGACGCGCGTGTAGTAGATGGCTCGATCCGGCTGAAACTGGCTTTGACACATGAAGAAATGGCGCAGTTAATCGGCACTTCGAGAGAAACGGTGACTCGCACACTGAGCGAATTCAAGAAGCAGCGCGTGCTCGAAGTGACCGGCTCGACGCTTCTTATCCGGAACAAAGCGGCGCTGGAAAGGCTTGTGGCTTCCTAATCGGAGAGCAAACGAGGTACTTCAATGAAAATGAATCACAGCGAATCACGCATGGATAGGGAACAAATCGCACTTGCGGTGCGCGCGTGGAAAAAAGAAGAAGTCGATCTCAGAGCTTTCGGAGCGACATGCCCTATGCCGAATTGCGGGGCGCTGGTGGTGACCTATGAGTCGCCGGACAGCCTTCATGCGATTACCGGATCGGAGGGAGCCACCTGGGAGTTCGTGTGCTCAGAATGTGGAGCGGAGTTTAGCGCGCCCAAAGAGGACCTGCTGTTTCAGTCTGTTCCTCGGGAGTGGCTGTTCTCCCAGATTTGTTACGCGTAGGGTTAAAAACGTTGGGGGTGATCCGGCCGACTGACATCAAGCGCCAGTCGGCCTTGTTCTTTGCAGCACTTGTGCCGGGTGTCTAGGGCCAGCGTTTGGCCGTGTCCTCCCATCCTGCAGCACGCGCTACCGGGGGTGCATTAACCGCCGGCTGCGGGATGCGAATGGGCTGCTGGGTTGCAGGCGTAGCCAAAGTCGGCTTGTTGTTCGTAGCCTCGGCGACTAGCTCCTTGTCATCCGAAAGCAGCGGCGCAGCTACCCGCAGCGCTTCCACTTCCTTTTCCAGCCTTGCCAGCTCAAGTTCCTTTTGCCTCAGAACCTCATACACGTTCTTCATAGATAAACCACCTGTGGGCCAACGTTTGTGGCGACTGGCCGCACTTTAACAGGTATGCTGTTTTTGTCAAGAAGATAAGAGTTAGCATTCTCAATCCAGCCTCCCTGGAGTAGCCCGGACTTTGGTGGCACTGAAAACCGGAAACCAGGGAGTTGACCATTCATTTCCCGACCAGCCCTGCTGCATTCGGCATCACTCCATGTTGCAATTTTGAACATGGAGAGACCTCGCCGCAAGCCGCTGAATTCGAGGCAGTTTTCTCTTGCTTCAGCGCAA